>JAAVGM010000039.1 GCA_014800245.1 Bacteroidales bacterium | reverse complement strand
TGAATCTTGGGTTATTATGGATTAAGAAAAACTCCGTACGCAGGATTGCCTTACGGCTTCATGACGCGGGATTTGAGCAGATGGTACGGGGATTTTTTCTTAGAGCGATTAAGATTTTTATTTTGGATAATGGGAGATGAGACCTCTCGGTCTCCGCAGATTTAGGCAGGATCTTTCACTCGTATGTGTCTGCTCCCATCCCCGCTGACCGAAGGTCAGAACTATCTGCCACTTCCAAAATCCTCTTAAATATCTCTTTCTAAATGAAAAAATCCCCGTTCCATCTGCTCTCATCCTGCGTGTTAAAAAGCAACGCTTTGATCCCGCGTACGGACCTTTCTTAATCCATACATTAATCCAAGATTCACCCCGTCCCGGGCTGAGGCTACAGCATATACAAAAAGCCAGAGGTACGGGCTAAGCCCGAACCCCCGGTTAATAGAAGGTGAAACCGCTCCGCGGTTGGAATCAGATTATTCAGATAGTTCGGATAATTCTAATTCTTCTGATTAAATAAAAGGAATTATCTGCCGGATTCCGGCTCGGCGAATTTAGGATCATTCTTCAGCAGCCATTGGGCGATCTGCACGGCATTAAGGGCTGCACCTTTCTTGATCTGATCTCCTACTACCCAGAACGAAAGTCCATTCTCGTCGCAGAGATCCTTGCGCAGACGACCTACATATACAGGATCCTTGTCGGCAATGTGGAGCGGCATGGGATAGAATTTCTCTCCATCCTTCTCCTCACATACCACCAACCCCGGAGCCTTGGCAAACGCTTCAGAAACTTCCTCAATAGAGAGAGGTTTCTCTGTCTCTACCCATATTGCCTCACTGTGGGCACGAAGCACGGGAACACGCACACAAGTAGCCGATACACGAATATCGGAATGCATGATCTTGCGCGTTTCGTTAAACATCTTCATCTCCTCCTTTGTGTAATCGTTGTCGGTGAAGACATCCACGTGAGGAATCACATTGTAGGCAAGCTGATACTTGAATTTCTCCACTGTGGGCTCCTCGCCGTTGGCTATCTGCACATACTGGGTGCGAAGCTCATCCATCGCTGCCGCACCGGCACCGCTGGCTGCCTGATATGTTGCCACACGCACACGCTTTATGTGCGAAAGATCGTCGATAGGCTTGAGGGCCACTACCATCTGGATAGTGGTGCAGTTGGGGTTGCCGATGATATTGCGCGGACGGTCGAGAGCATCAGCCCCGTTAACCTCGGGCACAACCAAAGGCACATCCGCATCCATACGGAACGCCGAACTGTTGTCGATCATCAACGCGCCATGGCGTGTGATAGTCTCGGCATATTCTTTAGATGTTCCAGCTCCGGCAGAAGTGAAAGCGATATCCACTCCTGAGAAATCAGAATCATGGGTGAGCTCCTCAATCACAATCTCCTTGCCACGGAAGGTGCGGGTTTCGCCCGCGCTTCTCTTCGATCCGAAGAGGCGGAGATTGTCGATCGGGAGATTCTGCTCGTCGAGCACGCGAAGGAACTCCTGTCCCACAGCGCCGCTGGCGCCTACAATTGCTACATTCATAGGGTAATTATATTAGATTATTACTGCATTCCGCTTGTCTCAACTCCACGGTTGATCTTCTTTACAAGACCCTGGAGCACATTGCCCGGACCGAGCTCCACGAACTCTGTGGCGCCGTCGGCGATCATTGCCTCTACGTCGTAAGTCCAACGCACGGGGGCAGTGAGCTGCTTCACGAGGTTTGCCTTGATCTCTTCAGGATCTGTGTGGGGCTTGCCGTCAACATTCTGGTAGATAGGGCAGACGGGAGTCTTGAATTCTACTGTGGCGATAGCTTCTGCGAGCTCATCGTGGGCAGGCTGCATGAGGGGGCTATGGAAAGCACCTCCTACCTTGAGCTTGAGTGCGCGTTTCGCACCGGCAGCAAGCATCTTCTCGCAAGCAGCGTCGATGCCGGGAACTGTGCCGGAGATCACCACCTGACCGGGGCAGTTATAGTTGGCGGGAGCCACTACATCGTCAACCTCTGCACAAAGTTCCTCTACTTTTGCATCGGGAAGTGCGAGCACGGCGGCCATTGTTGAGGGCTGAGCCTCGCAAGCTTTCTGCATGGCGTGAGCACGTTTTGACACGAGTTTCAAGCCATCCTCGAAGCTGAGAGCGCCGGCAGCTACGAGAGCGGAGAACTCACCGAGTGAGTGACCGGCTACCATATCGGGTTTGAAATCGTCGCCAAGGCTTTTGGCAAGAAGCACGCTGTGGAGGAAGATGGCAGGCTGAGTCACCTTAGTCTGCTTCAAGTCTTCTTCTGTGCCGTTGAACATAAGATCTGTGATTCGGAAACCAAGGATCTCATTAGCTTTCTCAAAAAGTTCTTTTGCTTCCGCATTGTTGTCGTAGAGGTCTTTGCCCATACCTACGAACTGAGCGCCCTGACCGGGGAAAACATATGCTTTCATTCTTTCTTACCTATTTGGAGTTTGTTATTATCTAATTTCCTGCAAAGTTAACCATTTATCTCCAATTACGGAAATAATTCCATAATTGTTTATAATTTAGCTGATATTTTGTTGAATATTGATAAAAGATAATTAAAGTTAGTGGCTGCGCACTCCTTCCACATTTTTCTCAAGCTGGGTTTAAGGCAAGGCATATATTAGTTGGATAGCGGGAGATGAGACCTTTCGGTCTCCGCAGATCTTGGCAGACTATTTACTCGTGGGTGTCTGCTCCAATCTCCGCTGACCGAAGGCCTGGACTATCTGATTTTACATTATAATCAATATTTTATTAGATTTTATTCACTAACCTGTATATACCATGGTGAGGATTGAAAATATCCTGACATCCGGTTGCTGTAAAGGTTTCTACTCCGAAATTTATAAGATAGCCCAAATGGAAGTTGGACAACATCAAATATGTAAGGAGTTGACGATATTCAGCTTGTCCTACCTGCGCTAAGGCCTTTGTCTCAACTATCACACAATCATCAACTACAAGATCCATCTTAAGGGCATCCTGAATTTCAATTCCTTTGTATAGAGCCGGTACAATTTGTTCTATACTTACCTTATGTCCCTTTTGTGACAGTTCGTAGGCGAGGGCATGTTTATAATATGCCTCTCTAAAATATCTGCCGACAGTATTGCGTACTTCAAAAGCACATCCTATGATATCGTATCCTATGGCATTTAGCCTATCTCGGTCAGTGGGGTTAAAAGTATTCATTCTAATTTTATTGATTTTCCAAATGTAGCGATAAAATTCCTAATAATCAAATGAAAGTGTCGTTTTTATTCTTATTTTTAATTAAGTTAAAGATATATGCTTCTCCGAAGTAATTGGAAATGCACTTTTTGATTTATTTCTATACATAAAGATCCCCGTTCCATCTGCTCTCATCCTGCGTAATATAAAGCAACGCTTTGATACCGCGTACGAACCCATTCATAATCCCTTCGATATTTGAAATCAAGATTAGATATCATATAATTGGATTAAGAAAAGGTCCGTACGCGGGATTGCCTTACGGCTTGTTGACGCGGGATTTTAGCAGATGGAACGGGGATTTTTTCTTAAGATGTTAAGCAAGATTTATGTTAGTTGGATTACGGGAGATGTGACCTCTCGGTCTCCGCAGATCTTGGCAGACTATTTACTCGTCGGTGTCTGCCCTCATCTCCGCTGACCAGAGGTCAGGACTATCTGCCTTTCCCATATAATGATATTATTAATGTAAATATCAATAATCTATTTCCAAATATAAAGATCCCCGTGCCATCTGCTCAAATCATGCGTAATAAAAAGCGAAGCTTTGATCCTGCGTACGGACCTTTTCTTAATCCAA
Organism: Bacteroidales bacterium; assembly: GCA_014800245.1. GTDB lineage: Bacteria > Bacteroidota > Bacteroidia > Bacteroidales > Muribaculaceae > Lepagella. The sequence continues at coordinate 18,104 of JAAVGM010000039.1, read as the reverse complement.
TTATAATGAAATATTTATGGGGAACCATTATCAAAATTTTTTACTTATCCCTTTATTGACCCGTCTTCTTTCCGGATCTATCCACCATCCCCACTTGTTGAAGTATCTTATCATATTGATGATGTGTATCCGGAGCATCTTGCCGAATTTATGAGATGCCGCCCCATGGACGTGATAAATGGATACATATGGATAGAAGAGTGTTTCCGAAACAGCGTGAAGTCGCCGCGTGATATCTATATCTTCCGGATACATGAAGAATCTCTCATCGAAAAGCCCGACCTGACGCAATGTCTCATTGCGGAATAACATGAAGCATCCATGAATGTAGGGCACGTTCATAATATGATCATACCCCGATGAATGCAATTCAAAACGTTCATTCCGTTTCTTCATCCATCTCTTCGGCAAGAAACGGCGTCCGATAAGATCCATAGGGGTGGGGAGCAGCTTGCAATTATATTGCAGCCTTCCATCAGGGAAAAGCACCTTCGGAGTCATCATCCCTACTTCGGGATGAGAGTCCATATACCCGACAAGCGACTCAATCACAGGATCCGACCAATAGATGTCGGGATTAAGAATGGCGTGGTAGGCAGCCCCGGCTGCCATGCTCTTCCTTATGGCGATATTATGCCCTGCGCCAAACCCGCGATTGGGGTGTGGCTCATAGACCACCCTGCCGTCGCGCATCAAGAGGGAGAGGTGTTCCTCCTCCTGATTGGCGGGCGAATCCATAAAACGTTTTACCTCATCGGCCGGGGAATGGTCGATGAGGTAAACGATGTCTATTGGCGAAGCAAGAGCCGAGCGTAACACTCGCACAAGATCCGCCGCTTTATTACAATAAACTACAATCGAGGCTGTAATCATAGAGAAGAGATATTGATAAAAGCATGATTACTTATGCCCGCAGCCTGTGCCGTCGAAGCAATGGGTGCAGACCTTGCACTTCGGAAGACCGATAGCGTCGATAAGATTCTCCAAAGTGTTAAACTTAAGAGATGTCAAGCCGAACTTCTCGCGAAGGATCTCAACCATGCGGTTGTATTCCGGGCTGTCGGTTTCGGCATACTTCTCAAGGTTCTTGTTGGGATCCCCTTCAAGATCCTTTATGATTCGGCGAGTGATGAGTTCGAGGTCGCTCTTGGATGCTGTGAAGTTGACAAACGGACAGCTATAGATAAGCGGCGGACAAGCTATGCGGATATGCACCTCCTTCGCTCCATAATCATAAAGCACTCGGGTGTTGTCGCGAAGCTGAGTGCCGCGCACGATAGAATCGTCGCAGAGCAGGACACGGTTATCCTTAAGCATCGCCGGATTGGGGATGAGCTTCATCTTTGCCACCAACTCGCGCATATCCTGGCGAGGGGGAGTGAAGCTGCGGGGCCAGGTCGGAGTGTATTTCGAGATAGCTCTCTTATAAGGCACCTTCTTGCCGTCTGCATAACCGAGCGCCATTCCTACACCTGAATCAGGGATGCCGCATACGCAATCGATTTCCGTATTGTCGGTCTTTCCCATCTCATATCCGAAACGGAAACGGGCATCCTCTACGTTGCGTCCTTCATAGGTGGATGTGGGGAAGCCGTAATATACCCAAAGGAAAGAGCATACCTGCATCTCCTTCTCCGGCTCCTTGATCTCCTCCATCCAATCGGCATGGAGACGCACGATTTCGCCCGGACCGAGGTCGCGGACCACTTCAAAATCAAGGTTAGGGAAAGCAGTGGTCTCCGAAGTGGCAGCCATCGCTCCCTCTTTCTTGCCTATTATAATCGGGGTGCGTCCGTAGCGGTCGCGAGCGGCGATGATCCCATCAGTAGTGAGGATGAGCATAGAGCATGAGCCCTTCACCTTATTATATACGTTCTCGATCCCCTCCTTGAAAGTCTTTTTCTGATTGATCAGCATCGCCACAAGCTCTGTCTGATTCGTATTGCCCGAAGAGAGCTCTGCGAAATGCTGGTTGCTGTCGAGCAATTCCTTCTCAAGCTCTTCAAGATTGAGAATCTTGGCTACGGTGACGATAGCGAATCTTCCGAGATGAGAATTGATCATGATCGGCTGCGCGTCAGTGTCGCTGATGATGCCGATACCGGAATTTCCGCTAAACTTATCGAGATCCGGCTCGAACTTTGTGCGGAAATAAGTTGACTGTAGATTGTGGATAGAGCGGGCGAATCTGCCTGTCTCTTCGTCGTAGGTAGCCATACCGCCACGACGTGTGCCGAGATGTGAGTTGTAGTCGGTGCCGTAGAAAAGATCGGTCACACACGACTTGTTAGACACGGTTCCAAAGAAACCTCCCATAGAAACTTTTGTTTAGTTTGTTAAGATACTGCAAAGTTAATACAAATATGGAAAATATTAAAATTTGAAAAAGAGAAATTGGATAAGGGGGATAATTTAATGACATATATCGATTAATTATTCGTAGCTGCTTAATGTAAAAAATTAGTTAAAAAAGAGATAGGGGAGAATAAAATTTTGCTATGTCGGAGAAAATTATTAATTTTGCGAGCCGATTATATCCAGTTTTAACAACCGTATGGTTCCCGGCGAAGGTTTTGGCCGACCTTGACGGTAGTTCCGACGGTTATAATAACTAACAATTAATCAATATTTTAAAGTGGATACATTAAGCTATAAAACGCTATCAGCCACCCCGGAGACAATCCAGAAGAATTGGGTGGTTATCGATGCGGAGGGCCTCGTGCTCGGCCGCGTATGCTCTGAGATCGCAAAGATTCTCCGTGGCAAAAACAAACCTTCTTACACTCCCAACCTCGACTGCGGCGACAACGTAATCGTTCTCAACGCTGACAAGGTAGTGCTCAACGGCGACAAGATGACCAAGCGCGAATATCTCCGCTATACAGGTTATCCCGGCGGTCAGCGCAGCTTCACTCCCGGCGACCTCATGGAGAAGAGCTACAAGAAGACTGTTAAGCCCGGTCGTCACCCCCTCTTCATCAAGGTGGTGAAAGGTATGCTCCCCAAGACCAAGCTTGGCGCAGCTCAGCTCAACAACCTTTATGTATATAATGGCACAGAGCACCCCTTCGAGGCAATGAACCCTACAGTAATCGATCTCAAAATTAAGAAATAAGGAAGATGGAAAAAGTTAATGCAATTGGCCGCCGCAAGGCTGCTGTAGCCCGTGTTTATCTCACAGAGGGTAGCGGTAATATCGTGATCGACAAGCGTCCTCTCGACGTTTATTTTCCCTCTTCAATCCTTCAGTATGTGGTGAAGCAGCCGCTTCTCACTCTCGACTGCGTTGAGAAATACGACATCGTTGCTCATCTCGACGGTGGCGGTTACAAAGGACAGGCTGAGGCTCTTCGTCTCGCTATCGCTCGCGCTCTCGTGAAAATCAATCCCGAAGACAAACCCGCACTTCGTGCAGAGGGCTTCATGACCCGCGACCCGCGTGCTGTAGAGCGTAAGAAACCCGGTCAGCCCAAGGCTCGCAAGCGCTTCCAGTTCAGCAAGCGTTAATCGTTTTAAAGAATTTTTCTTCACGATTATCGGCACTGAACATTTTCTCTCCCCTCGGTCTCTCCTCAGTGTTTAGTATCTAAATCCTCGAGATGGACACGTTCCCTACCCGTGGATTGTTAAAATCAGAAGAACGTAAACAAAAAAGAATTTTTTTAAGAATGGCAACACCAACATTCGATCAGCTCCTTGAGGCAGGATGTCATTTCGGACACCTCAAACGCAAATGGAACCCCGCAATGGCTCCCTATATCTTCATGGAGCGCAATGGTATCCACATCATTGATCTTTATAAGACAGCAGCCAAAATCGAAGAGGCTTCCAAAGCTCTCCGTCAGATTGCAAAGAGCGGCAAGAAAGTGCTTTTCGTGGCTACTAAGAAACAGGCCAAAGAAGCTATCGCCAACAAAGCTAAAGAAATCAACATGCCTTATGTGATTGAGCGCTGGCCCGGCGGTATGCTCACCAACTTCCCCACTATCCGCAAAGCTATCAAGAAGATGACCACCATCGACAAGATGCTTAAGGATGGCACATTCGACAACCTCTCAAAGCGCGAGAAACTCCAGATCACTCGTCAGCGTGCTAAGCTTGAGAAGAACCTCGGTTCGATCGCCGACCTCGGCCGTCTTCCGTCGGCTCTCTTCGTAGTTGACGTGATGAAAGAGCACATCGCTGTAGCTGAGGCTAAGCGTCTCGGTATCCCCGTTTTCGCTATCGTCGATACCAACTCCAACCCTGATGAGATCGACTACGTGATCCCTGCAAACGACGACGCATCAAAGAGCATCGAAGTGATCCTTGATGCTGTTTGCGGCGCAATGGCTGAGGGTCTCGAAGAGCGCAAGGTTGAGAAGGTTGACGCTCCCGAGGACAAAGAGGATGACGCTCCTTCTGCAGGCAAGCGTCGTCGCGTTCGTCGCAACGAAGAGCGTGCGGCAGCTCCCGCAGCTGAGGCTGAAGTTGAAGTGAAAGAGGAAGTCAAAGAGGCTGAGTAATTTTTTCACTCCCATAAGCGGCTTTCCTTATTATTTTGCATAAAAAGGAAGCCGCTTTTTTCTCATTTATTGATTTTAATCTAATTTTAGAATATACTGAAATGGCAGTAAGCATTGAAGATATCAAAAAACTGCGCCACATGACCGGTGCAGGTATGATGGACTGCAAGAACGCGCTCGCTGAGACTGAGGGCGATCTCCAGGCAGCTATCGAAATCATCCGTAAGAAAGGTCAGGCAGTAGCCGCTAAGCGTGAAGACCGTCAGGCTGCTGAGGGTTGCGTGCTCTCAGGCGTTAAGCCCGGCTTCGCAGCTATCGTGGCTCTTAAGTGCGAGACCGACTTCGTGGCTAAGAACGAGTCTTTCCGCGCTCTCACCAAGCAGATTCTTGACGCAGCTGTTGCAGCCGGCGCTAAGACTCTCGATGAGGTTAAGGCTCTCGATATGGATGGCCGCACTGTAGCTGAGCATATCACTGACGAGATCGGTAAGACTGGCGAGAAGATGGAGCTTGGTGCATATGAGTGCATCGAGGCTGCTTCTGTTGCAGGTTATGATCACCTCGGCAATAAGCTCGCTACAATCGTTGGCTTCAACCTTCCCGACGTACCCGCTGAGGTAGGTAAGGAGATTGCAATGCAGGTGGCAGCTATGAATCCTGTGGCTGTGGCTCGCGAGGATGTTCCCGCTAACCTCATCGAGGAGGAGAAGAACGTTGCAATCGAGAAGACTAAGCAGGAGCAGGTTCTCAAGGCAGTTGAGGGCGCTCTCCGCAAGGCAGGTCTCAACCCCAACCACTTCGACTCTGACGAGCACATCTCTTCTAACGTGACCAAAGGATGGATCACAGAGGAGGAGGCCGCTAAGGGTCGTCAGATCATCGCAGAGGTTTCTGAGCAGAAGGCTAACAACCTTCCCGAGCAGATGATCGAGAACATCGTTAAGGGTCGTATCAACAAATACTACAAAGAGAACTGTCTTCTCGAGCAGGCATACACTCGCGACGCATCTCTTACAGTAGGCCAGTATCTCGACAAAGAGATGAAGGGTCTCGTAGTAGTAGGCTTCAAGCGCGTAAACCTCAACGAAGACTAATATCTTCATAGGTCTAACATACTTAATAACCGCTCCGCAGTTATAATATCCAATAACCGCGGAGCGGTTTTTTTTATGCCAACTGCGATGTATTTTTAGACCTACCGCGGAGCGGTTTTATCTTCTATTAACCAAGGGTTCGGGCCTAAGCCCGTACCCTCGGCATTCTATATGCGTCAGCCTCAGCCCGGGACGGGGTGAACCTTGGGTTAATTTATGGATTAAGAAAAGGTCCGTACGCTGGATCAAAGCTTCGCTTTTTAATACGCTGGATGAGAGCAGATGGAACGGGGATTTTTTCTTAGTGCGATTAAGATTTTTATTTTGGATAATTGGAGATGAGACCTCTCGGTCTCCGCAGATCTCGGCAGAATCTTCCACTCGTATGTGTCTGCCCTCATCCCCGCTGACCGTAGGTCAGAACTATCTGCTCTAAACGATTAATATAAAATCCCCGTACCATCTGCTCTCATCCTGCGTTATCAGGCCGTAAGGCAATCCCGCCTACGGACCCTTTCTCATCCACACCATAAAATTACCTATCCCAGCTCCGAGATCTCAATGCGGAGCATTCCCCTCTGTTGTATTGAACCCGACTTAAAAACTGAAAAAACTCTCTGCCTTTGTGTAACTCTGTAAGAGAGTGCTGCCCATATCATTGGAGAATTAGGGAATTAAAAGGATAATCAAAAAGTTTTAATTATCTTTGCACCATAATTCAAACGAGCAAAGACCTGATATGAATATAAAGCAAATATTTGCGACACCCCTCTGCACACTACTCTGTTGTGTTTCTGCCATATTTATTACCGGATGTTTCAGCAGTCCGAAGGAGAATGTACGTATGGACAGGGCAGAATCTCTGATGGAATCTGCTCCTGATTCCGCCATGGCCATCCTTGATTCCATCTCCCTGGGCGCCCTATCCTCGCAAAAAGACAGGGCTCGTTATGCGCTCCTCAAATCAATGGCCCTTGACAAAAACTATATTGACGCCACCACCTTCGATATCCTCCAACCAGCCATAGACTATTATCTTGAAAAAGGATCTCAGGATGAAAAGCTCCGCACGCTGTATTATCAAGGAAGGATATTTGAAAATAGGAATGAGGTGGAGAATGCAATGAAATGTTATTTCAAGGCTACTGAATTACGGGACTTCATTACCGACAGCATTGTTCTTGCACGTGCATATACCTCAAAAGGATACATATATTACAATCAGAATAAATTCCTTTCATCGGTTTCAGAATACCTTGACGGGGCTGCCATCTATGAAGCTATTGAGAGGGACGATTTAAGGGCAGATAATTTAGTCCAGGCTCTTGAAATATATATAAACATTCAAGACAGGCAACATGCAGACAGCATTCTGACCATTATTGGAACGCTTCCTGATACTCTTTATTCTGCCAGCTCTATGACCCTACATTGCAAAATCATTTATGCCCGGAATTTCTTGGCTCCTAAAGAGATCAATGCCATTCTTGACACAATACAGAATGACAGGCAAAACGACGGTATTCTCCTTGATATGGCGTTAGCTTATGTCCGGGCAGGAAACAAGAAAAAGGCATTGGAATGCTTCCAGGCTGTCCCAAACGGATACAATAAAAACAGGGTAAAATATCTTTCCATAAAATCAGATGTAATGGAGGCTAACGGATATTATGAGGAGGCCCTCTCATCATTAAGGGATGGCATAGCTGCATCCGATTCAGTGTTGAGCAGCTGGCAATCCGATGACCGGTTGACTGTGGAAAACAAGTATGAACTTGAGAAAACTCTAAGCGAAGAAAAAAATAGAGCTGAAGGCAAAGAAAGGGAGGTATGGTGGGCCGTGGTCGTCATCCTGATCCTGATAATCCTCTCAATGGGGCTTTACCTGTTTTTAAGGGAAACGAAGATAAAAGTTTTGAAAACGGAGAAGGAAAACTTTACACATAGATTTAATTCAACCATACTTGATAAAAAGAACACACGCATCAGCAAAAGGTACAATGACCTGAAGAAAGACTATGATTCCCTTAGCCAGATGCTGCACAGTGCGAGGGCAGCTCACTGTAATATGATGGAATATACCGAGGGTATGAGGGATGAGCTTGTCAAAACAAGGGAGACAGTTGAAAACATTAGATCTGAATGCAGGGCGCTATCGAGTTTGTTGACAGAAAAAAATCAGAGAATTGATGAGCTGAAGAAGAGGATTGATGGCCTAAGGAAAATTCTCATCAGGGAGACACATATTGTCTATGGACTCCTTGCATCACACATTGCTTCCAACGCGAAATATCAGGTAGAGTATGATGAGCTTGTGAAAACTGTAGATCATGACAGTGTATCCTTTTTAAAACAGCTGCGTGATCACTATGCAACTCTTTATCCACGTTTTTTGAATCTGCTTGAAGAGAAAGATTTGTCTGAAATTGAAATTGACTATGTGTGCCTGTACGCCATGGGTCTGCGCGGCAAAGAGATCGGCGACTATCTCCAGACCAGGAGCCATTACAATATAACCAGTGGAATCCGTATGAAATTAGGACTGAGCAAGAATGACACCAACCTTGCTTTGTTCATAAAGAATGAAATGGAGGCAGAAGAATAGAAAATGTCCTACCCTGATTAAACTTTTTTATTGCACGTTAAACTTTTCAAATTAATTTGTTTGTAACTATTTTATTACAAGATACTTAATTTTTATATTGTTAAACTTTTTATTTGGTGGTAGGTGTATTGTTTGCTAATTTTGCAATGTATCAACACCTGATTACTATGAATAAAAAGTTTGTTATGGCATCGCTGATGATGTGGGTATGCCTATCAGCCGCCGCAGAGAAAACAACAGTCCCTATCAAGGGATATAAGGGCAATAACACCCAAACTGAACAGCCGGTCAAGCATCGTGCTCCTATGAACCTCCCTATCGAGGTGGTGTATGACTCGGACACGATGACCATAGAGGTCTCATGTGCAACCGATCTTGAGGCTGAGGTGTATGTATATGACGCCTCAGAAGTTCTGGAGGATTATTCCCCCTGCATCAATGCGGTCCTTTCCGTTACTGACTCTGACCTTCACACCATCGTCATCGAAGGTGACGGTTGGGAAGCCACAGGGGTAATCGAATAAAAATCAGAAAAATCAGAAATATTTTGCATCTATGAATTATTTGATTAATTTTACACGTGCAGGATTATATAGTTGATAGCGGCAAAATTCAATATTAACACTTTAAATAAATTCATATGGAAAAAAAACTCAGTAGAATCGCTGCATTCATTGACTCCCTTCCAGCAGAAAGTACACTTGAAGCAGGACAAACACTGATCCTATCCAATTATCTCGATATATATGGTGGGGTAATGACAAATAAATCAGCTTGCGAAAATGGGGGGATTGACTGCTATGATTCACAAAATCAAAAAGGCTGTATCAATGTTTCCGGGTATTGTGGAGCTTCCACTAATTCAGGAGGATGTAAGGATAAAGATATTCAACCCGGACCAACAAATGTACAAAATTGCTGATAAGGTATCGTCACCAGTAACTAAATAAGGGGAGATAAATTATCTTTATAGATCTCCCCTTGTTTTATTTAAAATTTTTATTTATGAAATTCAAACTCAGTAACTACAATACTAAACTAATAGTTAATAACGTACATACAGTTATTTTTAATTCTTTTAGTGGTCAGTCTGTCGTTATAAAGAATAACAGAATAGAAACATGGGAAGAACTGGAAAGTATGTCAAATATAGATAAAACTCTTAGACTTCGTTTATTCCAAACCGGTATATTGATTGATGAGACAAACAATGAAACTAAAGAATTAGAGAACCGAATACGTGAAGGAATGAACAATAATGATAATTTCATACTGCATATTAATCCTACATTAGATTGCAATTTTAATTGCTGGTATTGTTACGAGAATCATATAAAAAATTCAAAAATGAGAGAGAATGTAGTATCTGGAGTTAGGAATCTAATTCACAGAATTATAAGCAATTCCTCAATTAAATCCATCAATGTCGGATTCTTTGGTGGCGAACCTCTTCTCTATTTTAAAGAAATAGTTAAGGAAATTATCTCCCATGTAGCAAATCAATGTAAGAAATATAATAAAAGTTTCAACATAGGATTTACTACAAATGGTTATTATCTTAATAAAGAAATGATTGCGTGGTTATCATCATTTCCATGTAGCTTTCAAATCACATTAGACGGTGGAAAAGAAGCACATGACAAGACACGTTTCCTTAAAGGGGGTATGAGTAGTTATGATAAGATTGTTGAAAACATCCGTCAACTTGTACGCCACCATCTTCCTGTCATCGTAAGAATTAACTACACTGAGCAAAATATTCTAACTGTAAAGAATATATACTTCTCGCTTAAAGATATTATTAAAGAGTATAATGGATTTATAAGCTTTGATTTCCAAAGAGTGTGGCAGCAAAGGAATAATAATCCCGACGATACAGAAAAAATAATGACAAGTATCAGAGAGTTTTTTTTAGAAAAAGGAGCAACTGTACATGGTAATTTCTTATTACATGATGTACGCTTTCCATGTTATGCAGATAAAACAAACTATATTCTGGTAAATTACAATGGCGATATATTTAAATGTACGGCGAGAGATTTTACTTCTGATAATAGAGTTGGGAAATTAAAGGAATCAGGAGAAATTGAATATGATTCTAAGTTTCTACAATTGAGAGAGGGTTCAAAGTTCTTCCGTAAAGTGTGTCGGAGTTGCCGAATTGCCCCATTATGCGGAGGTGGATGCATACAGAAATCTTATGAAAGACGTGACTATGAAGGATGCATATTAGGTTACGGTGAAAGAGATAAAGATAATATGGTCATTAATTTGCTCAATTGGGCAATAACAAAAAAAGATCAAGCGTAACTAACCATAACTATGAAAAAGTATAAGATTCCATTATATCTCTTATTAATGTTGGTCTTTCCGCAAGGAATATGTGCCGACGACTCCATCCCCGCCACAGAGCTTCAGGAAATTGTGGTGAAAAGCGAACGAGAATGGTATGATAACGGTATATATAATGCCATCCCTTCTAAAAAGGAGAAACAGCTGGCCTCCAGTGTCGGAAGTCTGATAGACATTATGAAGATCCCAATGCTCAAAGGAGAGGGTGATAAAATAAGCACAATAGCGGATGAACCGGTGACGGTTTTCATTAACGGGCAGCCTGCAAATCCTACTGACCTTTCAACCTTCTGGCCCAAACATGTGAAAAAGGTGGAATATATGATCAATCCGACAGGAGGCCAATACACAGGCATTGGGCATGTATTAAACTTTGTTGTTGCCGACTATGAGGTGGGCGGGGTATCGCGCATATATGGCCGTCAGTCATGGCCTTTAAACGGCTTGTACCGACTGACATCCAAGCTGAATTATAAAAAGATGTCGTATGGGCTGCTTCTAGATTATGTTTATAGTCGGAAATCGCCGGATAAGATTTATGAGAAGGAGATTTATAATGACATATTCTATAACGGCATAAAACATGAGGAGATTAGTTATACGTCCTCCCGAGAGCAGGAAGAAAAGTACGGGAAAATGAACCTTGTCTTGAATGCAAGATATTCTACAAATAACTTCATTGCCACGCATACCTTCGGACTGCTTTGGAATCAAAATCCCGGAACTTCGGCGATCGGGGCAGGAACATGGTCAGAGAATATCTTTGATTCTGACTCTTTCTCATCGTTCGGGAAATCAAAAGATCTATCGCCTCAGCTGGAGGGGAATTATTTCTTTGATTTTTCCGATAAATGGGCTCTCGGAATCCAGTGGGATTTTGCACATAGCCATAATAATGCCTATGAATGGACTCAATTCGGTAATAATCAAAGGATTGAAAACGGTATGACCGAAGATGTGGACACTTTTTCGGGAATGATATACCTGAACTATTACCCTTCTCGTAAAGTGGCTTTTCAGATAAGCGCATCCTCAAACTATAAATGGTTCCAATCTTCCTATTCCGGAAGCTTGGTGGAAAAAAGAAATCAGTTCAGAGAAGAAACTTCAGCTAAATTTTCAGCATACTGGTATCCTTCAAAAGTGTTAAAATTCACGCTCGCACCAGGCATTGTTCAATCTGCCTACAAGTTTGCCAATACCAAAAAAAGATATCTCCAGCCTTCAATAGATTTTAATGGAAGTTGGAATCCGACGAGGATACTTTCTATGAATCTTTTCTTCAACACTGAGGTTTCTCCGGCGACCGCCGGGGAAACAAATCCTATAATCCTACGGAGCAGTGATCTCCTCTGGCTATCGGGCAATCCTCTACTGAAACCTCAGATTGACCTGTATGGTGCCTATTCACTTTCTTTCTTTCCTTGGAGATGGCTCTCCCTAAGCTCACGCATTTCATACAAACGTTTCTATAACTACCTTTGCTACACATATGAAGCTGCCCCTCAAGAGATGGGCGGAGTGATCCGCACTAATCTCAATTCTTCCCCGGCCGATGATATAAATGCCAATCTTAGCATATCATTCTATCTTATGAACAGGAAAATGAACATTTCAGCTCAGCCTATCCTCCGCCATTTCAAGACCAGAGGCACTTTCGATAGATCTTTGACAGATTGTGCCCTAAAGGCACAAGTCAGTTATCTGATCGGCAACTTTTACTTGGTGGCCCTATATCAAAGCAAGAACAAGGTCTTGGACTATGCCGGCAATGGGATAACAGGACAGGCTGACCAGTTTTCTTTGGGAGTAATCTACAGTTTTAAAGATCTTAATATCAAAGTCGATATTGACAATCTATTTCATTCACGATTCAAGACATGGCAGGAAACTTATTCGGATGTGTACAGCTCTCGTTTTAATTGCTCTTCCCCCGGACGCGGTGTTACACTATCGCTCACCTACACTTTCGGATATGGGAAGGAGATGGAACGAGATATGGATATGTCCTTACCTTATGAAGTGGAGTCGAGTCGTCTTCGAAATTCTACCAAATAGATTATCTGCTATGCTCAATCGTTTCAAATGCTATCGACAGCTTGAATCATCCGATTGCGGACTGACCTGCATCCGAATGATTTCAAAGTATTTCGGCATTGAAGTGCCTCTTTCTCACTTGAAAGAAATCACCGACCTCAACCGGTTGGGAATGTCGGTGTGCGATATTATGACAGCTTTGGGAAGTATGAATGTTGAGTCTATGGCCGTGAAGATTGCACCTGAGTATTGTTACCGCATGCCTCTGCCTGCAATTTTACATTGGCAGCAGAATCATTTTGTGGTGCTTTATAAGATTAATGCAAAGAAAAAGAGATTTTATGTGGCCGACCCGGCGCAAGGTAAAATCGTTTATGGTGAAGAGGATTTTAAAAAATACTGGGCTGTAAAGGGTAAAGGGGAGGGGATTGCTATTGTTGCAGAACCTAAGGAGGGCTTCCTGAGTCAGAAATTTCCAAAAAGCAATATTTTCAAGAAGTTTTTTAGCTATATCTTCAATTTCATAAAACTTCATAAGAGCAGTTTCATAGTTACAGTTCTTATCACCCTGTTTATTATGGGTGCTGACTTCATTGTGCCGATTCTCTTACAGAAGACTGTGGATGAAGGAATAAGTAGCAAGGATATTAATCTGGTTTGGCTGCTTCTCTTAGGTCAGCTATCGGTCGCGATAGGAGGGCTTGTAGCGAGTGGGGTGGTTGAAATCCTCCTCACTAAGACAGGCTTGAAAGTAAATTTGGCTATGGTGAGAGGCTTTCTCGACAAGTTGGCTAAATTTCCATTATCTTTCTTCGATAGAAAGGTTAGTTCAGATTTTATTCAGAAAATGCAGGATCAGCATAGAATCAAGGACTTTCTAATGGATTTCCCAGGTTCCTTTTTATTGGTGGTCTTATCCATGGTGGTCTTCTCCTCTCTGCTTTTCTATTATAGCCGGTTGATTTTCTTTTTCTTCATAGGGATGTCGCTGATTGAACTGGCCTGGAATGCTGTCTTCTTGAACCGTAGAAGAGTTCTTGATTATGCATTTTTCAACCTTTCATCCATCAACCAAAATAATGCTTACGAGCTTACCAACGGCATGGCCGATCTCAAGGTAAATAATGCGGAGACATCAAGGATAAGGAAATGGAATGAAACTCAACATGAATTGAACAAAACTTCTCTTAAATCTGCATGGCTGAACAAGATTCAGGGTGGAGGCCACAGCATAATTTCACGTATAAAAGATCTCTCTATCACTGGAATTGCTGCTGGAATGGTGATTTATGGCGACCTTACGCTTGGAACTCTCATGACCCTTGGTTACATTACGGGGCGTCTCTCACAACCTTTCTCAAAATTGGCCGATTCATTCTCCACTTTACAGAATGCCCTCCTCTCTTATCAACGCATTGAGGAGGTGGTGGAGTTTAATAGCGAACAACGTGGCAATCGGAAATTCAGCGGAGGAGAGATAGAATTAAGAAGGGTATGGTTCAAATATGCCGGCACGCATTCCCCGTTTGTGCTCAAGGATGTAAGTCTGACCGTAGAGCCGGGAAAGGTTACCGCTTTCGTTGGCGAGAGCGGATGCGGGAAATCAACTTTGATAAAGCTTATCTTAGGATTCTACATCCCTCAGAAAGGGAAACTGCTCCTGAGCGGCCATGATGTCTGTGATATGGACAATGCCGACTGGCTCAGCCATTGCGGGGTGGTGATGCAGGAGACAAGGATATTTTCCGGAACCATTCTGGAGAATATAGCCTTCTCATCGGATGAGCCGGATGTGAAAAAGACTCTTGAAATACTGGAAACAGTAGGCCTGAAATCGTTTATAGAGACCCTTCCCATGGGGGTCCATACCAAGATAGGGGTGGCAGGGATTGAGGTGAGCGGTGGTCAGAAGCAGCGCTTGATGATTGCCAGGGCCCTGTACAAGAATCCTGATATCCTAATCATGGATGAGGCAACATCCTCCCTTGATGCCAACACTGAAAGGATGATTGTTCAAAATCTGAACCGGTATGGAGAAGGGAAAACAATTATTATCGCTGCCCATCGTCTTAGCACGGTTCAGAACGCTGACAAGATAGTGTTCATAAAGGATGGGCACATAGCAGAGGTTGGCACTCATGATGAATTGGTGAGCCTCAACGGGGAGTATTGGAATCTTGTTAGGAATCAGCTTGCACTTTCGGTATAAGATTAGGAGCGTGTCGATTATTGACGCGCTCCTAATTTTATACGGGTGAATAGGATTGAATTCGGTCGTAATACACTTTTTGCGGACATAATATTCGAATCTGTCCGTTTTTGGACACTGCGATGTTTACTATATCTTTGATATTTAATTAAATATTACTTTTGGCACGGCTATTGTATCAATCTTTCTAAACTGACAAATCTCAAAATAAACAAATTCTTTGACGAAATGAATAAACTCTACTTTATAATCATTATCTCACTTCTACTGTTTTTCTGTCGGTCTGCAAAGGCTGATGATTCAATCCCTGCGACCGATCTTCAGGAGCTTCTTGTCAAAAGTGAAAGAGCCTGGATTGAAGGGGGAGTGTATAATTTCATACCATCAAAGCAGGAGAAGAAACTTTCCAACAGTCCCGGTTCACTGATTGATGTGATGAACCTTCCTTTTCTTAGAGGAGACGGTGAAAATATCATCACCACCACAGGAGAGCCGGTGACGATTTTTATCAATGGGAAGCTTGCTTCACAGAGCGACCTTGCCACATTCTGGCCCAAACTTGCAAAGAAGGTTGAATATATGGTCAATCCTTCAGGGGGAGAATACGCCGGATACAGGAACGTAGTCAACTTTGTGGTCACTGAGTATGAGGTCGGAGGGGTGACAAAAGCGAATGTCCTGCAGAGGATACCCGATAATGGAAAATATCGGGTTGGCTCCAAGCTGGTTTATAAGAAGATGTCATACGGCGCTTTGTTTGAATATAACTATAACAACGACCGACCTGCGACTTCCTCCGTAATTACGTCTTACCGTAATATTTTCTATGGAGGAAAGGAATATGATGAGATAAAGCGCACATCCGAGCAGGAACAAACAAACAGATCCAGAATGTGCAACCTTGTGCTCAGTTCCCTTTACCAGACTCAGAAATTCAGGGCTCTCCACACATTGGGGTTTGTATGGAGAAAGAATCCTGGAAGCTACCTGAACAGCACAGAGGAATGGTCGGAGAATCTATTCGGTTCTGACAGTTTCCGGTCCTTTTCCAGTCTGCGGTCTGTTTCCCCCCAGGTATCCGGACTCTACAACTATTTTGTCCTTCCCGACAAGTTCACAATGGGGGGATCATGGGGATATTCATTCAGCCATAACAGCAACGATTCATGGAGCAGATTCGGAGAAATTCCAACGATAAGCAATTCCGTTGATGAGAAGGTCAATATTCTGACAGCCAATATCTATTTCAACTATTATTTCAGCAATCAATTCATAATGCAGCTGATGGGAAATGGATCTTTCAACTGGTTTACTTCCATCTACGACGGGACAGCAAATGATAAGAACAGCCAGTCGCGATCAGAATACTCAGCCCAGCTATCCGCTTTCTTGTATCCATCGGTCTATATGAACATTGTTGGAATGGTAGGCCTGATGGAATCCACCTACAGGATAGGAGGAACAGATATGTACTATCTCAACCCCACCGCCAGCCTTGAGGCCTCCTGGAATCCGAACCGGAAACTTGGAATGCGCCTTGGGATGCGGACGTGGATGCTCCCCGCGAAATCAAGTTCGACAAATCCGGTGCTCATCCAGAGTTCAGACCTCCTATGGGTGACGGGCAACCCTCTGCTGAAACCGCAGATCACCTATATGGGTGACTTCTCTGTAAATTATTTGCCGACGGAATGGATGTCGGCAAGCGGAGGAGTGAGCTACGAACGGCAGTTCCACACGCCCTACAGTATCTATGAGGCGGCTCCCAAGGAGATGGGGGGCATAATCCGGACAGAGGACAATGCTTCTCCGTCGGATAGGATAGATGCGATGGTAGGACTGAGGTTTCATCTACTCGACAGGAATCTCTCGGTGGGAGTCTCTCCGAAATACAGCTTTTTTAAGGCAAGAGGCAGCTACAGCCGCACCTTGGATGATTTCTCCTTCACTGCCAATGCGAGCTATATTCTGAAAAACTTAAGGTTTTCCGCTTTCTATCAGGGGAGCGACAAAAAGCTGAGTCCTGCAGGAAATACTGTTTACCGTCAGAAAGACCAATTTTCATTGGGTGTAAGTTATTCATTCAATGATGTGTTTATAAGATGCACGGTAGATAATGTTTTTCATCGTAAATTCAAGACAAGTGAGGTGGCAGACTATAATGTCTATTCGGTGGTTTCCAATGAGGCGACTACGGGACGCAAGCTTACTCTGGAACTGACCTACACAATAGGGTATGGCAAGAAGATGAATAAAAGCATTAGTTTCAGTGATCCCTCTTCGGTGGAATCAAGCATAATGTCAAACTAATAGAAAAACTCGGCTCCCGGCAGGGGCGTCACTCTTGAATTAACCTATACCTTCGGATATGGGAAGCAGGTTGATAGGACAATCGATGTAACTGATCCCTCGGAAATAGAGTCAAGTCGTTATGCAGCTACTAAGTAAAAATATCTTGCATCAACATTTTAGATGTTATCGACAATTGGAATCATCCGACTGCGGGCTTACCTGCATTCGGATGATTACAAAGCATTATGGTGTGGATGTGCCTCTATCGTATTTAAAGAGTATAATCGATTTGAATCGGTTGGGCATGTCGGTTCGCGATATCATGACTACTCTGGGGTTGTTGTCAATGGAGTCAATCGCAGTTAAAATAGAACCTGACTATTGCTACAAGATGCCTCTTCCGGCAATCCTTCATTGGCAGCAGAATCATTTTGTGGTGCTTCATAAGATTGACTGCAAGAAACGAATCTTCTATATTGCGGATCCGGCTCAAGGAAAGATTAAATATGAAGAAGATGAATTTATAAAATATTGGGTTGCTGATGGAGAAGGGAAGGGTATTGCAATTGTTGCCGAACCTAAGGAGGGGTTTTTAGGTCAGCAATTCCAGAGTGAAAATATATTCAGGAATTTTTTTAAATATTTATTTCAGTTTTTCAAACTTCATAGGAAGAGTTTTATATTGACGTTGCTCACCACCTTTCTGATAATGGGGGCGGATTTCGTTGTGCCCGTGCTTTTGCAAAAAACGGTTGATGATGGTATTGCAGGCAGGGATGTCAATTTGGTCTGGCTTCTTCTGTTGAGTCAATTGTGTGTCGCTGCCGGTGGAATTGTCGCAAGTGGGGTCGTGGACATCCTCTTGACTAAGACAGGCTTGAAAGTCAATATTGCAAATTTAAATAAAAATCGCGAGATTTTTACACCGGCAGGATAAAAAATCAAGGCTGGCGCCTTGATTCCCGTCCCCTCCTGTGTGCTCTTTGTCACAATTTTATTAATTTGGAGGA
>JAAVGM010000038.1 GCA_014800245.1 Bacteroidales bacterium | reverse complement strand
TGGCTCAAATATTCTTTTTCATCAGTCGCAACGCAAAGGTTGCTCCTTCTGAAAAAGAATATTTTAGCTCAAAAATAGCCGCCCTGGCATTTTAACATATTTTAGTGGATGGAGCCTAACTTAGCCATCTTATGAAAGCTACCATCAAATATGTAGAAAAGAAATTCGATGAATTCAACCGCCAGATGTTCGGCGGACGACTCCCCAAACTTCCCGTGAGGATGTCGGATGCCGTCACCTTCCTTGGAATGTGTGTTGCGAAAGTACGCACCCTCCCCGACGGGCGCAAGGAGCATTTCGATTTCGAACTCCGCGTGAGCCTGCGCCATGATATCCCTGAGCGCGACTTGGAGGATGTGATAATCCACGAGATGATCCATTACTTCATAATGTATAACGAATTGACCGACTCCTCTCCTCATGGCGAACTATTCAAGGCTATGATGCACAGCATCAACCGCACTTACGGGCGCAATATCACCATCAGCCGGAGATCTACACCCGAAGAGCATAAGCAGACAGTGGAGAGCAAAGCCCAATGGCATGTCATCGCCGCCGTGAGATTCCGGAATGGGAAACATGGCGTGAAGGTGCTTCCGCGAGTGGTGCCCAAGATACTTGATTACCATGGCAAGGTCAGCGCAGTTGCAGAGATTGCCGGAGTGGATCTCTTCCTGCACGACAACCCATTCTTCAACCGATACCCGACATCGGCCGCTTTGAAAGTGCATGAAATCGACAAGGATCTTCTATCTCAGAATCTTGCCGGAGCGCGACGACTGATTGTACAGAATGGCAAACTTATCCAGCGCTAAGAACGTCGGATTAGCATATAACAGATTAGCACATAAAAGTTGAGTATAAATAACTCTTCACTATTAAGCAATAACATGTATTTAAAGAGATAATGAACTGGCTTTTGATATTTGGCATACTAATTGGGCTTATAATCGCACTTCTAATCCTGATCGCTGTGCTTTGGTGGCGTCGTGGCCGAGCTGCCCGCAAAGGGAGGAAAGGGGAGAAGATTGTATCCAAGGAATTGAAATCCTTGAAGAAACGCGACTTCATCGTGCTCAACGACTTGCTGCTCCCTGCTGCCCAAGGGCGCACGTCGCAGATCGACCATATCGTTGTCTCTACCAAAGGGATTTTCGTGGTTGAGACCAAGAGCCATGCCGGACGGATTGCAGGGAGCGAACATTCTCAATATTGGACTCAATATCTCGCCTCTCAATCTCGCCAGCTTTATAATCCGCTATTGCAAAATGCCTCCCATATCCGTGTTCTGCGACGCCTGCTTTCGGACGTTGACGCCAACTTGCTAATCTCGGTGGTGGTCTTCACAGAGGCCTGGAGATTAGATCTGAGAGCCGAGGATATTATTATAAAGCGGACTCTGCTCCCTGACAAGCATATAAAACGCACATTCACTCCATCCGAGCGCAAGGAGCGTCATTGGTGGTGTCCCTGGAGAAGAGAGGTAAGATTGGATGAACGTCAAATTGTGGTTCCATTAGAGGAATTGACAGAGGAATTGAAAAGACGAAAACCCGCTATCCCGCGCGATATGCTCGCCGGAATAGCGGAAAAGATTGAAGATGCCGCGCTCTCACAGAAAAGCGAAAAACGCGGACATCGGGAATATGCCAAAGAGACCTCACGCAACATAGCGCGAGAGATCAGGCAGGGGAATTGCCCAAGATGCGGCGGACGATTGGTTGTGAAGCGAGGAGAAAAGGGTGAATTTGTAGGATGCGAAAACTACCCCGACTGCCGATTCACCTGCTCCATCGACCGCATACACTAATCATCCCTGAATATGCATCCGATATAAAGGATTATGAATTATCTATGATGTTTATGATGCTTTTTATGATTTTTCTTCACCATCTTATAATGCTTCTTTGCAGCCTTCTTTGCCTCTTTATAGTGCTTCTTGCATATCTTGCAGTATCCATGACCGTGATGCACGTGATGACGATGATGAGAATGGCGCGGAGGGGGCGGCGGCGCATGGTGTCCGTCGTGTGAAGACATTTCAATGCCGGCTCCTTCAGTGGTGAGCCAAAGGTGTGTATCCGCTGATGCGGTGGAAGCTACGAAAGCCACGGCTACCGAAGCTATTATGGTGAACATGCGTCTCATAGTAATTTATTTAAAAGTTTTTCTTTAAAACACTAAAAGGACCCAATTAGTTTTCCATTTCGCTTTCCTGTCAAACTGCCATATCGACAGGCACACCAATAATATTATCCGGATATAACTCCACTATAGTGCCAACCACCTTCGGATATATCTCACGGATCTCCTGATGGTCAAATCCTGCTCCCTTGAGGAGAAGCGAGAAGCAATCCACACATGTGAGAAGTTCGCTGAAAGATATGCTTCCCCTCCTGCTTAGCCTGTCCATCACTGTGGCCATCAACCCTCCTATATGAATATCCAAAGGCTGATCGGTTTCTGTGATCCGCTCCATAGCTACGAGCTGACTGCGGCAATCACCCATAAAATCATCGAGGGTTTCCCCCCTTATGGCGGCCATCAGATCCACCGGTCCTGAAAGAAAGGATGTGGGGCAAAATTCACTTGTGGCTACTAAACCTTTCTGATAAGGCACCTCCACTACAATCCGAGTTCTCTTGCCAAGTATATTGGCTTCAAAATTAAGTTTTAGTGATTCCATTGTTTTATCTTTTTACTTATCCTTATATCCCATTAGGAAAAGAAAGGTAAATAAGTAGCTACGAATAATTAATCGATATATGTCAATAGAAATTTAGGGAATCACCACCACTGATGGATGCTGATAGCTTTGGAAAATACCTTTCCCGTTATAATCCCCTTTCTCAAAGCAATCTTTCCACCTCCCGAAATCCGAATCTTTCTTCAAAAGAATATAGATGTAATACGACAATGCACCATACATCTTCCCATTCGGAGCCTTATATTCAAAATTACGCTCATTCTCCTGACAGGCCGTCACTACAATCATCCTTGCGCCGCGAGTATATTCCTTCGGAGCCGGGATTCCTGCCACAAATGATTTCCTTCCCGGCGGAGTGAAGGCGATATCAGTACCACGTATATACTTAAGCAGCTCCGGATCTATGTCGGTAATCTCATCTTTCTGAATCCCCTTGCTGTAACATGCATCTACAGCCACAAATAATTCCCCCCTCCCTCCTATCTTCCGTTTTATGGCATCAAGGAGAGGAGCAAGTTCATCATCTACAAGATGATACTGCCCTATATATGTGCCATTCATCTTGCGACGATCCCTACAGGCATCATAAGGGATAATTGCCTCATCATACTTCTTATCCTTCCTCACGCTCTGCTCATCGTGGTTATCATCCCGAATCGGCTGCCCATGACCTGAGAAATGAAAATAAACCTTGTCTCCCGGCTCGGAACGGGAGGCAAGATCTTGCAGTTCTTTTACAATTCTTGCTTTAGTGGCTCCCTGATTGGTGAGGGTGCAGATATCGTTGAATCCCTTTTTTGCAAGAGCCTGCCGCAACAACTCCACATCGTTGTCTCCATGAATCTGAGTCCAGCCCGTCTTCACACGATCGTATTTCCCTATCCCCACCAAAAGCGCACGACTCTCAGCGGAGGATAGGAAAGAGAATGCTATAAGCATCAGGGATAGAATGAAGCTTCTACGCCACATTATTCCGCCTCTCATATTATTTCAACTGATTAAGTATTCTGCGACACTGCCCCACGAACATCGGGTCGTCGGAATATCTCTCACATAGTTCTTCAAGCAAGGCTTTTGCCTTCTTGCGGTCGTGATTTTTCAGATAGGCCATTGCAAGACGCATTCCTGCCTCTTCTCCCTCTTGAACTTCATCAGCAGGAACCTCCCTATACGCCTTTTCAAGATGGGAGATATAAGCGTCAGAAATCTCCTTATCGGAAGCATCACAATATAGGATCGGTTCGTCAATCGATTCTCCTCCACGATCTAACGACGGAATGTAGTTATAGTCGGCTATAACATCATCCACACGGTTCATCCCGGCTTTCCGCACAGTAAAGACAGTGAATATGCCGATTATGAACATAGCAGCCACCGACCCTGCCCACAGAAGATTCCGGAAAGAGAATCTTTTCTTCTTCCCCCTCTGAAGGATTCTCTTCAAATCCTCCTTGCCAATCCTCTTCATCGCAATTCCAAAATCAAGGTTCTCCTGTTCGGCCTCCTTATAGATTCCATCAAGCACGAAAAGATAGACCCGGAATTCCTGAGCAAATTCTTTATCATCTTTCAGACGCTGCTCAAAAGCCTCCTTATCCTGAGGCGAAAGAGTTTCGTCGATATATCCGTCGAACAGTTCTATATTATTTTCCATTCCGTTTCTTCTTTATCGGTTTTTCATCAATAATCCCGGCATTATATAAGGCGAACTTCACGCGATAGACAAGGTCCTGCATGCAGAGCCATCTCCGCGCTTTCACAGCCTTTGCGTTTGATCTTGGCTCCTTCCCATTGCTACAATAGGGTTCCAACTCCTCCGCGATCTCCAAATCTGTCATATCGGCATAATACGACATCCGGATTATCGAGGCACATGGTTCGGGGGTATGGGTAAGCTCATCGCCCAAGACCGCGATTGCCTCGGGATCTTTTGCGAGCGCATCTTCATCATCGGAGGCCGCCATCTGATTCAGAATACTGGAAACGCGATGGGCTCTTGAAGAGAGTTTATCATCCTCTTCCGCATCTTTCTCATCAATAGAATCAGCCTTAACGATATGTCGGTATTTCTTACTCGCCATATTCAGCCCCACGGTGATGATATATCGCCGCCAATCCGTATTCTCCTTTATGCGTCCCTCATCGATGTTGCGCTGGATGGCGAGAAAAATATCCTGATAGATATTTTCTGCATCGGCAAGACGCATATTGGTGTTGCCATATTTATCCATGAGAAGATTGGTGAAATTGCCACGCAGTTTCATATACCATTTTCTTACAATCTCTTCGTAGGTCTCTTCCATTTGATTTACGCTGTCTGTATGATTAACTATCTTGATAAGCTTATATTGTCAAATCACGCCCAATTTATGACTCTATTCAATCAGCACAAAGGATCCCCATATCTCGGGATTATCAGGGTTCTCCTCCCTCAATGTTTTCTGAGCATAATGGAAAGCATCATAAATCGACTCCCCTTTTGCGGCCTGATCATAGAAAAGTTCCATAAATTGCGCCGACCAATAATCATTCACCTCGCTGAGGGTGCAGATAAGATTCTTAGTTCCGGCAATGCGGAAAGCACGTTGCAGCCCCCAAACCCCTTCGCCATCGGTTGTGCCAAGTCCGGTGTCGCATGCCGACAAGACCGTGAGTTGAAGATTCGGGAACTCAAGCATCTCAATCTCCTCGGCAGTGAGCAAATCATCCTCCTCGTCGAGAATCTCAGGGCTTTTCCAGGAAAGATTTCCTTGACGGAGCACAAGACCGGAGAGGGATTCTTTCCCTACATTAAGGGCACGCATCGCCACATTATGATCGATATGTTTTGGAGAGACCGCAGCCACCAATAAAGAATCTTTATCACGATAAAATCCATGAGTGGAGATGTGCAATAAATTTACATTAGATTTATCAAGTTGCTTCATCACAGATTCGCGGGCCTCATCATTAAAAAGAATCCTCAAATGATTCGGATTCCATTTATCTGTGATTATCCCCACCTCATCCTCTACCTTATCTATATCTGTCCAAGACCCTCTATTGATAGTTGAAGCCTTCCCTATTGGAGAATTGTGGTCGGCCACTCCTATTACCAAAGCGTTTCCTTCAATCTTCACACCGCTATGGATGTCGGCCAAATGAAACACCCTATGCAATCTATATCGGTCGGAATAAGGGTTGTGGTCGTCATCCACCAAGAATTCAAGCGGAATCGATGAGAGGATTCCGTCGGTGGAGAAATATATATCCTTCTTCCCTTTTACCACGGAATCAAGCACCACCCATACACCATAGGGCATCCTTCTTAACTTATGTTTGGAGGCAATGGGAATACAACTCACATCCTTTGTTTTTCCATCAATCACAAAGGCCACATAATATTTCCCATCCCTGATTCCAACCAGATCCACATAAGCTGCATCTTCGGGAATCGTTTGCTTTATCTCCCTCAACGATCTTTTCAGAAGACTATTCTTGAATTTATTGAAATCTACAAAATCATTAATTATATATCGCTCTCGGGAAGCTATCCCATTGCGAAGATTTTCACAGATCTCTGCATCCCCTTGAGATTCGGCTCTATTTAGGAGAGTGCGCCATCTCTTCAATGTGTCAAGATCTGCTTGCGCGGATGATTCTCCCTTGAGATATAAATTCACCTGAGATTCTGTGGTGTATAGCAGTCCCTTCAAAAGAAGTGAATAATCCAAAGCAACCTCCGCCATTTCCGGGACTTTTGAAACCAAAGTCACAGCCTTATCGCGCAGTTCAGCCACTTCCCCACTCACATTATGACGTTCGGCAGAACTCATAAAAAGAAGTCGTTTGGCTAACTTCTCTCTATAATTCTCGAAATTCTTTCGAGCAAATTCCACCACCTCCGGCATTGACTGTTTTGAGTAAAATTCCTCCCAAAGACGGTCAATCTCCATCTTCTCCTTATGAGGCTCCTCCTCGAGACTCTCTATGAGTTTTCGGGCCTGGTCATACTCCTTTGTAATTAGAGCCAGTCTCACCGCAAAGTGTCGGGTGTCGACCCCATTCGGACGATGGCTGAAATATATTCCCAAATATTTCCGCACATTTTCTATATCCTCTATATCAAGATAAAAATCAATTGCCTCAGCAATTGCCGCCAAACGTTGGGAAGAATCATCCGGAAGATGAGAAGATAAGCGCAAAAGCACCTCAACAGCATCTCTTCGCATCCCACTTTCCGGGAAATGCTTCGCACAATCGGCAATCTCGCTGCTAATACGTTGAAGAAGGGGATCCGAGTATCCTAAATTCATGCTCTGCTTCAACGCCTCATTAAGAAAGCGCAAGGCCTTCTCATAATCGTTTATCTGATTATAATAGTAACCCTTCAGATAAAGCAATTCAGCTAATATACGCGGATTATCCTCCATAAAAATTGAATATATGAAGATTGCCCTATCAAGGGAGGAAATCACCTCAAAAGAATTGTCAGCATGCCGATACACCTGCGAGTTGAGAATATGCTTTAAAACGAGTTCGCGCGACACATAATCGATATATTTCTCCGCCTCTTGGAAAGCAGTATCAGAAATGGCAAGATCCACATAAGTGGATGCCACTCCCAAGGTCTCATAATATAAAAACTTATCTAATGGAGAGAGCGAAGGATCGTCGAGATATCGTTGTCCAAGTTCATTAAGCAGATCAAATGCCTTCTGATAGTTTCCGGTCTGTATAAGAAGCGAAGAGAAGGCATATGAATTCATAAGGAATTGTGAAAGTTCATAGCAGTTTTTTGAAGCCCTTTGGAAATATTCATCCGCTTCTTCAAATCGTCCTGCTTGTCCTAATAGCTGTGCATATAAAGTGCTTGAATCATAAATCTGCTCGGGTTCGGAGGCTCGCGACACAGCCTCACCTGCATATTTCAACGCTTGCTCATTTTGTCCGGCATGATTGCTATTACGGGCATATTCCAATAAAAATTCAAATGAAAGAGATTGTGGCAGACTATCATTAGAATAAACCACCTCAATTCCGGGATTCATCAAATCAAGAGCCTTGGTGAAGCCGGCATCCTTTGAAGTCATGATATGCGCTGATTTCAAAATCCAAAACAGATAATCTTCCGATGCCACGCCAAAATCTTCACGCATCTTCCTTTCCATTACAGCAAAGACCAAATCCGATTTATTGGAGAATCCCAACGCCCTATAAGATTGCGCAAGATAATCATAAGCCGGGCGTAAGCCAGCTGTTTTCAAACGCAGATAGCGCACCCCAGGATGATTGATATATTCAATATTCTCAATCATTTTTTCTGCTATATCCTTTGCCGTTACAAGTTGGTCATAGCCATTCAGACTATTCAATAACGAATCCCGATACATAAAGCATAGGATGTCGCTTCCGATCAAAGGAGAAAAGAAGGCTTCCAGTTCGTATAGAGGTTGAGCGCCATTCTCATTTGAGTTAAGGAAATTGTTAGTAATTTTCTCGTCGTCGATCTCCGGCAAATCAGAGACCGATATTAAATCAGGATAGCCGTGAGCTGCCATCACGGCGCCCACAGCTACAAGAATAAATGTAAGATAGCGGTGAAAGTGTGTCATGCTGTTACGTACTACGAATTAATCTAATTCCTTTCTTGTAAAAGTCGTTCTATGGTAGTTATTTCATTTCACTTATTGTAAAGCCTTGTTTTCTTCCTTACATCGCAAAATTAATAATTTGGCTCCATAGATACCCTATAAATGCAATATTTCAGTCAAGCAAGCCTATGAAAGCTCTTTTTAAACTGAAATATTGCAAGAATTAAAATACCCTTATCCCTCTCAGATATCCCATTAACTACATAAAGGTAAAATCATCTATTCACTTTGTATAAATCCGTCATAATTGAGTATGAAAGCGAAAAAACGACTGACACTCCAAAATATTTCTATTACTTTTTCAGAACTATAGGATTATTAGAATAATTTTTATAAATTAGCAATCTAAATAATTGATATGGCTAAAATTCAATCGGAATTTCTGAATATGCAAGCCGATTTCACATTCAAACGTGTCTTCGGATCGGAAATGAATAAACATATTCTTATTCGTTTTCTCAACGCCCTTTTTGATGGCAAACTCTTTATCAAAGATGTAACCTTCCACGATAAAGAAAAATTACCGTCTTCTCCTAAAGGGAAAAGAATCGTATATGATGTGTATTGCACTGCTCCATCCAGCAAAATGGACTCAGCATTCTTTCCTGCCATTCAAAAGAAAGGCGATAATAAAAATGACTCTCGCGACCATCATTTCATCCTTGAGATGCAAAATATATATACTCCTCCCTTTGAGGAAAGGATTGTATTCTATGCATGTAAAATGATTAGCGAGCAAGGTAAAAGTGGGTGGGATTATGAATTGGATCCTGTATTCGCGATAGCAATCACAGATTTCAATTTTTCACACCTTTCGCCCAAACTTATAAGGGATGTAATGTTAATTGACCGCGAAACAAAAGAGCCTTTAACTGATAAGGTCCATATCCTTCTATGTTCTCTAAAGGAACTGCCCGAGAAATGGGAGGATTGCAAAACCGAATTGGAAGAAATGTTGTTTTTGATTAAAAATATGGATAAGATGGATACTATGTCATTAGCTTATATTGAAGGGAAATACGCAGAAGTATTCGAAGCAGCAAGGAGCACCAATCTTAAGGATACGGAAACCATTGCTTACAGCCAGTCTTTGGATAAACTGAATGAAACCATTGCCGGCTTCCGCTATGCAAAGGAAGAGGGGATAAAATTGGGTAAAGCGGAAGGCAGAGCGGAAGGTAAAGCGGAAGGCAGAGCGGAAACACTCCAAGAAAAAGCGCAACAAGCAAAAGAGATGGGTCTCTCGGATGATATTATCAAACGCTTATTTGGAATGTGAAAGGCATAAACCTCTCACCAATTTTATCGCACCCCCACTTTGCAATGTGCAAAGTGGGGGTGCGGAATTTTATTTTCAAAATTGTGTAATTTTTATTACCTTTGTAACAACATCTAATAATGATGATGCGGCGGCATCATAAGAAAGCTACTACAAACTATAACCTAAAACAACCTTAAAAATCAGACAATGTCGATCAACAAGAAAAGAATATTCCCATTCTTTGCCGGAATATTATTGGCTGCAAATATCGGATATGCAGCCCCCTCTAATGCAGGCAAAAGAATCTGCGCTTTGGATTCCACATTATGGACAGGATCAGAATGGATCTCAGTAGTGAACGCACCTGTCGTGACCGGTGCCGTCTCAGGCACAAACGAAAGAGCCGCCGATGGAGCCGCCTGGTTCGTGGCCTCAATTAAAAACAACAAGAAGGTGAAATCCGCTAAATGGATGACCACCGGATTAGGAGTCTATCGTCTATTTGTGAATGGGAAAGAGATAGGGGAAGAGGTGCTCAAACCCGGTTTCACCCACCATTCCAAAACCAAGCTATCCTTCACCTACGACATCACCGACGCAATCTCAACGAAATCAGGGGCCGAAAATCGGTTCTCAGTGCAAGTCACCCCCGGGTGGTGGGCTGACAAGATCATCACCCCCGGAGGACATGACGGAATGATAGGTAAAAAAGTGGCCTTCCGTGGCGTTCTCGAACTAACCTATACGAATGGGACTAAAGAATATTTCGGAACCAACGACACTGAATGGAAAGCCGGGATAGCCGGACCCGTGACACATGCCGCCATCTTCGACGGAGAAGAGTATGATGCTCGTCTGGTTCGCGGCGATCATCAGTCGGCAACACTCTCTGCCCCGGAAATAAATACAGAATTCAAAGGCGGGATCTTCCCTTCGGAGGGAGCCGAGGTATATCGTCGCCCGGACCTTGCACTCTCTCCCGTGGAAACTTATATATGGAATGGGATCACAGGACAGACAGATGATGAATATGGGAAAGTGGTAGTGACCAAACGATTTGCTCCCGGAGAAGAGATCTGCCTGCGCCCCGGCGAGACACTGGTGGTGGACTTCGGGCAGAACGCAGCAGCCGTACCCTCCTTTCTTTTCAAAGCCAAGGAAGGAACACGGCTCAACGCCTTCCCCTCTGAAATTCTCAATGACGGCAATGGCGCTAAAAACCGAGGGATGGATGGTCCAGAAGGTAGTGTACACCGTCTGAATCTCAGAATCCCCGATATAGGTATGCTTCTGAAATATACATTCGGCAATGATGACGGATATGTGGAATATATGCCGGAATCCACTTTCTATGGTTATCGCTACCTCGCCATCACAGCCGATGATGAAGTCAACATCAAATCTCTGAAATCAGTGCCTGTATCCTCTATCTCAGAAAATCTTGAGACCGGCACCCTCACCACCGGCAATCCTCTTATCAATCAGCTCATAAGCAACACTCTCTGGGGGATGCGATCCAACTATCTGTCGGTGCCTACCGATTGCCCGCAGCGAAATGAGCGTCTTGGATGGACAGCCGACACACAAGTCTTTGCCGAGACCGGAACCTATTTTGCCAATACCCACGATTTCTTCCATAAATGGATGCGCGATATGCGCGACACTCAGAAAGCTTCCGGCGGCTATCCCGGCGTGGCTCCTGATGCACAATATGGAGCTTTCCCCTCCGATATGACGCGCCTGGGATGGGCTGATGCCGGAGTGATAGTGCCATGGGTGGTATGGAAGCAGTTTGGCGATACAAAGATTGTGGATGAGAATTGGGATTCGATGGAGAAATTCATGAATCTTATCAACTCCACAAAATACGATCATCATGCCTTGACCGACGACAACAGCAATTACCAATGGGCCGACTGGCTGAGCTATGAGCCTCTCGAAAGCTGCAGCGGAAGGAAGGACTATGTGGATGAGAACGGGAATTGGCATACACGACCCGAAACTTATGAATACTGGAATTATCTCAGTGGCTGCTATTGGCTGATGGATGCGGAGATGATGCGCGATATGGCTCTTGCCACAGGGCGCAATCGGGATGCCGCAAAATATGAGGCGATGGCTAATGATGCGCGTGAATATATACAGGCTAAATTCCTTGATAAGGATGGTCGGTTTACCACCGAAATTCTCAACACTATGCAGACCCCTGCCCTATTCGCTCTGAAGAATAATCTTGTGAGCGGCGAAGCTAAGGAGAATATGATTGCACGTCTGCGAGCCAATTTTGTGGAGCATGACAATTGCCTTCAGACCGGCTTCTTGGGAACATCCATCCTTATGCCCACGCTCACCGAAAATGGGATGAGCGACATTGCCTACGAGCTTCTTTTCCAGCGTAAGAATCCGAGTTGGCTTTATTCCATCGACAACGGAGCCACCACCATCTGGGAACGTTGGAACAGCTATATGGTGGATAGCGGAATGGGACCGCAGGGGATGAACAGTTTCAACCATTATGCCTATGGATGCGTGTGTGAATGGATGTGGGAGACAATGGCGGGAATCTCGGCCGACACGTCAGCTCCCGGTTTCAAGAAGGTAGTGATGAAGCCTGTTCCCGATCGCCGTTTGGGATTTGTGAATGCAGAATATCCTTCGGCCTCCGGATTGATAAAGAGCAGCTGGAGATATGAGGGCGACAAATGGATCTGGGATTTCACCATTCCGGAAGGGGTTTCGGCCGAAGTGACATTGCCCGGCGAGACAGAATCCAAGGAATATCGATCCGGCTCTTACACTGTAGAAAAAGATATTTGATGGACCTGAATCTTTAGGCACCATCCACTTCTAATCTAAAATCCACAACCCCCATTATTGCCTTATGTTGCAATAATGGGGGTTATCAGATTTCAGAGTCGAGTTTTTATGAATTTCATCTCCTGCCGGATAGCTATGAAATCGGAGATTCCGAAATAAAGGGCTAAGGAAGCATAGAGCAATGAGGCGCCGGCAAATATAGCTCCCACCAAGGAATTGTCTCCAATTAATGCCAAGACAAACATTACAAGACAGAACAACCCGAAGATCACAGCCAAGGCTGCAAATATGAGGGAGAAAATCTGAAACGCCTTAAAATTCCGGGGAGGTGCGGGCACTGATTCTTTTCCATCTGTCTGCATCCTCTCCTCATAATAGGATGAATAATTTAGATGCAGAGTCTCCACGGCTATTTCCATGCATTGTTCCGGTGTCGGATCATCCTTCAATTTTAGATAGGCCTTATACATAGTTGCCGATCTCGAGATATATCCAAATGAAAGGAATCCAAAAATCAAAAGGGAAAACCACTCCACCTGTTTGCCGGAAAAAGCCACAATGATAAATGTGACTATAAGGAAATAAACGGCAGTGACTACACTAACGATTGTATTTCTCCTTATCCTCTTCTTGAAAGAATCCACCTTTCCCTCATAGACATCCGATAGAATTGGAGAAACCTGCAATTTACGTTCGTAAGCTAACGTATTAGGCATCAATCGGTTTAGGAGCCAAGACAAACCGAAAGCCAGAACGAGAGCCACAATAAACGAGTTTTGCGCAATCACAGGATTGTGGAATAGGCCTAAAATGGGATATATCACAATCCAGAAAACGAAATAAAAGCTTGTCTTCATATCCGTAGCTAATTATATTTTAGAATTCATCCAATTTATTTAGACTCATTATACTCGTTATTATCCCCTTCATTAACAATTGCTATTGTTCTTCTATCCCTTTTACCATTGAAATATTTTTCGAGGACTCTGGAAAAGATATCATTAGGCGCGACCAGATCAAATAGAGTCATCGAAGAACGTAGCTTTATGGCATCGATCCCACCGAACACTTCTCGGGCATCATCTTCTGGAAGGGCCAGGATAATTTCCGACACCTTCCTTAGTCTTGCATCAAGGATTGGATTAGCGAGATAAGCCTTCGCCTCCTCCCATCCCGAGATCCCATAGAATTTAGCATTATAGCTATGCCCAAGGTGTTTTAACTGAGGGAATATATACCACATCCAATGGCTTCGTTTGCATCCATCGCTCAATTCGGCAACCACAGTATCATATACCGCATCTTGAGCTATAATGAAGCGATTAAGATTAAATGAGTCTTGTATGATTGAATTTGACGAATCAGTCTGCATAATAATTGATTTCAATTTTTAGATTAGATATTGCAAAGTTAGCTCTCGATACATTGAGATACTTAAAACCTGAAATATCTCAGTAAATATAGAATTTATCTATCTTGTAGGGCTGAAAGGTTGCAACTCTATATTAGAATGGTATTTTAAACTTCTGTAGGATTTATACCCTATTGAATAGGGTATAAATCCTACAGATATTATTGGTGGATATTAATATGTAATTAAACAATCCTACTTCATATTTACGTAGGGTTTAACAACATCTATGCTCCATGCGTAATTAAGATTTGCTTGCGAACCATCATAGAATGTGCCTGACGTGATTCCCACAACCTCTCCAAATTCATTAATTAAAGCACCTCCACTGCTACCATGATCAATCAGCGCAGAAATCTGCATCAAGTTACGGTCACGCCACTGAGATACTTCTCCAGAAGAAAAAGTATTTTCAAGTCCACGAGGGCTACCAATAGCATAGACTTTTTCTCCAATCAAGGGACGATTTTTAGCCATTGGAATATAATTTGTGTTAGAAACATTGACACGGAAAATTATAAAATCTTCTTCCTCATCACTGTGAATAACCTCTGTTACTTGATATGGTTGGTCGCTTCCCACAAGTTTGATTTGTTCGGCACCAACAGACGTTCCCTTAAACACATGATAATTGCTTACCGCTAATCCATTAGAATTTAAGAAGAACCCTGATCCTTGATAACCATTAAACCCGTCAGAGGTAAAAACCATAAACACAGCAGAATTGTATTTTGCAAATATTTGCGAACCCTCTAACTTTATTTTCTTTTCATTATTTACAGGAATATCGATATCACGCCTGACTTTCGCATCCGGGACAGACGTATCTCTAGTTTCAAGATTTGAAACTTGAGTGACTTTATCACTTTCGCCTCTTCTCTCTTGAACACGAGCTTCCCTTGATCTATGACCAGACTTATGAGCACAGGAAGTTGCTCCAATCAATATGCAACATAAAAGAATATGTACGATATTAACCAATTTACTGTCCATCTTCATTAATTGTTGTTTCAAAGACATTTTTGGGAAGAATATGAATCAAAAATCGCTGATTTTCCACTTCCTGGGTCTCTCGCATTGAATGAGTATCGAGTTTACCATCTCCACTACCGGAAATAAGAATCTCACAATTTTTACCAAAATTTATATCTCTTTCCTCCATCCAGAACTTCATCAGAGATAAAGCTCTTTGATAACTCAATTCATAATTTAAAGGGTACATATCTCGGGATGCTTGTCCTTCTATAATTAATACATACTGATAATCTTTATGGTTATCAAGAAAATTCTTAATCTCTTTTCCTGCCTGAGCAAGACTTTCCAATTGACGTTCCTTATCTTCGGAAATAATTTCATTCAAGTCTGAAACTCCGGATGGGTATCTAACCTGAATGTTAAGAACATACTTCTTATAATCGGGACGATATGTAAAATAATCTCCCTTACTAAGATCCTTTGTCGATTGTTCTACTTTCTTTATCTCTTCAAGTTGAGCTTCTGTTGCCTCCATTCGCTTATGAAGAAGCACAATCACCAAAATAAATAGAACAAGCATGACAAAGAACAGACTTGTCATCAAATCAGAATAACTTGTCCAAAAGAAGGATTCCTTTTTCTGAGCCATACCTATTATCTATTAATTTTATCTATTAATTCCATATGGTAGATTTGAGGATGTGGCAGAATCTGCAACCGATGTCGCTTCAACCGTTATTAAAGAATCCACCACTTCGATAACCGCAGTTGACTCTACAGCTGAATCCATTGCTTCGCCAGAATCATAATTTCCTGTTGCTCCATGAGAAATAGGGAAAATAGTTGTAACGACATTGAATATACATGCCAAAGCAATTACAACCAAAGCCACCCAACCTGTGAATTTCATCCAAGAAGGTATGGAAGATTCTGCAACGAAACCGCCACCTGCACCATCAGATCCTGGGTTTACCATTACCGGGGCATTCGGTTTTACCTGCTTGAAAGCATTTGCAATATCCGCAACCATCTTGCTGTTGGACTTCTCAATCTTCTCAATTAATTTATCAAGACGAGAGGGAATTGACGAAATCTCCTCCAGCTGTCGTTGAAGTGTAGGCATCTGCGACATCTGAGCGCTAAACTGTGTTCGCATATGCCCTATGAATTCCTCAAATGCTTCTTTCTCCTCATTAAGAGTCTTCTTAAATTGCTCACTCTGTTTAGTGAAATTCTTATTCAGCTCTTCAATATTTTCACCTGATGACTCTTTAAGTTCACTCAAAGCAGACTGTAAAGCATTATCTGCATCAGCCGTAGTTTTTGCGATTTCATCCTTATGACGATGAAAGAAGTCGCGAATCTCCTCCAATACTTGGTAACGCCCTACACTTTGATCAAAAAGCTTCTCAAAACGATGTATTTCATCAGTATATCCCTTAATGTCTATGAGATATTGATTAAAATACTCCAACTTATCAGTGCAATTTTGCAATTCTTCCAACACTCGCACATTTGCTTTAGCCATCTTCATGACATCCATATCGTGGACTGCCTGAATGATATTTGCTTGAATTGCATAGGACTCATTCACTGCCCCTAAAGCATCTCGAAGATTAGTGGTGTTATCGGCAAAAATTGAATTAAACTTATTAAGATTCTTAACCAAATTGTTAAGAGCCTGTGAAGTGTCGGAGGGCAGCTCCGGCAACAACTCAGCCTGCATCCATGCAAGGAAAGAGTTTTTTCCTGACTCCTCTTTTAGTTTACATTTTTTAAAGAGAAGCGAATTTAAGGTGGTTAATATAATACCACAAATTGAAGCTACCATAGCCCATGCCACACCACTAAGAAGAGCGTCTATACCATTGGCCGCACTATTAGAGGCAGACTGGATATGGCTTCCCGCACTTCCCATAAGAGTGTTAATGGCATTTGAATCCAATAAGTCCCACAGACCTAAGATCACACCAGCCATTGTACCTGCCAAACCCCAATACAATGGTATAGGAGTTTGAGTGGCAATGTCATCTTCTACAGAATCACAATGGCGATCAACAGCATCTTTAAGCAATCCAAAATCAATTACTGATCCTGAATTATTTCCAAGATACTTATTTATTGAGTCAATGATGGAGTCAAAGATGGAGTTACCGTTACCGTAAACACCATCCACTAAACCAGTTTCACTGTTCTTTCGTAAACTCCAAGACTTTTCCTTTGAAAAGATATTACTGAAAAGATTCATTCTCAACAGATTCTTTACAAAAAAGAAAATCTGGAGAGCTATTATTATTATAATTATAACTGGAACTAATGCATGCATAGCCTATTTACTTTAGAATAACACGGGCCTTATTCTTTATAACCCATCTACCATTTTCTTTCTTTTCTACATATCCGGCAGTAATCTCCATACCCTTCATTTCCGAAAGAGAGCATCCTGAGAATTCTACGGCCAACTTCATCTGATCAGATGTAAGCAAAGTCTTTTTTGCCGCTTCACTATCCGTTAATGGTTTAAATGAGGCTTTGTCCCCACTAATCTCAGCTACAAATCGGGCATCTGAATCCCTGGAATCTAAAACCTTCTTGAAATATCCATCCTTATCCCCCATTGTCGGATTTCCAAAATAAGCCTTGACAACCTTTTCTTCCTTAGGCGAAGATACTCCCACATTATTGGGGGTATGGTTAGGGTTAGACTTTGGCTGTTGGCTGGAAGGAGTAGGAACACCTATTCTATTTATTCTTCTAATCTCATCTTCTAATATGGCAACCTTAGACCTTAATTCATAATACTCATTAGAAGGCTTTCCCACTACTGAAGATGCGGCAACATTACCGTTTCCAACTCGCCTACTTAGATTCTTAATATCTTCGCGATGTTGGATTCCTTGTTCCCTTAGTTTTCTACACCACATTATTACAATGAAAGATAAAAGCAGGCAAAGTACACAGAATCCACCAAGAGCCCACACCATGCAACGTAAGGAGGAAACCTCTTCATCCATTTCGGTGGACTTCCTGGTAAAATCGCTGTTGACTTTATCTATGTTGCTGTGCAAATTCGCTATTGAATCCAAGACTGCCTTATTGGCTAAAGCCATTGAATCTTTTTCTACGGAAGATTCTGTTTGTTCCACAGACGTGCCCTGTTGATCATTAGCATTCGTGGCATCTGAGTTGTTACTTCCACACGCACAGAATGTTGCTCCCATAAAAAGGAGCAACATTGTCATTATATATTTTTTCATTTGGTTCATAAGATTTATTGTAATGAGGAATAAATATCCTGCGACATTTTTTGCAGTGCACCCTTGATGGGATAGAAGAATAAGGTCTCCTCGATTGTATCATCTACCTCAGTTTCTTCTCGTCGTTCAGTCAATCCTTTTTCAAGATAAGTTCCAAGATCCTTCTCTGCTGCTTCCTTTGCAACCTTCATAGCCGAAGCATCCACACCGAAATTCCTGTCAAAATTAAAAGACTTAGGCATCTCTTCAAAGACAAATTTAAAGAAGTCGCGAACAGCCTTTACAGTTTTATTTCGATAGTTGGAATCTATATTGGCATAAGTGTCAGTTTCTGTAACTAAGCCGGAGTTATCACTCTTGAATACAATTGCTTTTTCTCTCACATCCTCATCATCCTCCGATCCAATAAGACCACCCTTACAAGTGGCATCTTTCGGGTTAGAATCCTTCTCAAGACCTATGAGTTCCAATTCCTTTCCATAGGGACGATCAAGAATCTTTTCAAAGATGAGTTTCGTATACTTAGCTAAAATCTTAGCATCAGTGGTGATAACACGAATAACCTTACTTCCGTTACCACTGAAAGATATGTGACGTGGAGTCTCTAACTCCAGATTCTTCACAATCTGAGCTATATGGTAAATTATAGCTGTATAGAATACGATGAACACAATTTTCAATTGCTCATCTTCTTGCAAGAGATAGTTGAAATCAATCGCCTTAGCATTAAGCCCTGCATTTTTCAGTATGGTATTATCCTTCAATCCGAAAAGGAATGAAGCCATATTCGACGGATTTCGATTGTTCTCACTATTGAACACTTCCACAAGTTCCAATAGACTCTTACTCTCTATTAGTCTCAAGAAGTATTCCTTATACCTGTCAACAATACCATTATCCAATGTCAAATCAGAATAAGAATCCTGGAATAAGGCATTAGATGCAAAGCGGAATGAGGTTACATATTGAATCTTTTTATCTTTAGCGAACGCTATATCAGTGGTTCCTCCACCAATATCAACATTAACCAAATCTGTTGCAGTGGAATAGCGGCGGAAGAAATATTGAATTGGAGCAACCGACTCACTGATATTTGAGGTTTCTCCCTCTCCGAAGTATTCTTCATAAGCCTCATCCCATGTCTCACGAAGTTTGCGAAGACGATTCGGAGCCATACTGATGGGATAAAACCACGTTATCTTTGTTGACTTCAAATCTCCATTATTCAGGAGAACCTTATTACGCAACATAAGCATAAGAGTGCGCACATAAGCCACCATTACCATCAGATCATCTCCCTTACCCCACTTGATATTGTATTTCAAATTATTGTATGGGAGATCTGCCCTTTTGTCATAAGTGAAAGGAAGATTCACAAGGTTATAAGGCTCTACGGTTTTAGACCAATCCACAGTCTTTGCACACGACAATACCGTACGAGTTGGGAATGCGAAATCTCCAGATCCCACTTCATTGGGAAGAAAATCTCTTTCAATCAGAGCCGATTCCTCAATCAAATCCTCGAGATTTCCATGTTCATTTCTTGTGGGTATGAACATCTCACACAACTGACAATCTTTGTGGTTGAAAGAAAACACTTTCGGCTGATCATTACCTTTTTTGAATTCTATATGAGTATTGGATGTTCCCAAATCAATTGCAAATTCAAATTTTTCTATGCTCTTCTGCTCATGGAAAATAGGCACCAGGATTCCCGCCGCTCCGTGTTCATTTCTTACCTGAACATAATCAAAGTTTGATTTTTTGATTAAATAATTATCTGCCCGCGACAGATATTCCTTAGCTTCATTTCTACATTCCATAGATTGTGGAACTAAGGTGATATCATTATTATAGAATCGGAATTCCACCTTGCCATCCATTGACTGGACACAAGACACGTTATACACGGCATCATCCGAATTGCTAAACTTCACCTGAGGCATAATAAATCCAGTGAATTTCAGCTCTACCATATTTCCTTCATTGTTGGCAGAATCAGATAATCTCCCGTTATAATATACTCTCTCATATTCCACATAAGAGATTCTCCCAGCACCACTGATTGGAATCCTTAGAATCACCTTGACTGACCCTCCAGCCAAATAATTCATTTCAATCATTGGCTTTCCATCCATCATCGACGACCTTAATTGCTCCACTGTAAAATAGCGGAAGAACAATGGCTTCAAAGGGAGGAGAAAAGCCTGTTCCGGCTGGCCATTATTCATATTGCCACCGAAGTAATTCTCCTCATTAAGGGTGTGCGGCACCTTTATAATAGTAGATTCCAGAAAATCACTTATTGTAAGGTAGGAATGAACAGAACCATCATAAGGAAGAATACGTTTTGTCAAGTCATTCTCCTCATCTCTAAAAGGAGCCTTATTTGTTCTGCCCCACTTAGCTGTGGTATATTGCAAATCTGCATAACGATTCCCGGCTTCCACAGGCAAAACCAATGGAAGATCCTCGGTTTGTAAGTCTGACTTTATATAGAAATCGCTTGAATGCTTTATTCCAGCCACTGATTTCTTATAGAGAGTATGACCCAATACCTCCACGATATCACTTTGCATCCGCTCTTTAACATCTAATTGAGCATAATCATCGAGTGTAGTTGCGGATAGACTGAGCAATTCACTCTTCTTATCAGAATCCTTGATAGCTTTAAATGTAGCATTCAAGTAGGCATCCACTTCCGGGAACAATCCTGCAAAATTATGGATTGTTTTTCGCAACGCGAAAAGGTATCTAACAAACTCAAAATCCCTTTTATACAAAGGCTGGTAATCACTATCAAACGGTATATCATCGCCAAAGAATATGTCGTTCACATAGCTCAGATCATTTGCTGTGCTAAAGAATAGTGTCGCAGGTGATGTTGCGCCAATTATATTGAGTTCGTCGGGACCAGCAGTATAATTTAGCATATAGATGTTGGACGATTCATCGAAATTATATGTTTTCTTATCCGAATCCATATACTTTTTCAATGCATCTGCAAGATAACGATGACCATCTATGTCGGAAGACTGTAGTTCTTTCAACATCAACTCTGAATCCCATTTTATTATTTCAACCTTGCCATTATACTTATCAATATTGAAAAATATTTCAGCAACGTCAAGGGTATCCGACACCATCTTATGAAAAATAGTGTTTCCATCGAGATCTACTTTCCCATTTCTATCTACAGGTTTGCAGACCTCTTTAAAAGCATTTTTTATAAGATCTATACGCGCAAAAGGAGATGGGATAGAGGTGATCTCATGGCGGGCAGAAGCTCCATCCGGATCCTCTATCGTATCGCGACTTGTAGAATTATATGGGAAGGCAGGACTGTTATTCCAATCCTCATACGTGGTTGAACCTTCTTTATATAATCTGAATATTTTCGACATAGCACTTAATTAGTAAGTTTTTCTTTTACGAGTTTCTGAGTTCCGAGATAGAACATTTCAAGGAATTTATTCTCAGTTCCTTTACTCTTACATTTTTTTATCGCATCATTCAGACGGTCTGTTACAAGATCATAGTCTGAATACCTGCTTAATATCTTTTTGGCTTTAACACCGGTTACAAGATCAAAAGGCTTATCTACGCAAGTTTCATTGAAAAGATCCAGAGAACGAACATTTCCCTTCATTTCTCCCAACCATTCAAGATATCTTTTAAAGAACGATGAAAGCTCGTTGAAGAACACTCCTGAATAGAAATCTTCAAAATTACCTTTATTGGCAGCAAATTTTGAAGAATCAAAGAAGGAGACTTTATGAGTCAAAGCATTTGTCATCAACGTGAACTGCACCATCGGCGAATAGAGCAATCCTTTCATCTTAGAATAGAACGAATTGAAAGTTACAGCTCCTGCAATATCCTTGATTCCAAGTTCGAGATTAGCCTTCCCCATATACGAGGAATTTGAAAAATCTGCTATCGCCGTCGCACCCAAAAACTCAACCAAATGAGCATCATTTTGCTGAGTGGATCCACCCTCATGATTCTCATAAATCTGAGCGTTATCATCAGCCAAATAATATAATGCATCTATGGAGCCATTATTTACGATATTATTTTCGTAATATGCGAGTGCAGATTTTGTTTTTGAGATAAATGTAGAAGAGTCAATCTCGCTTTCCTCACTTGGTTTGAGTTTGAAATAAGGCAATATCGTCACAGCTCCAATGGTAGCCTTATTTATGATATCGTAATTGGGAAAATTCGAACCATTTCTAAGGGTTTTAAGGAGCAATGGAAAACCGCTCGCACCAGTACCGCCAAAAATAGAGCTGATAATAAATATCTTATCTCCATCATTAAAAGAACTGGCAAATTCCTCAAAATCGGAAGATTGGGAAATTTGATTTAGCACAACACTTCCAATATTGGGATTGCCTTTAAATCCCACCTCCATTGATGATTCCAGATTCTTTTCAGAAAAAAGCATTTTTGTAAATGCTTGATTACTCTTTGACATCGAAGAATATCCGATAAACTGCTGAAACGATTTACCATCAGTATCTTTTATGTGAAGAGTGAAATTTGGTAGAATCTGCCGTATTCCGACTCTAAAAAATTTATTCTCATTCTCACCTGCAAACTGAAGATCTTTGCGTATTGAGGAATAATTATTCAAAAGTGCTACGGTTCTTGTGAGATCCGCATTGGATGCATCCGGATCAATAATGATGGGCACAATCTCATCAGCTCCAAATTTTATTCCTGTAGCGAGCAACATCGTTAAAGAACGGAGTACACGAGAACCTGTACCGCCAATCCCGAAAACATATATTTTTGCCATAATTAGAAAGGTGCGCTGGAGCAGTTTTTACTCCACCATTTTAAACATAATGTAAATAGAGAAAATGCCAAGATAGAAAGAATCATATTAGAAACTCCAAAACAAAGCATCTCAGATGAACTAATATTCAGCGGCACCTCAAGATTGGTTGAGGGATCAAACGTAACCATTTTTCCTTCATAACTATCTGCCAACACCCATTGCCAACCAACAAAGAAGTTAATTACAGCATTGAGTAATAGAAAAATACCCCATCCCCACCAACTACAGAGCCTCGGATGATTGATGATGTAATAATAAAGGATTACGGTGAAAAGAGAGATTCCCAACATCCACAGTCCGATACCAATAAATTGGTTTGTATTCGATTGGGAAGACGAGACTCCCCATAGATAGTCGGCAAGCTCTATTCCAAAAAAGCTTTCGAACCAACAGTAGATACTACCAAAAAAATTTCCCATTTTATTTTATTTTTTTGTTACTCTAAATTTCATTTTTGAACTTATGTCCTCATCACGATATGCGTCAGCTACACCTTGGACAAGATATTTAATCCCTGTTGTTTTATCCAGATTTGCTTTAACGTTCATTCCTGATTCATCATTAGATTCATTAACCCATTTAGGCATCTTAGGACTATTAAATATCAGCTCTTCTTCCACAACTTTCATATCTTGGGGGATAGAAATATTCACGTAGTGGGTATAGAGACTTTTCTTATCTGATATTGGATACACACCCTCTACAGTAACCCCTCTCTGATGAAAGGAATAATTAGCCTTATCCTGCACAGTTCCGGATGGCTGCAACGTACCTGAAAAATCAGCTCTTATCGTGGCTTCGTATCGACCACCCTTTGGTGTCACCACACCACCGGTGAGATTCCGATTCTGAATTTCATATGGTATAGTTGTTTCCCCAACAAATGCACAAATCCCTTTCAAATTATATTTTACCAACCGATCTAAAGGAACTCTTTTGTTAAGTTTTGCAATCTGATACTTATTTCCTATTATCCATATGTAGTAGGGTCGTTGCACATTTTCCAACATCTCAACCGAGCCATTAGGATAAAAATATTTTCCATTGAAATCCGAAGTCAATTTTAAAATTTCTACACCCAGATCTGGAATTCTTTTCATTGTATTTATCACCTCATCCTTTATAGTGATCTCACAATTAGTAAGAAACTTCTGGGCATCCTTACTTGGAAGATCCAAAATACAGTCTGATATGAAGATACATACCGTTTTATCATTTACTTTTTTTAATACCGAACCTATTACCTCGCCAAGATTAGTTGAAGTGAGATCTCCTCCGGATAATTTAAACTGTTCGGGATTTAAATCTTTTATATAGGATTTCAGATTGCCTTTATAAGGAATAATTTGGCTATTTATATAATAAAGACGTGTTGTATCAGTGGAGCGATTAAGATCACTTACATAATCATAGACTGCATCCTTAAGCTGTGAGCCGTTGCACATGTATCCATCCATACTACCTGAATTTTCAATGAACACATCAACTGACGGTGCACCCTTAGCTTCCGGCAATTGTCCAGACTCTGAACTAACCTCTATCTTATCTCCACCACACGAAATAACAGAGACTAAGACCATAATAATAAGACATGGAAGAAGCCAAAAAACACGTTTCATTTGCTAAAAATTATATTTAAAGAAGTACTTATTTTATCATCATCTCTTGGCAAGAGATACCTAACGAAGTGCAAAAGTAAATAAAAAATTTGAATATTAAGCAAAAAGGGGGTAAATTTTTAGAAATCGGGAGAGTAAATTTTATGGAGGATTTTAAAAAAATTGGAATTGTTGTGCAAATCGTGTTTACCTTTCTTTTTATATGGGTATATGTTAGTGGGTTAGAGAATGTGTGTATCTCTTGCCAAGAGATGCACATTTTTCTTTGGCCTGTATATTCTTTTAAATACTTGCTGCATTTTATACACCTGTGACAACCAGGCTGCGCACTCTTATTCATTTATTTCCCTTCTCCCCACTTTTATCCCTATCTTTTTACCCCCCTCTTTATATCCTCCTTTTTATCCCCATATCCTCTTTTTCTTATTAAAATGAGGGGAAAATTTGCGGATATGGGAGAATTCTTGTTATTTTGCATTCGGAAACGATTCCGATGTTATTTAACTCGCATCGGCTTTGCCGATGACTACTGTTAATTCCGCTGCTGACAAGCTCGGCATAGTAATGTTAATTCCGCTGCCGACTCCGTCGGCGCGACAAGATAA
Organism: Bacteroidales bacterium; assembly: GCA_014800245.1. Classification (GTDB taxonomy): domain Bacteria; phylum Bacteroidota; class Bacteroidia; order Bacteroidales; family Muribaculaceae; genus Lepagella. The sequence continues at coordinate 39,768 of JAAVGM010000038.1, read as the reverse complement.
TTTTTTATTTAACAACATGAAAAAGGTTTTGCTACTCGGCTCGGGTGCCCTCAAGATAGGACAGGCGGGCGAATTTGATTACTCCGGCTCGCAGGCACTTAAGGCTCTGCGCGAGGAGGGGATCTCTACAGTGCTTATCAACCCGAATATCGCAACTATCCAGACTTCTGAGGGTGTTGCCGATCAGGTCTATTTCCTCCCTATCAATACTCATTTCGTGGAGGAGGTGATCAAGAAGGAACGCCCGGATGGTATTCTTTTGGCTTTCGGAGGCCAGACTGCCCTGAATTGCGGCACGGAACTTTATCTTAATGGTACGCTGGAGAAGTATGGCGTGAAGGTGCTCGGCACTTCGGTAGAGGCAATCATGATCACCGAGGACCGAGACCTTTTTGTGAAGAAACTTAATGAAATCGATGCCAAGACTCCGGTGTCGCAGGCTGTTGAGACGCTTGAGGATGCTGTGGCTGTGGCTCGCAGGATCGGTTTCCCGGTGATGGTGCGCTCGGCTTATGCTCTTGGAGGTCTCGGTTCGGGCATCTGCACTAATGAGGAGGAATTCATCAAACATTGCGAGAGCGCTTTGGCTTATTCGAAGCAGATTCTCGTGGAGGAGAGCCTGAAGGGCTGGAAGGAGATCGAGTTTGAGGTGATCCGCGATGCAAACGACCATTGCTTCACTGTGGTTCCGATGGAGAATTTCGACCCATTAGGGATTCATACCGGCGAATCTATCGTGGTGGCTCCTATCGTGTCGCTCACAAAGGAGCAGATCACAATGCTTGAGGATATCGCCCGTCAGGTGGTTCGCCACATCGGCATCGTGGGGGAATGCAATATTCAGTATGCTTTCAATGCCGAGACTAATGACTACCGTATCATCGAGATCAATGCTCGTCTGAGCCGTTCTTCCGCTCTTGCTTCCAAGGCTTCGGGCTATCCCTTGGCTTTTGTGGCTGCAAAACTCGCTTTGGGTTATACTCTCGATCAGATAGGTGAGATGGGCACTCCTAATTCAGCCTACGTGGCTCCTTCTGTGGATTATATGATTGTGAAGATTCCGCGTTGGGACCTCTCGAAATTCGTAGGTGTTGACCGTGAGATCGGATCGTCGATGAAATCTGTGGGCGAGATTATGTCGATCGGCAAGTCTTTCGAGGAGATTATCCAGAAGGGTCTCCGTATGATCGGCCAGGGTATGCATGGTTTTGTAGGGAACAACGATCTTCATTTCGAGGATCTTGACAGCGTGCTCTCCCACCCCACTGACCTCCGCATCTTCGCTATTGCACAGGCTCTTGAGGAGGGTTACACTGTGGAGCGCATCGAGGAGCTGACTAAGATCGACAAATGGTTTATCGAACGTCTTGCGAATATAGTAAGATATAAGGGTGTTCTTGAAGGCTACGACCGCATTGAGGATCTTCCCGAGGATGTGATGCGTGAAGCTAAGCGACTTGGTTTCTCCGACTTCCAGATTGCACGATTCGTTGAGAATCCTGCCGGCAACATGGAGAGCGATATCCTCCGCGTGCGCAACCACCGCAAGAACCTTGGGATCACCCCGGCTATCCGCCGCATCAATACTGTGGCATCCGAATATCCGGAGCTTACCAACTATCTCTACGCGACCTACGGAGCTACTGAAAATTCGATCAACTATGACATGATCGGCAATAACAATATCGTGACGCTCGGTTCGGGAGCTTACCGCATCGGGTCGTCGGTGGAGTTCGACTGGTGTTCGGTGAATGCCGCCAACACTTGCCGCAAGCTCGGCTACAAGTCGGTGATGATCAACTATAATCCAGAGACCGTGTCAACGGATTATGACATGTGCGACCGTCTATATTTCGACGAGCTTAGCTTTGAGCGCGTGATGGATATCCTCGACCTTGAGACTCCGCGCGGCGTTATCGTGAGCGTTGGAGGCCAGATCCCCAATAACCTTGCGATGAAGCTTTACCGTCAGAATGTGCCTGTGCTCGGCACATCTCCCATCTCCATCGACCGCGCTGAGAACCGTCATAAATTCTCTGCCATGCTCGATCAGCTCGGCATCGACCAGCCCCGTTGGAAGGAGCTTACCACCACTGAGGAGATCGACGGCTTCATCAAGGAGGTTGGATTCCCGGTATTGGTTCGCCCCTCATATGTGCTTTCCGGCGCGGCAATGAATGTATGCTACGACTACGAACAGCTCCACCGCTTCCTTTCGCAGGCTGCGAAGGTGTCGAAAGAATTCCCGGTGGTTGTGTCGGAATTCATGCAGAATGCGAAGGAGATAGAGTTTGACGCTGTGGCCCGCAACGGCGAGATTGTGGAATATGCTATTTCGGAGCATGTTGAGTTTGCCGGCGTCCATTCAGGCGATGCCACTCTCGTATTCCCTGCACAGAAGATATATATGGCTACAGCCCGTCGCATCAAGCGCATCAGCGCACAGATTGCCAAGGAGCTTAATATCTCAGGTCCGTTCAATATCCAGTATCTTGCCAAGGATAATTATGTGAAGGTGATTGAGTGCAACCTCCGCGCTTCTCGTTCGTTCCCGTTCGTGTCGAAGGTGCTCAAGAAGAATTTCATCGAGACTGCCACACGCATCATGCTTGGGGAGAAAGTGGAGAAGGAGGATACTTCGACATTCGATATCGATTATATCGGCGTGAAGGCATCTCAGTTCTCATTCGCGCGTCTGCATAAGGCCGACCCTGTATTGGGTGTAGATATGTCTTCTACAGGTGAGGTTGGATGTCTTGGCAAGGATTTCGATGAGGCTCTGCTCAACGCGATGATCTCTGTGGGTCATCATGTTCCTGAGAAGGGAGTGCTTGTAAGTTCGGGAGATGTTCGCGGCAAGGTGGATATGCTTGAGGCTTGTCGTCTGCTCGATGAGAATGGTTATCCTATCTATGCCACTGCCGGCACAGCTGCCTTCCTCAATCAGAATGGAATCAAGGCTATCCCGACCTCATGGCCTGATGAGCCGGGCGAGGGGATCGATGTGTTGGATCTGATTTCGGATCATAAGATCGACCTGGTGATCAATATTCCGAAGAATCATACACGTCGTGAGCTTACCAACGGCTATCGCATCCGCCGATGGGCTATCGATCACAATATTCCTTTGCTTACGAATGCGCGCCTTGCGAGCGCGTTTGTGAAGGCCTTCATCAATAAGAAGGAGAGCCAGATCGGCATCACTCCCTGGAAGGAGTATTGAATCGGGTTATCACAAGAACTGATATAATACGAGAGACTATCTTGATACTAACCGCAGAGCGGTTTTACTTACTATTAAACGAGGGTTCGGGCAAAGCCTGTACCCTCGTTTTTTCTATAAAATAATCCTCAATCCTATCAATAATTTAAGTTTCTTAGGTGATTTTACTCGCAAAACGGAGAGAATGATCTCCAAACTTTCACAGAACTTTTTTATAAATCATCCACTGTGGGAGGAACTTCAAACCTGTCGGTTTGGGGAAATTTCTCAGAACGACAAAGGATTAAAAATTGATTTTGAAGGGAATCGCGGATAAGCCTCACGGCTTGGTTGGGCGCGGATGGTGTGCGGATCTTTTTTATTGATTTCTTTTAAAAACAATGAGATTATGTGTATGGAAGTCATTATAGGGGTATCGCAGTTCAGATTGCTTCGCAATTTGAAGAGGCGGATTAGAGCGGATCAATGCTGTGCGCAGCCTACCGCGAAAATCCGTTTCAATCCGTTACTACAATCATCGAATGATTGTATCAGCGATATTTAAAATGCGAGGATAAACAATAAAAAGATCCGCACAAAATCCGCCGGCGTTCGGCGAAAAGTCTTAATGGATTAAGACCCGCGATTCCTTTTTTTCTTTAATTATCCCAATAATAATACGTGTATCTCGGCTCTCTATTTATAGATTTGGGGATTTTTGAGGATAGTTAATTAAACTTATTACCATATAAGTGAAGCTTGCGAAACTTAAATTATTTATTCATTTACTATCGTTAAACACTTATTTATGATTTCATATATGAGTATTTATTATTATATTTGCAAACAAATACTCATATATGAAACTATGATTAATCCCAATTATATAACCAATAGGGAGATAATGGAGGTCTTGGCGGATAGATTGAAGCAATATCGCCTGGCCATGAGAATGAGCCAGAGGGAGTTGGCGGAGAAATCGGGAGTGGGCTATACCACTATATCCCGTTTTGAACAAGGGAAGAATGCAAATCTAACTTTAGGCAATTTCATCTCCCTATTGCGAGTGGCCGGGCTTGAGGAGAGACTTATGGAGGCGATTCCGGAATTGCCTGTGGCGCCATTGGCACTTCGCGAGATAAATAAACTAATCCCCAAACGTGTAAGAAGAAAGGATAATGCTAAAAAGCCTTGACATATTTTTATGGGATATGAAAGTGGGAACGATCATATCTGCTAAAAAGAAATACACGGAAGAGTATCTCTTTTATTTTGATCCGGAGTTTGTGAAGAAAGGTTATGATATAGCTCCGTTAAGGGGATCGATAACAGGTTTAGCCGCTCAGAATGGATTGCCGATATTCCCTGAATCCGGGAAGCTTTTTGCCGGGCTACCTTCGTTCATAGCCGATTCTCTTCCCGACCATTGGGGACATACTGTGTTTCGGGAATGGGCTACTCAACACAATATCAGCATGAAGCAGATCACACCACTTGATCTGTTGGCATACGTTGGGCGCAGAGGGATGGGAGCTCTTGAATTTCTTCCGCCTGCCTCTGATCATTTTGAGTCGCCCTTTAAAGTGGAGATAAAGGAATTGTCGCATCTTGCGTCGCAAGTGATGGATGAGGCAAGGGGATTTCACACCCGGTTGAGTGGGGATTTTGCGATAGAGAGTCTTTTTAAAGTGGGGACATCAGCCGGGGGTAGGCGTCCGAAAGCTGTGATAAATATAAATCCTGAGACCAAGGAATGTTATTCGGGTCAAGTGAATGCACCGGAACCGGGCTATGTTCCAATGATCATCAAATTTGACGAACATCTGAATCAGCCGACCACAAGGATAGAATACAGCTATTATCTCATGGCACAGGAAGCTGGCTTGAAGATGATGCCTTCCATGCTTTTGGAAACAGGCCAAGAGAGTCATTTCCTAACTGAGCGTTTCGACAGAAAAGGGGATTTGAAGTTACACATACAGACCTTGGCAGCGATGGCTCCTAATTCTGATAGTTATGAAGATCTCTTCAAGACTGCCGTTTCAATCGGAATACCCCCTTCAGAAATAAGGATGTTGTTTCTTCAAATGATTATGAATGTCGTATGCGGCAATGTTGATGATCATAACAAGAATTTCAGTTTCATAATGAGTATGGATGGAGTGTGGCACACATCTCCTGCCTACGATTTCACTTTTACTATTGATCCGAATGCTCCGGCATATATGAATCGCCACAGCATGACAATTAATGGAAATGTTGAGAATATATCCTATGAAGATTTTCTGTCTATTGCCGATGAGCTTGCCATTAAGGAGAGTGAGTCTATTATAAAGGATGCTATTGCCATAGCCATCCGTTATCGTGAATTCGGAACCAAAGCCGGGGTTGGAGAGAAATGGATCTCTTTGATTGAAAAAGAGATTAAGTCGAGAATTAATGACTTGGAAAGTTAAATATTTGAGTTTCTTAGGTGGTTTTACTCGCAGAACGGAGAGAATGATCTCCAAACTTTCACAGAACTTTTTTATAAATCATCCACTGTGGGCGGAACTTCAAACCTATCGGTTTGGGGAAATTTCTCGGAACGACAACGGAATTCGATTATTAAACTTGAGTATCATTCTGGGATAATTCCTTAAAGCGCAAGCTTTCGATTCCACTATCATCTTATTTTTTATTTCTGCGATAGTTTGGTGATCCTTCTTTTTAATTCTGCGATTTCAAGATACTTGAAAAACTTGAATCCATAACTTATATGGGGAATATTAAGGATAATAGATTTATTTTTCCCCACTTAAGATTCTATACATACGCCTGGTAGAAGAATAAAAATCGCGGTTGGTCTGGAAATAGAATCCATTGGTACAATAGAAATTAGTTACAGCGGGATTATTAATGGCATCCACCGTAATAAACTGACATCCTGCTTGTCTATAAGTCGCAAATGTCTGTGCAACAAAATCTATTATAGCTGTCCCTATCCCCCTTCCTTGATATTCTGATGATATTCCTAAATGACCTATGTTTATGGCCGGGAAGGAGGTCTGGCGAATAAAGAAATTAATTTTTTCCGGAGTGGATATGTAACTTAAATCGTCAATAAAATCTTCTTTCTCAGTATTTCCGGTAATCATCACAGCATCATTCATTAGCGTGAATGCCGCAATTATAGTTCCATCAGGGGTTAATGCAAAATAACATGCAATAAAATTATGGGCAATACAATCCTTTATTTCATTATGGAAGAAATTATCTAAATCTTCTACCCCACAATTGAAGTGTGCCAAACAATCATAGTCCTGTTCAGCCAGTAGCTTAATTTGGAAATCAATATCCAAGGATGGGATTTTTACCGCCACAATTTGCTAAGATTCGTTTAACATTTTCTTTTGCTCTTTCTCTTCTATGTTCTGCTTGCTGCTGTTCCTCTGCAGACAGATTGCCACGTAGATGTTTTTCCAGCTGAGACCGGAATCGAGCTATATCTTCTTTATCCATTGGCGGATTAGGTATTGAGCGTATCATAACTTTTTTCTCAAAATTAATAAATAAATCTAATAGATACAAGAATGAACAACAGTTTTATTCTAAAAGATCAGCTAATTCAAAACTTTAAGCTATTATATACACGAAAGCGACTAATCTCCCGATCAGTCGCTTTCATTGTTTTTCATAATACTTTTAACTAAACTAACCTAACATCATGAAACGATTTACTTTTCGTATATATAAACAGAGGGAGTTGCTGTTTTGTTCTGAAATTCAATGTTAAAGTATGTTAACAAGTAGTTTTTATAAAAGGGGGTATCCTCAAAATGTGCTATATTTTAATTATTTTACTGCATTATTAACATCTAAAAATAAGTTTAAACAACTTCATTATATTAGCTGCTCAGAAGACAATATCTATTATGATTTATGCAGGAAAAAATCATCAGGACGGTCATCGGCGAGATCTTGCTGCTACAAATTATCTTTGTCATAAGATGATGATTTCTTCTTGATATATAGAATAATGCGACCCAGGATTAATTTCCCAGCTCGCATTATTCTGAGTTGTTTATGTGTTGGATGATGAACGAGATGTTATTTCACCATAACTTTTTTTGAAGAGCCATCTGAATACCGCACGATGTTAATGCCTGTTGTAGGCTCTGAGAGACGGTGCCCCATAAGGTCGTAACGTTCTGTCTCTACAACGCCCTCAGGAACGGCTACCGTATCAATGCCATTTGTTGAACGGGGAGAATAGTAATATTTGAAATTGTAAGAAATTTCAGGTGTCCATTCGTCACTCCCATTCCAGTATTGGGGATTATAGTAGGTGTTGCTCTCAATAGTCTTGTTTTCAAAATATGGTCTTCCTTTATTTGGATCGGGCCACATGAATACATCTTCCATATTTACGGAGAAGTCATATTCTACGTCCCAACCCTCTGTCTTATTACCGTCAGACTGGAGGTAATCATAATTGGCATAACCAATCATCACGTCACGGGGACCCCATGTGAAGCTGTCGACATGTTTGAGTCTCCATCCCCCATCCTCTTCAGAACCGCCACCTACCCAGTGACGACCCTCATAGGGGGTTTCATAAGGAAGAGTAGGGTCAAAGTCATCAGCATAATAGAAGCGTTCTTTAGAAGTAGGTTTCCGCTCACCATTAAAATAGCCATAATAGTCTCCACCAAGGAACCAGTTATATTCATCCAAATAACGTATTTCTTCTTGCTGAGGAATCCACTCTTCTTCTGAACCTCTGTATAAAATATAGTAAGTCTCGGATCCAAATTTATTGAAGTGTTGTATTGTTTTGCCATATGGAGCAAATGTTCCATCATTGTAGACAGAACCGTTAAGTTCCATTTTCTCCGTATCACCGTTTTCCAACAGAGCATATGTAAACGTCTGTCTATAGTAATTCTTATATTCACCACTCTTACTTGTGAAAACATTGAGTTCAGTATTACGTCCATATTCATCGTAGGCATACGTTTCATATTCGTTATACTTAGTATCACCCCAGGGTCCCCAGGTTTCTGCGCCTGACCAATCCTGCTTTTCACGGTTCCAATAGAGACGATCTTTACGAATGCGAAGGGCAGCATCATTATAAGTATATACGGATTTGAAATATGCTACCCATTTACCGTCCTGCCATTCATAGTCTACCTGCAGTGCATCATCGCCATTCTGGGTATATTCGAAGCTCTGCCCCCCATAATACCCCTGAGTGTTACCCACCCAGTCATTTACATCCGCATCCCAGATGAAGGGGAAATAGGAGGTAAGATAATTCATTTCATTGTAGGTTGCCACATTTTTCATAACCGGTACCCAGTCATTGACTTCATCACTCCATAAATAATAGAGTTCCTCGGTAGTGTTATCGTTGGCATCTAAGGTATATGCCCCTTTCTGGAAAGGAGTCCAATCATCTTCCTCACCCATAAGATATGCTATCTGAAGATTTGGTGTATGGGAATCACCGGCATATCCATATTCCATGCGTTGGGAAGAACCAGGGTAGCGGACATCAACGTTTTCCGCTGAGATAACACGTCCTTTAGAATCATATTCATATTCGTAATGACCGGCATATTCAAAAGTCTTCCCATCGGCTGAAGGAACATAATTGCGGCACTCAAGTGGGCTACCATTTTCCGTAAACTCAAATGTCTGTTTGCTCATTAGCTTACCTGTGAGATAAGTTCCCACGACAGAGTCCATCTTTTCTCCGACCTCATTGACTTTAGCCACTAAGTTGGGCATCGCGGGGTTTTGAGTATTCCAACCTACGAAGCATGACTTTGTTTGCTGCTGTGTAGCTTTTTTCTTAAGAGCCACTGTTGGATCTTTTGGAAGCACACGTGTGTTAACTTCCTTTGCGGGCTGACGACCCTCAATACGCTTTGTGAAGCCGGGGAACTCAATGTTTCCCATTTTGTCGGCTGATGCTGTGCTGAAAGCAATTCCGGCTATCAGACATGCGAATCCGACTTTGGTAAAATTCGTTTTCATTTTTAATTTGGTTTAGGGTTTATAGTTGAGAGTAGAGGGGGAGGCGTAATTAATTTATACGGTTGCAAAATTAGACAGGATGGTAATTAATTTAAAATTTGTTGATTCCCGATTTTTTAACTTTAAAAAATCGGGAATTTAAAACATTGAAATATTTATATTTTAAAAATACAGGAATAGATTTACTAACATCGCTCTTCATTTTCTTATTATTCCCCCTATATCCAGAAGCAGAATCGGCCCCCTTCACAGGAGACCGACACTGCATTGGTTATAAAACCATCATTATACATCATTTCATTATTACTCTTTTAGCTTCTGTGCCTTTTCGGATTATATAAATTCCGGGATGGAGATTTTCCTTAGTCACTCTTTTTCCTGACAGATCAAACCATTCCTCTATTGCATTATCTGATGTTGTTAACAGTGTCATCCCTGATTCAACAGCAGAAGGAATGAAACGCAGCATTTCAGACGGGCGTGACATTTCTGAGGCATTGCGTCCTATCACAACCAAACCATAGTCTGCGTCATCATTCAATCCATCAATCTCCATTGTGGTCATTCCCGAAGTTGACATTGATACAAAGGGTTCGCATGGCACACCCTCAAGAGTACGTAAACCTACTCTCACATCATCAATCACTACATATCCTCCTGCTCTTTCAAAGGTGATGCGCACACGCTCAACAGTTTCCGGGATCACTTTACTTTCAACAACACCTTCCGATGATACCGAAATCGAACACTCCATAATCACTTTTCCATCACTATTGAAACCCTCAACTTTGAGATTGTTGGAATTTATCTGGGAGAACTGATAAAATTCCAATAAGTCTATCTCAGATCCTGGATAAGAAATCTCAAACCAATCGCCATCTTTTGCAAGCTGAAGAGCCGGAGATTTCTCACCAAACACGGGTTTTGAAGTCTTTGAAGAGTTGGTGGACCATCCTATGGGCATACCTCCTATCCCATCATCAAACCCGTAAGAATAAATTGTCGACTCCCCGTATTCCATATGATAAAGAGTTACTTCGTAATCAATGGCACCTTCCAATACATCCCATGATGCAGCAAAACTTCCATCTCCAAGAAAACTTATCACTAAATTCTGAGGTTCTCTCTCGAAAAATTCGAGCGGCCCGGTTGTCACACTGACTATAGCAGGATCAGAACGATAAGACCCGGCACAGGCTACGACCTCCACTTTATATTCCGATGTGGGGGACAGTCCTGTAATTTCCATATCCTTAGCCTCGTCTAAAACCAACTCTGAGAAATCTTTAAGTTTTTCTCCCGTAGAGTCAAATACGGATAGTGTATAGCCGAGGACATCATTGTCTGGAACCCATGCAATATTAAAAGATGTGCCGTGAACATTAGTTATATGCAGATCCGGCGTAACAGGTATGAAGTTTGTCTCACCTAATATTATCAAAGTCTCCTCAGGCAATTGTTCCACATGATCAAAAGAGAACAATTTTTCTCCGCTCCATGTATGGAAATCAAATGAGGTGACTTTCCCGGAGCCGGGAAATACATCGCCATGAAAACTGCTTGCGTTTTCCGTTCGGTCAGCTTCCACAATGTCAATATGCTGGTGGACGGGGTCATTGTTTATGCTGTTGTTATACCATAATTCATCTACCATATCTATATGCCACACCAGTACACCTTCGGCGGGGAGGTATGAGTCCCACCCTGACTTATTACGACGCTCAATAATAAAATATTCGTTTATTTCTTCATCGGGCACTCTGACAACTAATGCCTGAGGATCTTCTCCTGTCAGCACGGGCACACTCAACACGCCTTCCTGCAGAGGGTCAATCTCAGTAAGTTGGATCCACCCTAACTCAGCACGCTCAAATGCGGAGAAAGATGGAGGCGTGTTTTGATTATTATTGTATGAAGCAGCTGCCATGGTGTCCCATTGCTCCACTCCGATTCTACCGGATGAATAACGTGTATCATAGTGATCTGCTATTCCAAGCACATGTCCGAACTCATGCACGAATGTGCCGATGCCCACCGGAAGCCATTGAGGAGCGGAGTTGAAACGTATCTCATTACTGCAGGCATAATTATTAATTATCTTGCCATCAAGTACCAACTCAACTCCCCAGTTATCTTTCAACAGACCGTTGTGAGGCCATATTGAGTCACCGTTATTACTGTCTGCTTCGCCAAACCCTGCGTAGAAGAAATATATGCTATCAACATATCCATCATTGTCAGCGTCAAATTCCGAGAAATCAACCTCTTCATCAATGGCATTACATGCGTCTACCACCATCTGCCAGGCATTTGGGTCAAGAGTATTATTAGTGTCGGCGCCATAAAATTCCAAAGTCCCCGGGAGTTGCACAGGTCCCACAACCACAAAATCGGGATCAAAGAGACCACCTGAACTATCGAGATAGAAATCGCGTGCTGAGCCATTGGCACCGTTCTTAAATGTAAAACCCGGTTCATTTAGCATACCGTTGTAATATTCCCATGGATCATCCATTGTCGTGAATTGCCTGTCGGCATACTCCACCAGCACGACAAGGGCTTTATGCCTGCCAATCGTGGGGTAGTTGGATATTTTGACCTTTGCAGGATTGTGAGGAGCCTTGCGGCTGACTGCATAACGATTGCTCACCACATGTGTGGGTGCTGAGAGGATACCGGAAGTGGAAATCCACTTTTTCTCGGCGGCTGTACGCATATCTATATCAGAGACTCGCATACCGCTGCATTGGGAAGCGTCCCACGGATTGGCATACTCATATATTCCATCTGTGTTTTTCAGTACAGGGAGATTGTCAGGGGTCGTTATCATAAATCCGGATTCATCACCATGCATGCAAAGGGTGATAACTGATCCGTCAGGTTGTGTAATTTTAATTGGTTCCGGAATAGCAGGAATGGCATTGGCACGTAGCCCGGCCCCAAGAAGAGAGAGTGTCAGAGCAACGCTGCATAAAGTTTTTTTGAAGATTTTCATGTCTGTTGTGATTAGTAATATTTTATGAGCGTAAAGTTACAGACTGCAGATGCAAATTAAAAAATAATTGTATTCCCGATTTTACAATTTGTAAAATCGGGAATACAATTAACTGAAATATAAGCCAAATCAACCCATGCTTGCCAAAGAACGGCGGTAGGCAGCAGGGGAAATGCCGGTTACCTGCTGGAAGAGTTTATAGAAAGTGGTAAGAGAATTGAATCCTGCTTCCACAGCAATGTCCTTTATGGGTACTTCAATGCGAGTTCTATCTGAAAGGGCTTTGAGAGCTTCCCGCATTCTAAAAGAGTTGATATATTGGGAATAGTTCATTCCAGAATTGTCTTTGATTGCCTGGGCTAAATATGTTGAGTTAGTCTTAAGCATTTCCATCACGGTGTCGCGTGTGAGTTGAGGGTTGCGGTAAAGGTGCTCTTCCTCCATAAGAGTTTGGAGCACATCAAAAAGCCGCTTTGATTTTTCCTCAGCCATAGTATAGCCGGGAGTTTCCTTTTTTTCTTCCTCATCCGGAGTATCGGCAGGAATTACATTTTCCACCATTCGGGAAGACAAAGATTCCAAATCGCGTATGCGTGCCTTATACTTCTCCTCGTTATCAAGCATCTCTAAATTTTGCTGCACTATGTGACGGTAAAGTCGGTTACGTCTTCTGAGATTTGTTATAACTATTATAATTGTGGTAGTGGCAAGCAAAAGGAGCAAGCCAAGGAAAATGGATAAGCGGCTTGTATAGCGAGCCTTTTCCTCCGCCAACTGTCGTTTCTGCTCTTGATGAATCACATCAAGGGTAAGTTTACGCTCGTTAATCATTCGCTGACGGTCAGTCTGCCCGATCATCTCAGAAAAGTCAAATGCCTGCCTCATGTAAGGAATGGCCCGGTTGTCAAGCCCCATAGCAGAATAGTTATCGGCAATGAGCCGATAAATTTTCCCGAGTGAGGTAGTGGAAGAATTTGATTCAGCTGCCCGTACAGCTTCCGTCAAAATAGCATTAGATTCAGTATATTTTCCCTCCTTATTATAATTATCACCCATCAGATAAAGGAGATCAGGAAGGTATATCGGGAATTTAGATTCTATAGTAGGTCTGATTTCATTAATAATTGAGTTTGATTCCACTATTTCCCCGGAAAGGGCTAATACTTTTGCCTCAAGAAATTTTATATGAGCCGTATCTTCATAGCCATATTCTGCAGCAATCTTCTTTGACTGCTCAAGATAGGAGGGGGCAGCTTCTAAATCACCTTTCATGATTGCAAACTCAGCCAATGCGATTAAGGCGCTGTAGCTATAATGAATCTCATTGCTTTTTACGCCATATTCGTATGCGCGACGGGCATAGTGCATACCGGAGGTGTCGTTTTGAAGCAAAGCAATTTGCGCAAGATTGGTTGAGGCACTCCCTTCCATGTCATAACATTCAAGGCTTTGCAGAAGATAATGTTGGGCAAGGTAATAATTGGAGTTGACATTTGCCTCGTATATGCCAAGACAATTCAGTGCTTTCCCAAGCAGAGTATCATTATTTGTTTTTTCAGCTATGTCACGGGCTTCATTTAGATGATATAGTCCTGCTTCAGAGTCTCCCAAAAACAATTCTGCTGATCCTAAATAGAAATCAGCATTGCCAAGCATTCGGTCATTTCTATCTCTGATAGAACGTTCCCTTAGAGAGGAGGCAAGTTCTCTCGTTTTGTGAAAATCTCGTTTCTTAAGTGAATATGAACACATCTGTCGCAACTCACCGATGTTAAGTTCGGTGTTTTCGCACCAACCTCCCATACATATTGTAAGAATCATCAACAAAGTCAAACGGAACTTCATAATGCAATTTCTCCTTTCCACAAAGTTAGACATTTTATGCTACATTTCAAAATTAATTTTCTTTATTAACTCATTTAAATTTAAACTTTTTTGATTTGTGATTTTTTTAATTTCACCACCTCTTGTACAGGGTGCATGGCTTCCGTCCGTATGGATGACGGACAAGTCAACAGATGCTTTTTTCTCACTCAAAAGCGCGACGAACATGACCGTCCAATGGCCACCTTTGCACCATTTACGACAATGATGGCAGACAGCCCCTACTTGTAGAGTGATGTCCCATGATACAGCGATTTTTGATTACGTTGTATCTTAACATTTCACAAGTTTATTTATAGATTAGAAATTAGTTTAAATCCCTTCAATATGCCTATCACCGCTTGGATTTATTTATTCTCTCAGACAAAATAATTTTTACCGGCTCCCTATTGTGTGTTTCAATTATTTTATTTACCTTTGCAGTGTTGTAGAAAAGTACAACACAACAACAATGACAATTATCAACTATTATTAATATGAAAAAGATTATTTCATTGGCGATCTTTGCCGTCATGGCATTCGCCTCAACAGTGTCAGCTCAGATCCTTTGGAAAGTGGAGCGTCCGGGCAACGATCATGTAACGTATATCCTCGGAACTCATCATTTCGCACCGCTTACCGTGCTTGATTCCCTCTCTGCCCTCCCCGATGCCCTGAAGAATTGCGATCGTCTTTATGGCGAACTTGATATGGCGGCTATGTCGTCGCCCGAATCGATGATGATGATGCAGCAGGCGCTTATCGCTCCTACTGACAGCACTCTCGACAAGGTGCTTTCTCCGGCACAGCTTGATTCTGTGAAAGCGGCTCTCGATCCCCTCACCGGAGGTCAGATCCCGATGGAGATGCTTTATCCGATGAAGCCTGCCGCTCTCTCTACTCAGATTGCCGCCATAATGGCAATGCAGCTCTTCCCCGATCTGAATCCTATGGAGGGTCTCGATATGACAATGCAGGAGCGTGCGAAGGCTCTTGGCAAACCTGTCGGAGGGCTGGAAACTATGGAATTCCAGATGAATGCCCTTTATGGAACCCCCATTGCCGACCAGGCGGAATCATTGATGAAGACCATCGGCGATATGGATGGTGAGAAACGCAGAGCTGTGGCGCTTGCCAATTCCTATCTTGCCCACGATCTCGATTCAATCCTTAAACTGATGATGGAAGAGGATGGGGATACAGAAGATTATGAACGACTCATCTTCTCGCGCAATGACAACTGGGTGAAGATTCTTACAGAGGAGATGCCTGAGGCTTCGCTGATGGTTGTGGTCGGAGCGGGTCATCTTCCGGGGGAACGCGGTGTACTCGAACAGCTCCGCAAGGCTGGTTATACTGTCACTCCGGCTGAATAAACGGAATAGAATAAGAGTCCATTCAATCATTATAGGTATGATCGAACTCAATAATCTGACTTTTTCCTACACCAAGAAGGGGACCCCTGCGCTCCTCGGCCTCGAAGGCCGCATAGAGCCGGGGATCCACCTCCTTGCCGGAGAGAACGGAGCAGGGAAAACCACCCTGCTGCATCTCTTGGCCGGAGCGGCTATCCCTTCGGGAGGCACCGTACGCATCAATGGGATTAACCCGGCATCGGATTCTCCGAATGAGAAAGGGAAAACCTTTCTTCTTGAAGAGAACACCATCTTCCCCTTGAAAACAATACGCAAATTTGCCGAACACCACTCCCCTTTCTATCCCAATTTTGCGAATAAACGGTTTTGCGACAACCTCCACGCCTTTGGTCTTACGGGCGATGAGCCGATCAAATCCCTCTCCTTGGGAACAAGGAAGAAAGCCCTTCTTGCCTATTCCTTAGCCTTAGGAGTGGATACGCTTCTCCTCGACGAGCCGACGAATGCTCTTGACATCGAGAGCAAGGAGACGCTCAAAACGCTTATCGCTGAGAATATCTCGGAGCATCAGACTTTGGTAGTGGCAACCCATACGGTGTCGGAATTAGAGAATCTTTTCGACGGCGCTTTGATGATGCGCGGCGGATATCTGCTATGGAGCGGCACCGGGGATGAGGCCACCGAACGTTTGGCCTTTGAAAAAACGCGCTTGGCCGATCCGGAGGCTGTCTATTCTGAATCAAGGTTAGGTTATTATCATTCCATCCTCCCTGCCATAGAGGGGGAACCAACCAATGTGGATTGGCGTCTGCTATATTCCGCCCTTCATTCTCCGAAATATGAGGAAATACTAACTCTTCTTAAAAAGCCTTTATCATGACCGGAACCACGATCAATAACACCGACGGATTTTCATTCAAGCGCGTGTGGGCATTTGGAGCCTACTACATGCCCCGCCTTAAATGGGAGCTTATCATATATGCAGCCATCTCATTAGTCTGCGCGATTCTATGTATTCTTCCGGTAATTGAAGATATACAGATGGTATTGCTTGTGGGGGTGTGGTCGCTGCTGCCCATCCTTTTCTATTGCGGTCCGCTGATATTTGCCAAAGGATCTGACACAAGGATCTTAGAACGGCTAATGCCTGTGAGCACAGCTGAAAAACTTACTTTCTATTATATCTACACACTTGTGATTATCCCGATAGTGGTGTTTCTTCTGCCGATGCTTGCGATATGGATCTATAAGTTGTCGCCGGCTCTTCAGACGGCCAAGGTGATGAAGCTTTACGACATCAAATTTAATTATGGTCTCATCCAGGCAATCAATATCACCGGAGGAATCCTGATAGCGATGGTCTGTCTCTTCTGTGTTGAATATGCACGCCATAACAGGATGATGTTCGGAATAGTGGGTGTGATTGCCTCGAATGTCTTCATCGGAATTTTGGGTGGGATAATCGGATTAGTGGCAGCCATCAAGGGATTCAAGAAAGGTTTTATGGATGGATTAAATGGAGGAAATTGCAATCCGGAAGAGACAGCCGACAACTTCATGCATCAAGTGATGGAAGATGTCGGAAGCGTAAACCCCCTTACGATATCCATACTCAGCATAATAATTGTTATGATATTTGTGGCAGGATGGATGACCTACCGCACCATCCGCGAACGAAATTTATAAGAGAGAAAAGTTATAATGATAGAGTTTTCTGATAACAAGCCGATCTACCGACAGATCGTGGATCACGCCTGCAATCTGATTCTCAACGGCAGCTGGGAGCCCGGGGCACGGGTTCCCTCTGTTCGTGAGTTGGCGGCTGATTTGGGTGTGAACACCCGGACAGTGCTAAAGGCTATGGAGGAGCTTCAGGATATGGAGCTTATCTATTCTCGTCGCGGCATGGGCTATATGCTTTCGGAGGATGCGCCGGGGAAGGTGAAGGAGCAGCTTCGCAAAGATTTTTTTGCCACCACCCTCCCTCATCTTGAGGCCGAGATGAAGATGCTCGGCATCTCGATAGATGAATTAATCGAGGCAATGAAATAAAGGAAAAGCAATATGTAAGAAGCCACCTCTTAAATAAACTCATATACCTGTCGGAGATGGTCTGCGTGCCCGGCGTAGCCATATCCTTATCATTGATGACCTATGCACTACGGGGGCAACGCTGACGGCTGCTGCCGACGCAATACTTGAAAAGATTCCTATAATTACAACTTGACATTTTGAGAATCTTAATATTACAATTCCGGAGTTTTTGTAATATCCCTATAGAAATTTTTTGATAGGTTTTTCAATGCTATATAACTTTGCGCTGTCAGAAAATTCCTTGCAAGGTCACTGCTGGCAATATACAGTCATCAACTAAAAACTAAACGATGAAAACAATTTTACTTACCGCGGCACTTATCGCTATCTCCGATTTTAACATCCATGCCGCTCCGACTCCACCGACGGATTTCAGTGACTTCCGTCAGGAAGGTATCGCGCAACGTGTATCCAATCAGACATTTCCCGGAGAAAGAGTGGCATCTCAGTTTCCTGCAATTGTCACTGCAAAAATGGGGAAAAGCCACATGCCCATATCCCTTCGCGCTCCTCATAAAGCTTCGGAGGTGAAAGCACAGGAGAAAATGGATTCCGTAGTGCGCACGTCAGTCGACGGAAAGCCAGTCTCGTTGCAAACTTTTACATATACCGACACCGGGAAGTATCTAAGGGCTAATAATTTTACACTTAATAACAAGGGTTCATGGGAACTCTACAGCTACTATAATTATGAGTATGATGCGGCCGATCGTCTCATAATGAGCGAGGAAATCAATGTGACCGATGAGTTCCAGAATCAGAGATATGAGTATGGCTACAACGACAACAGTGATAACTATGCTTGGGATATATATTATTCTCCCAACTATGAGACGGGGGAAATGGAGCCGTTACAGAAAGGAGAGTATCAGTATGATAACGAGGGGCGCCCCATAGATCAGACATTTTTCTATTGGGACAGCTATACCAACGAATGGATTATCTTCGGACGTGAAACGGTAAGTTTCGATAATCTTGGACGCCAGACTTCTTATTATACCTATGTCCAGAATGATTCGTACACAGGTCTTGTAGGGGACAGAGGTGAAGAATATATTTATGTTGGTGATACTGATACTGATGCGGAGGTAGACGGTTTCGTTTGGGAGAATGAAGCATGGTTAAAGTATGAGCGACATATATATACATATGAGGATGGAAGGCTGGTCAAGAATGAGTTTCTGTATTGGAATCGTGCTGCTCAAGACTGGTCAGGTAATGACACATACGGAATGTATGATAATCTTTTCCTGAATGAATATACGGTTTATACCTACGATGAATCGGGTAGATTGACCTCTATGAAGGCCTACAGTATGAACAATGCCGGAACATATATTAATAGCTCGATTGATTCTTATACTTACGCAGATCTTGAGAATGGGCACATAGAGCGAGTCCGAGAGCAACAGGCCA
Source organism: Bacteroidales bacterium (assembly GCA_014800245.1). GTDB lineage: Bacteria > Bacteroidota > Bacteroidia > Bacteroidales > Muribaculaceae > Lepagella. The sequence goes on along the minus strand of JAAVGM010000038.1, from coordinate 20,798 downwards.
TGTGGCAAGGTCCGTATCTGTCAATGATCAAAAAGGAAATCCAACACTTCAATGCCTTCGGTGCAGAAACTTACTATAAGAGCTACAGCTGGCTCTCAGGACAGGAGCGAGCTACCGACGAACAAATCAGGGATATTGATGACAACAACTGCTATCATGGTGGAGTATTCTATGGATTCACGGATGATGAGGCAAATACACGCTACGGCCAGTCAAAAGAGGAATTCGGATACCCAGCTGATTGGGATCATGTTAATGAAACCCCCTCTTACGGTATGCATTGGAGGGGTACGGGAAATGATACCGATGACAGTTGGGTGGAGTCAACCCGCGATGAGTTTGTATGGCATGATATCTATCTCATAGGCAATACTCATTACGAATGGGAAAACGGTGAACCTCATGCGCAGGCATCATATTTATTCGACTATGATTACACCGTGTTGGCTGAAGATATCTGGGCATGGCCTATGACCAGGGAAAGAACACCCTACAAGCTGCTGACCTGTAAGCAGAATTATGATGCGGATGGTGATGGAATATGGGACACGGATGGGGATTATATGTCGTATGTTGATACGTATTACTATTCTATACTTGGCCAGAACAATTTAAAGAATATTATCTCACAGAATTCGGAGATTGAAACCGATAGGTTTGATTTGTCAGGCAGGAGGCTGTCGGTACCTGTCAAGGGGGTCAACATCGTAAAATATTCAGATGGTTCGGTAAGAAAAGTTTTGGTGAAATAAGTTGTGACGATACGCGAAAAGGAAGCGCGTAAAGTTCAGAGAAGGCAATAGGTGGTTCAGCCCTGTTGCCTTCTCTTTTTTTGATTACTTATTTGTTGATTGAGAACTTTTTATTAATTTTGGCAAAACTTATAGCTCATTTACAGAGAAATTTATGTTTCGCTATTTTATTTATCTTGTAAGGATATATAAATATTCAAAAAATTTACCTGTGTTGTTCCTGAATAACCTGAGATTTCAACATCATTCATTAGGCCTCACATTGATCATGACTCTCATCAGCATGGCGGCTTTTGCAGAAACTCTCAGCGCGAAGGATCATAAACAAAAATCAGGGGAAGCTCTCATTCAGGAATGCAAGGCTCTCTCTGATAAATTCGATTATGCCGGACTTTCCGAGAAGGCGGAATCGGTGATTACTGCGGGTGAACGGGAAAGGAATGTAAGAATATCGGGTTACGGGTATGTGTATTTAGGAGGGTCTCAACTTATGCTTAAAGAGGCATCTGCGGCAGCGAATAATCTTCGTAAGGCTATTGAGATAGGTGAGAAGATAGGAAATGACACAATTCTGAGCACTGCCTATAATTCCCTGGGGATATATGAAGCGAGTGTGACGCGTAATCTTTTTCTGGCTCAGAGATATTTTTACAAGAGTCGTCAGCATGCGGTGGAGGCAAAGTATTCCCGAATCGAACGCTCAATCGGAAGTAATCTCGCAGAGTTAGCTATAGAACTTAACGATACTTCGGGGATAAAATACGCCAGGGAATGCTACGACTATGGAGTAGAGGCTTCTCTTCCGCGTTTCGAATACAGCGGTGCGATAAATCTTGCTGAACTTTACAAGATTAAGGGTGACTATGAACTCGCCGATCGATATGCCATCATAGCACTGAATCTTGCTATTGCCAATGAATATCATGACCTCGGACAGATTAATCTTCTCATGAGCGTAATAGCTTTCAGTAAAGGTGACGCCAAAGGAGCACAAGATTATGCAGTCAAAGCTATAGAAAGGCTCAAGGAAGAGAATACCATCGCTCTTCCGAAAGCTTATCTTATGTTGGCAAGGGTCTGCAATTCCCAGGGCAGATATGCTGATTCTCTTATTCAACTGAAATTGGGAGAGGATGCCGCCAAGAAATACTCTTCGTTTGTGAGTATCGGAGAAATCTACGAACTCATGTCGGAAAATTATGATTCGTTAGGAAAGAAAGATAACGCGTTGAAATACCTTCGGATGGCAAAGGATTCAACCGAATCACATTACCGCACAGACCGGAAGAGGATGGAGCAGGAACGCTCCCTGATCTTGGATCTGGAAGATAAGGATAATAAAATGAAAATCCAGAATGTGAAGGTCAAATTGCAGTCACGTCTTATTCTTTCCTTATCAGCGGGGTTATTATTGCTGATTATCCTACTCGTCATAGTGGTGGTGAATCACCATAAGCAGAAGAGGCTCTATAAAAATCTTGTAGAGCAGAATAGAAAAGTAGTGGCCTTGCGCGACGAACTTCTGAACACCTCCGTGCAGCCCATGTCTGACATCGAGACTATGACTGACCCCGGCATCAATGAACTCTCATCACCGGATAATGCGGAAAATGTAGCGGCGACGGATAATCCGGATTCAGGTCCGGAGTATCTTCCTGTGGGTGAAGAGAGGACTGTGGCAATTGCAAAGCCCGGGGTCAATGATCAGAAAGCTGATAAGCTCTATGCAAAGTTGTGCCGCCTCATGAAAGAGGAGAGATTATTCGCCGATCCCGGAATGACGCGCGAGGAGGTTATAGAACGCCTCGGCACCAACCGCACTTATCTCACCCAGATTATATCAAGGCACGGCTGGACCAACTATTCCCATTTCGTGAATTCTTTCAGAATAGATGAAGCCATAAAGATTCTCTCTGACAAGAATCGTGAAGATGTGAAGATGCGTGATCTTTATTCTGAGCTCGGATTCGGTTCACAGGCTACCTTCTATAAGACATTCAGCAGTTTCACCGGAATGTCGCCGGTCATGTTCAGGAAATCGGTGAAATGACCTATTTAAAATTTCAAATATCTGTCAATAAGGATATTTCAGGATTACTTTCTTAGTCTTTCCTTCTTTTCTTACAATGTAAACTCCTTGGGTTACGGAAGCTTCATTTACCTTCCTGCCTGTAAGGTCAAACCATTCTTCTGAGTCTTTATTCCTTCATCAAACTCGTAAGTGAGAGCAGTGGGTGCTCCATATTCCATTCGGAAAAGGGTTGCTTCGTAATCAGTTGCACCCTCCAATGAATCCCATGATAAAGCAAAGCATCCTTCTCCGATGGAACTAATCGCGAGATTCCCGGGGACACTTTCGAAAAATTCGAGAATTCCGGTGCTGACACTTTCATAGGCCACCATAGACTGGTAAGAACCGGCATTAGCCATAACTTCAACCTTATATTCTGACAGGGGTTGGAGACCTGTAAGCTCCACTTTCATATTTGTATCCTCAGGTCTCAGTGGAATCCCTTTAAGTTTATCTCCGTTTGTATCATAAAGGGAGAGTAGGTATTGAATGGCGTCATCACCTACTTCCCATTCCACTTTAAATGAGGTTCCATGAACATCACTTATCTTTATCCACGGGGTTGAAGGAATAAAACCTGTATCTCCGAACAATATCAAACTCTCGTCAGGCATTTCCTCCACATGATCAAAGGAAAACAATTTGTCTCCGTTCCATGAGGTGAAATCATAGGTAGTGACGTTGCCTGAGCCTGGAAATACATCACCGTGAAGTGTATTGGCGTTTTCAGAGCTATCTGCCTCCACGATATCAACACATTGATGCAGAGGATTATTAACAGAATTGTCTTTCCATCATTCCTCCATCATATCGATATGCCAGACCAATATCCCCGCTGCAGGAAGGAATTATTCTTTTGTATAGGAAGGTCACCAACTGTAAGTACTGTAAACCCTGATTCGTCACCACACATTCTGATGGTGAGGTGAGATCCATCGGGCTGGATGACATCGATGGGATGTGGTATGGCCGGAATTGAATTCCCCCGACTTTTCAAAATCAGCCTGATGCTGATGTTCCTCTGATTTTATCTGCACAGAGATACTTATCTCAGCTCTGTAATCTTAATCCGGTGCATTCCTCCCTCTGTGGAATGAATACTATGAGAATAATCACATTGTAAGAATTGGGGATTTATGTGGATATTCATTTAATTCTTTAAGAATCCGGAGAATTTCTCGCAGAGGTAGCCGATGCGGTTGAAGCCTACGAATGAGCAGATGCGATCTGTGAGACGACCATATTTGCGATACACCAGATTGAAGAGCAGATAGGCCATACGCTCGCTTCGGGGAAGACGACGGAAGATGTTGCGCCATGAATATATCTTTTCATAAATCTCAAGATAGCCTTTGCGCAATTCTTCGGGATTCATCTTCATGGGAGAGAAAACCACTTCGGAGGTGGTGTAACGGCGCTGGTCGGTGGAAGTGATTCGGCCTTCTTCACGCATACGGGCATGCTGGCGAGTGCCCGGATATGGGGTTAGGATATGGGATGTGACGGTCTCAATCTTATGATCTACAATCCATTCCAAGGTGCGAGGGAATGTGGAGGGGTCGTCATCATCAAGCCCGAACACAAAACTGGCATTGATCATAATCCCTCGGCTGTGGATCTCTCGCACAAGACGGTCGTAGTTGGTGGTGCTGTTCTGACCTTTGTCTGCCCGTCGGATCGACTCCTCATTGATGCTCTCAAAACCGATGAAAAGCCCTTGGCATCCGCTCTCCTTCATCAGATCAAGCATTCCGGGAATATCCACAACATTAGCCGAAACGGCTGCATTCCATTTTATTTTCATCGGCTTTATGCGACGAAGAAATTCAAAGGTCCATTTGGGATTGCCTATGAAATTGTCGTCGATAAACATTACATGCTTGCGTTTCAACACCTTTATATCATTTATGACATCCTCTATGGGTCGGCACACGAATGAATTGCGGATGTTGGGAGTGCTGTTATAGCAGAATTCACATTTAAAGGGGCATCCTCGGCTTGCGCTTATCACATTTACAAAAAGATATTTACTATGGTCGATCATGTCGTAGGCGGGGGCTAATATCTCTTCGGGAGCGATACGAATTGAGGCATAGCGTGGTTTGGGATTGCCGGCTGCCACATCTTTCACTATCAGGGGCCATGTCTTTTCGGCATATCCGATGCAGAGGATATCGAACAACCCTTCAGCAGATTCCGGACAGGAGGTGATCTGGATTCCTCCGGCCACTACCGTCACTCCCCTCTTTCTATATTCGGCAGCGATTTCGGCGGCGCGAGGGAGGGTATCGACTGTTACGGTGATCCCCACGATATCGACGGGGAGATCATAATCTATCGCATCATCTATATTTTCGTTGAGTATCGTGATTTCATTCCCTTCGCGGATGGTCTGAGCCACAGTAAGGAGACCTAATGAGGGAGCCATACGGGTCTTCAGACGTGTATCCATAGGACGCATCTGCATCAAAGGCTGTATGAGGGTTATTTTCATAATCTACGTATTTTTAATTATTTAAGCTTTCAGCGATTTTATCTGTGGTTTACATCCTTCTTGTTAAGGGTGTAAATAATCCAGGCAAGATAGCCGACGAGCAGGATAGCGATAAGGGGGAAGATATAGACGATCATGTTAGCCGTGACATAATCAGTGCCGGTAGCTTTGCCCAGTTCGATGAGAGTATCTACAACATAGCTGAAGATTTCATTAATACTCATCCCTTTATATGTCTCAACACGCTGAAAATAGGTAGCGGCATTATGCCATGCCAGACATACCTCAAATATCATTGGGATAACTGACCATAATCGTCCTTTGACATTCATATTTTTCATATTCACTATGATACATATCATAATGAATATAGCTGCTGCCACGCAAAACCAAGGTTCGAAGTATTCGCAGATATATACGGATGCCTCTCGATATGACCATCCGGTGAAGAACATCGCCACAAATAACACCAATACGCAGAAGGCATAAAGCGGAAGGAAGTAGGAAACCAATAACAAGGGTCCCCAAACGTTTGTATGATTCAGGGTGAAGTTTAGTTCGGGGAAGGCTCTCATCATTGATTCTGCGGAGGGGAAAAATGTACAGATAATTGGAATTCCAATTAATAGGAAGATACATGAACAGATAGTCCAGGTAAAGGGAGAGAAGATTGTCAGCCATATCATCGTCTTTCGCTTGAAGTAGGTTTCATATTTATTCACCACCGACATCAGAGGAGAGATTGTCAGCCAGCAAAGGATGATGAGAGTCATGTCAACGACCTTGCGCCACGGTTTGATTTCAGCGGCATTCTGAATCAATTGAGGATCATTCATACTGTTTTCGTTATTGTTCATAAAGATATTATTTTGTTTTACGATGCAAATTTACTATCGGAAACAGGAATTAGGGAGAATCTTCCCTTCGGCGTGTATGAAGCAGTAAAGGGAGCGTATGAAGCCGTAAAATGCAGGCTTTACATTCACATAGTCTTAAGATAGATACCTTAATCGGATGGAAGGTAAATTATATTTATGAGTATCCTCATTGGTTAAACGCTATCCAAACCCATAGAAAGCGGAGCAGGTTGCATTACCCTTACATGCTTGGATTATGTATTGGAGTCCGCGATTCGCTTAAAGGAAGGAATTGAATTAATCCAAGCGCAGAACTTTAGGCCGCCTGCGCTTGAACGAGCAGGAACGGGCGGGGAATTTTATTTTTATCTCCACCTTTAAGCCTAAAGGCTTCCGGAGAAATGCGCAGAAAGATAGCCCTATAGCCTAATAACCTTAATTGACTATCCTCAAAATTCCCCAAATCTATCAATAGAGAGCCTATGTACACATATGGGATAATTAAAGAAAAAAAGGAATCGCGGGTCTTAATCCATTAAGACTTTTCGCCGATTGGCTGCGGATTTTTTGCGGATCTTTTTAATTTCATAGTCGGGTATAAAAATATCGCTGATACAATCATGGATGATTGTATTAACGGATCTGAACGGATTTTCGCGGTGGGCTGCGCACAGCATTGATCCGCTCTAATCCGCCTCTTCAAGTTGCGAAGCAATCTGAACCACGATAAGCATACAATGCAATCCATCCTGAATAATCCTTTTATTTACAATTTACAATGATTCGGTAAAAATTACCGAATCATTGTAAATTGTAAAATCAAATTTTTATATTCTATGGTTCAATACTCGCTATTTTACATCTGCTGTGCTATTATCTAAGTAGTCACTAAAAATTAATGTACATATGTTGGCACGATTTTTGCATATTCTCAAGGTAAAATACATCTATGAGAATCACAGAAGTAAAACTTACCAAAAGACAGCGTGTGGAGTTGGAGTACATGGGACACTTCGACTCCAGACCGTTTATGCAGAAACGCAGCCAGATAATCTTGTTAAAAGCCCGGGGTCTGTCCTTAAAGGAGATAGCGGAAAGGCTTTCGTGCTCCGAACCCAAAGTCAACCGTTGGGTCAACCGATACCTTGCAGAAGGAGCCGACGGACTTCGGAACAAACCAGGACAGGGAGCCAAAACCATAATGGATTCATCGGACGAGGAAGCCGTAAGGGCAGCCATCGAAAAGGACAGGCTCAGTGTCATGAAGGCCAAGGAGAGATGGCAGCAGGCAACCGGCAAGGAGGCGTGCCGCGACACGTACAGGGCTTTTTTATCAGCCTTGGCGCAAGATTTGGACGTATAAGGAAAACGACCAAAGGGACACCCTCGCCGCAGCTCTACGCTTATAAGAAGGAGAAGCTGCAAGAGCTTGAACAACAGTATCGTGAAGGACTCATCGATCTCTATTTCGTAGACGGAAGCTTCACCTGTACCGAAGGATATGTACCATACGGCAGGCAGTTTCCCGGTGAAAAGATCACCATTCCATCGGACAGGAGTGCAAGGCTCAACATCTGGGGAATGATTGACTACGGCAGCCGGTACCATGGCTTCAGCACCACCGAGAGCATGACATCCGAGCGCATTGCGGATTTCCTTGACAGGTTCTCCCTTACAGTAAGGAAGGACACTTTCATCGTGCTTGACAATGCCAAGGTGCACAGAAGCAAGTATATGAAAGAAATGAGAAAGATATGGGAGAAACGGGGACTTTACCTTTTCTTCCTACCTCCATATTCCCCTCATCTTAACATTGCAGAGACTCTTTGGAGAATGCTCAAAGGACAGTGGCTACAGCCTGCGGATTATGTCTCGACTGACAATCTTTTCTATGTTGTCAACCGAGGACTGGCCGGGCTGGGATCCTCCCACTTTATAAATTTCTCCAAAAGGGCCTGATATGTTCATTTATTTTTCTGAATTACTTACATTATTACTTTAATATCTATGAGCAAGTAGCCTTTACTACCTACGCTATATGAAAATTCTTAACAATATATTGCTATATAATTGCAAATAACCTGAAAATTTAAGTCCTATTATTTTATCCCACTTCGTATAGATCGTATACTATTGCTGGAAGAAGGTAACGGGCAGCCTCAGCAAACTTTCCTTCCTTAGTTAAATCCTCCACCATTTTTCTGGCAGCCTCATAGCTAATGCTATTGGAGAAAGCGTTTGTATCAAATTTGGCTACATCTCCCAATGGATTTACATCCACTACAAATCGTTTCCCATTCACATAGTTAATAAAGGCTTCTACATCCAAATCACACAGACTTACTTTTTCTCCTCCTTTTTTTATAAGTTCACCAAAACAAAATTGTTGGTTATCAAGAAGTATGAAAATAGTGGAAAGTTGGCTATACCATATTAGATGATTAGGATTACCATTAATTTTAAACTCAGCATTATTTACAGTACGTTTATTAACCTCAAAACTTACTTGGGAATTTTTGTCAAGGTATCTCTTTATATCGTATCCCTCCGATTGAACTTTCTTTTTTTCCCAGCTAACAGCAGCTGAAAGACTATGATACATGTTACCCATATTTTGAAATACTTTCGGACTCCCTCGAAAATGAAAAGGTTAATAAAAAGAAAGCGTGAGAGCCGTACTATTTGCTCATTCCGCTTGTTGAGGCCCTGGAACTGCCCATCTCAGTAGAACGAGCAAACGTGCAGAAGCCTCACGCGGAATATGTTGGAAAACGCCAATGGCTAACGCTCACGCGTCGGCCACAGGCGGAATAAACATATCCAAAGGCATCTACTGTTTGCTGCATTCTTGACTGAGATTGAAGTTTTCCAGGTTTCAACAAGCCAAGAAAGAGCGTCGAGTAAACGCTTCCAAAATGTATGCCGACCCTTCCGCGCTGCCATATTCCGGGCTTCTGCGTTGCGGTCTGCGATGGCAAAGTTAATTAATTATTCTGATCTGGACAATAAAATAGTAGTTGATTTTGAACTTTATTTTGGAGAATTATTCCTGAATAAAAGCCTTTATTTAATCAGGAAATAAAAACTTTTTACATTTATTTAATCAACCACAAATTCATTTTCAAGGGTCGGCAATCTCACAGCAATCCTAATAATGCCTTTACAAAGGTATCAGGAGCCATCAAAAATAAAACTATGTTTAAAAAAATGAATAGTAAAGTGAAGGTGAAGGGAGAGAAGAATATAAGCCAGCACATTACTTTCCGGCTTAGTATTTTATTCTCCCCATCTACGGAGAACATCACTGGAGAAAGACTAAGCCACATAAAAATAAGCATTATGATTTTTACCGGAGTGAAAGAGACGACCTTTTCAATCCTTCTCGCCACTTTCATAATAGCCGAGCGTATCACCTTTAATGGAGTTGGTACCGAGTAATCTAACGTGTAATCTTTTGATGGTTTCATAATCTAATTTTAGTTATTAGAATCCTTTTACGATGCAAATTTACTATCGGAAACGGGAATTACTGAAAATCTTCCCTTCGGAGTGTATGAGGCAGTAAAGGGAGCGTATGAAGCCGTAAAAATAGAAGCTTTTTTCTAAATGTTATAGTGAATTTATGGGAAAATTTGTAATTTTACATTTTAATCTCAGTATCAGATGGCAGAAAACAACAATATATCCTTGAATCCTTTATCTGGAAACAATCATTCCATACTAACACCTATTGAAAATCTCATTCATATCATAAGAGGACAACAAGTTATGATTGATAGTGATTTGGCTCGTTTATATGGGGTGGAAACAAAACGATTGAAAGAGCAGGTAAAACGAAATATAAATCGTTTCCCATCTGACTTTATGTTTGAACTGACAAAAGAAGAGACTGTAAGTTTGAGGTCGCAAATTGCGACCTCAAACCAAGAAGGCGGACGAGGAGGTAATCGTTACAGAGCTTTTGCTTTCACAGAGAATGGAGTGGCAATGCTTAGCAGTGTATTAAAATCAGAAACCGCAATCGAAGTAAATATTCGAATTATGCGAGCTTTTACTGCGATGCGTAGTTTTTTTATAAGTAATGCTCAAATATTCCAGAGACTCGAAACAGTAGAACATAATTATTTACTCGTTAATAACCATATTTCCGAGCACGACAGGAAATTTGAGGAAATACTGTCTCGTCTTGATGACAGAGAATCCGAACCAATCGAGGGTTTCTTTTATGAAGGACAAATATTTGATGCTTACACTCTAATCTCAGATTTAGTACGGAAAGCTAATACTCGTATTATCCTCATAGACAATTATGTTGACGACCGAGTTTTAAAAATGCTTGATAAACGAAATGATTGTGTCTCGGCTACAGTATTTACTAATCCTCGTAACTCACAAATCAATCTTGATATTAAAAGACATAATGCTCAATATCCTAAAATAAACCTCCGGCATTGCACTAATGTCCATGATAGATTTCTGATAATTGACGATACTGTATATTTTATCGGTGGATCTATCAAAGACCTCGGGAAAAAAATTGTTGCCTTTAGCCAAATGCACCAGTCTCCAGACTATATTCTATCCCAAATAAGGTAACAGCTCGATTTCAAGAATTGATGTTACAAGACAACCACTGGTCTCACTCAAAAACTGATCTTTTCTGCAGATCTTGCAAGAACAACTCGGGACTTTCGAAAGAACGAATTAAAAAAAATCGACTTGCAAGAGAGTTAAATACTATTGGTTTGGGAATATTTTAGGATAATTATTTAAGAAATTCAAAACCATGAATAAATATAGTGAAGATGATTTAGCTAACATAATTCAAAATGTTATGAATATAACATCTGATTATGTATTTAATCCCAATGGGAGTGTTATAGAATTTGAACAGAATATATGTGATTATATAAATACATTAAAAGATAATATTATAGTAGAAGATATTCCAAATATAGCCCAAGCCATATATGAAGGAATTTCTAATCTTGGCATTATTGAAGATTCTTTTAATAATGTAGATCACTTTAAAAACTTATTATCAGATAATCAAGAGCTTGATATGAAGAAACGGATGCTGCTCATCGTGGATCCACAGATTGATTTCATCAATGGGTCGCTACCCGTCCCCGGAGCGGAGGAAGCTATGAATAATCTCGCTCGATACTTGCTCGATTTCGGGAATTGTTATGATAATATACTTGTCACCTGCGACCGTCACCCCTTGAGACATTGCTCTTTCAAGGAGTTTGGGGGCGAATGGCCTCCTCATTGCGTGGAGTCGTCGGTAGGAGCTTCCGTGTGGCCCGCAATAATGAAGGAGTTGCCTCCGTTCTCCTTAAACACGCGATTCTTATATAAAGGGGAAAATCCTAACAAAGATGAATATTCAATCTTCGGATCTGAGAAGGGTGCAAGAGAGATGGATGCCATTATCAGCAAAGAAGAGATATCACACATTGATATCTGTGGACTCGCCGGAGACGTCTGCGTGAAAACTACCTTGGAGGATGCCATCAGGCTTTACCCCCATATCCATTATCGCATACTTGAAGATTGCGTAGCCTCGCTCGACGGAGGAGAATCCATAAGTCAATTCTAAGAATTACCTTCCAACTCCTTGAATTACCTCAGTCATTGTCCTATGTATGTATCTATCTACCATTAGAAAAGGATTATTTTATGCAAATTTGCAGTTGTACTGAAAATTTGCATAAAATAATCCTTTCCAGCAAAAAAAAATTAGATTGAACTTTATGGAAATAAGAGTCCATCCTACAATTACTTACTTTTTTACGGGTTTATAAGCGTTCTTGACGGATTCATACAGGGATAAGCGGAAAAGAGAAACATTAGCGGAAAAGAGTCGTTAAATTTGCAAAGTCGAAAGGGAACAACCCTCGCAAGAGGGATTCTCCAAGAAGATAAAACTTAACAATATATTAACTAAAACAGAGATCAAAATGAAAAATTTTGCAAAGACTTTCGCTACCATCTTCGTATCATGCGCAATCCTTTTCGGTGGTGCTTCCGCTGCAGCTGCCCCCAAGGCTCAGGCCAAATCTACAAGCTCCATCGCCGCAATGCTCCCGACACAGCTCGTGGTGGAGCAGACTGCTACTCTCGCCAATGGCAAGACAGTGACAATCTACTATAAGAAATCAGGGAATATGTGTGAGGTATATTCCGATGCCGACCTCCGCGGATATGGGATCAACGACGTGATCTCCCTTTCTGCCACCAACTTTCGCGTGGTATCCGCACCCAAAGGGAAACTCCTTTACAAAACCACAATAAGCAACGCAGGCAAGATCGTGAAATCAATCGTAAATACTTATCTCTAAATCTAAACAGGTTGCACAATTTACCTAAGGGACAAACGTTCCTTAGGTATGCAACACTATAAAGAATGGGTATGTATCCACACCGCCAATGAGGTGTATAAAGTTGCCGTCGAAGAGATTGTCTATGTCATCGCCGACGGCAATTACAGCTATCTATATCTTGTTGACGGCACATGCGAGAAATTCACGTTCCAGATTCACTATTTCGAGGAACAGTTCTGCAAGCTGCATCGCAATCCCTTCTCAAGGATTGCGCGCAGCTATCTTATTAATAAGGATCATGTAAGGACGGTGAATGTGAATGAGCGGGATGTCCGTTTCGGCGGACTGACAGTGTCGGATAAAGTGAAACATATCAAGATCGGGCGCGACAGCGCCAAAGCCCTGAAAAAGGAACTTAATGAAGACAATCAGACATCATGAAAGAGACTGACGACTATATCGAGATAATTAATGATGATCCGGCTGAGGATAACCGCCCGGTGGATATCCCGGTGATCACCATCGAGTCGTCGATTACCGACGGACCTCCGCCCGAAAAGAGGAAACATCCGTGGCGTCGCACGATATGGATGGCGTTGGGTATCTTGGCGTTGGCTATCATAATTGGAGCGCTTTGGCGTTACCGATTCTGGATGGTCGATCCCGCGGTATCTTCTTCCGTATCGGATGCGGATAATATTGCCTATCTTTCCTCGGATATCACATCTCCCTTGGAGAGGAAAGGGATCACCACTGCCACCGACAGCATTCTCGGGGTGGCATTCACCTCCTATCCTCTTGCAGGGTTGCGAGGATCGCTCGAAAAAGAGATTCCCGACACAGCGGATCGGTCGGTGGTGCTGATGATGAGATCAGCAGATTATTACCCCGACGGCACCACAATCGGGACAGTCGTGGTTGACGGCGACATACTCCCGGCAAAGGAAAAACGCACTCGACCGGGATATATCGCATTTTCCAAAGATGGAAAGACAGCGGTCGGCATATCGCTGAATGATAAGCTTTCTGATTTTGCAGCCGACGCAGGAGGCAGCTTCTTCCGTCAGTTTGCTATCTTAGGTTCGGGCGATCTCCCTGCTGCTTTCGCATTGCATGGGAAGGTGGAACGCGGAGCAATAGGAAGGATGGCCGACGGCACGCTCCATTATTTCCTCACACGCCACAAGGAATCGATGTATGATTTCGCGGATGCATTGCGCGAATATGGAGTGATGGATGCGGTCTATATCACGGGCGGAAACGGATATGAATTCTATCGCGACAAGGAGGGAGAAGCTCACGTCTCCCCCCAACTCCGCGAACATTACGCAAAGTATCCCGATCATAAAGCCCCGGCTCCTATGCTCGTTTTCAGAACTTCGGCAGCTGTCAACGGCGACGGCTCGGATTCAAGCAGCTTGATGAATTGAGAACCGATGATTGCGCCCGAACTGTAACGGCAAGCATCATTATAGGTGGAGGCATTGGAGATTCCAAATCCAATTAAACGAGGATGACGCAGACCTAATGAATCTATGCGTTTGAAGTAATCTATGGCGTCATCGCTGAAACGGTCGCGAGCTCCTGTGGTGGAGGCGGTGGATACCATATAGATGAACCCACGGCAATACCGGTCGATAAGGCGGATGCGCTCTTCGGAAGTTTCGGGGGTGATGAGCATTATTACGGGTATATCATAGCGTTCGCTAATCTCTTTATATTCCTTCATATAGATGTCAAAAGGGAGATCGGGGATGATCACACCGTCAATTCCTGCCTCTTTTGCATTCTCAAAAAATGACTCCGCCCCCATCTGCATTATAGGGTTTAGATAACCCATAGCCACGAAGGGGGTATCGGGATTGCGACGGCGACCTTCCGCCACTTGTTCAAGAAGCAAACGGAGGTTCATCCCATTCTGCAACGCCACATTGCTGCTATGCTGAATCACCACTCCATCGGCCATAGGGTCGGAAAATGGGATACCTATCTCTATTATATCCGCGCCGGCAGCGCATAATGCATCGATCACCTCCACGGTGGAATCCTTCTTTGGGAATCCGGCAGTGAAATATACAGCCAACAGGTTCTTTCTCTTGTTTTCAAGTAATGTTTCAAGTCTATTCATATTCTTACCTTTTAATAAATTTTTTGATTCGATCTAAGTCTTTAAGCCCGGGAGCAATTTCAAAACCGCTGTTTAAATCTATACCTGCAAATTGCGGATGATGGAATTGGGAGATCATATCCGCATCTGCCGGAGTGATCCCTCCGCTGAGAAGGAATGACACTGAAAGATCATATTCTTCAAGCAATTTCCAATCAAATTTACGTCCTGATCCTCCATGAGAAGGGGTGGATGTATCAAAAAGGAAATAATCTACACTTCCTGAATATCTTCTCACTTTCTCCAGATCCGCCTTATCCTTTATTCCGATTGCCTTTATCACTTTGGCCCCCTCTTCCCTGAGTCGCCGGCAAAGTTGGGGGGATTCCGAGCCATGGAGTTGAAATGTGCGGAAGCCATATTTGGAGGATAGATCGGTCAATGCGTCATAATCCATATTGACCGTTACCGCAACCGGAGTTACACTTTCGGGTAATTGTTTCAACGTATGGGCTGATATATATTCCGAGCAGCAGCGAGGCGAACGAGGATAGAAGATGAAGCCCATAAAATCTATGTCCAATAGAGAGACCTCCTCTATATTTCGCGCGTCGCGCATTCCACAAACCTTGATTTTCATTCTTACAACTTTAATCTATCAGCGCGCGCAAGGCTGCCCCCGGATCCTCCTTTGACATCAATGCCTCCCCTATCAGGAAACCATCAAAGCCGACACTACGCAACCTATCTATATCTTCAGCATTCTGAATGCCACTCTCCGCCACTTTCACTATCCCTTCGGGAAGCATATCAACCAGACGGGCGGAATTGCCAATATTTATAGAGAAGGAGGTGAGGTCGCGATTGTTGACCCCAACCATATCGGCATCTTCAGGGACTTTCAAAATCTCTTTTGCATCATGCACCTCCACCAATGTTTCCATTCCGAGGGAATGTGCAGTATCGTTGAATCGTTGCAAAGTATCAGCATCCAAGAGAGCAGCAATGAGCAGAACCGCATCTGCACCCATAAGGCGAGCCTGATAGATCTGATATTCATCCACTACAAATTCCTTCCTGAGCAAAGGGAGCCGCGGTGCTTTTTCACGCGCTACAGCTAAATCTGCGAGCGACCCGCCGAAATAAGGGGTATCGGTAAGCACTGACATAGCCGCTGCTCCGTTGCTTGCATATGCATCGGCAATCTTTCCAACATCGCTCATCGGTTTAATCTCCCCCTTAGAGGGGGAACGCCGTTTATGCTCTGCTATAATTCCGGGATAATGCCTGAGTATTGACCTGCTCATCGAAAGAACGGACCGCAACACGGAATATGCCTCGACAACAAGCGTGCGCTCCGGAACCAATCTCTTCATCGCCGCTACCTCTTCTCGTTTGGTAGTGGCTATCTTTTCAAGTATATTCATCTTTTTCTCTTTTATTTCGAAATTTCCACAAATTTCTTAAAGCTATCCATCGCTGCTCCGCTCTCCAACGATTCACGGGCTTGCTTCAAAGCATCCGCAATCGTAAGGTTTGGTTCGAGGGTATGCAGAGCGAAAGCGGCATTGGCAATAACACAATTTTTCTTACCTTCCGATGCTTTTCCAGATAGCACGTCATCAAATACACGGGAAGCCTCTTCTACCGTATCTCCGCCATAAAGATCCTCTTCAGTCACGACAGACATCCCTAAATGTGCGGGAGAAAGAAGATACTCATTTTTATTATCTGCCACCTTGAATGGAGAGGTGAGAGAGATTTCATCATATCCATCCAGAGAATGTACAATTGTGCAATTTATACCCTCATTCTGCGCGATATATCGGTAAAGACGCATGAGTTTCAGATTATACACTCCCAAGAGCTGATTGCGTGGCATGGTAGGATTTACAAGCGGACCGAGCATATTGAAAAAGGTGCGCATACGGAGCGAACGCCGCACGGGGCCCACTGATTTCAGAGCAGGACTGAAGAAAGGGGCGTGAAGAAATGCCACCCCACTCTCTTCGAGTGAACGGCGCAGATTGTCGGGATCGGATGTGAATTTCACTCCATGCTGTTCCAAGACATTTGAAGCGCCCGACACAGAACTTGACCCGTAATTGCCATGCTTCACAACCTTGCGTCCTGCACCTGCCACAACAAAGCAGGAGGCTGTGGAGATATTGAATGTGTTCTTTCCGTCGCCTCCGGTACCGACAATGTCGATTGCATCGTGGGCAGCCTCTCCTAAATCAACTATCACGCGACGTTGAAGGATTGCATCGCGGAAACCGGTCAATTCTTCAGGAGTGATGCTCCGCATAAGATAGACGGTCATGAATGCCGATAGCTGATTGTTGTTATATTTTCCATCGGCTATGTTGAGCATCACATCGCGAGCTTCATCGCGTGAAAGACTCTTATGTTCGAATAGATTTGATAATATCTTGTTCATACTTTCCTATAATTCTATCTCCGGGCATCGACCGGAATGGAAAATGAAATTTCTGATGATTTTTTCTCCGCCGGGGGTGAGGAGGGATTCGGGATGAAACTGCACCCCATGGATGTCGAAATCACGATGTCGCATCGACATTATTCTTCCTTCGGAATCGCGCGATGTTATCTCAAGCGTTTCCGGAAAATCTTCTTCGCTAACAATCCATGAATGATAACGCCCTATAGGAAAATGTTCGCCCATCCCATCGAGTATATAATCGGGGGCAGTAATATGTGCTTTAGTCTGCACCCCATGATACACATCTTCTAAGTTTTCCAACTTCGCCCCGAAGCATTCCCCTATGGCCTGATGTCCGAGGCAAACTCCCAAGATCGGTTTCTTGCCGGAGTATTCTTTCAACATCTCAGGCAGAATACCGGCCTCGGAGGGGATACCCGGACCAGGGGAGATAATAATTTTATCAAACTCATCTATTTCGGAGAGTGTAATCTCATCGTTACGCTTCACCACCGGTTCAATCCCCGCCTCCCTCACAGCATGAACAATGTTATAGGTGAAGGAATCGTAATTATCTAATATCAATAGTTTCATCTTAATAAAGGATTATAAGGTTATCTCCGCTCTCCCCACAGCTTTCACCAATGCTCCGAGTTTGTTGTTGGTCTCGCATAATTCGCTATGGGGATCAGATCTTGCCACCACTCCGGCTCCCGCCTGACTGTAAAGACGGCCTCCGCAGCTGAGGAAAGAACGGATGGTGATTGCCTGATTGATTGAACCGTCAAAACCGAATGTTCCGATACAGCCCCCATACGCCACACGGCTCACAGGCTCTATTTCATTAATCAATTGCATAGCCCTTACTTTCGGAGCTCCACTAAGAGTTCCTGCCGGGAATGTGGCCGCAAAAAGACGATATTGATCGGCAGAGGGAGGAAGAAGTGCAACGACACGACTCACCATATGGATCACATGAGAATAGAATTGTATCTGCTTTAGATATTCCACCGACACCTTCCCTCCGCTTCGGCTCAGGTCGTTTCGTGCAAGATCCACAAGCATTATATGTTCGGCATTCTCTTTGGGATCGGAAAGAAGCTGCTCGGCAAGTTTGCGGTCGCGGGCATCATCTCCGGTGCGTCGGAATGTCCCGGCAATAGGATCGATATATGCACGGCGGTCGGCGGTGACGCGCAGATGAGTTTCCGGCGACGATCCAAAGACACGGAACGTACCGAAATCAAAGAAGAATAGATAGGGGGAGGGATTCACAGATCTCAATGCACGATACACATTGAATTCGTCTCCTGAAAAATCTTGCGAGAAGCGACGCGAAATCACAATCTGAAAAACATCCCCACGTTTGCATCTGGCTATCCCCTCTCTCACCATATCTTCATATTCCTCATCGGTTACGGGCGATTCTATATTCTCGCCGGGATGAAATGAATATGTTGCCACGTTATGGTTTCGGATAATGGATAGCAATTCGTCGGTTCTCGACTTCTCTCCTTCCGGTATATTCTCTATGATGGTCATCTCATTTCTGAAATGATTTAGCTGGATAATAAAGCGATATAGAAGATATTGCATATCGGGGATATCACGAAATTTCTCCTCTCTCGGCTGTATCTTTACCGACGGCTCAAAATATCTCACAGCATCGTAGGCCGTAAAACCTAACAGCCCATTGAATAAGTTGGGATCATCAAGATCCGTCGTAAAAGATGCAATATATTCCTTCAGTGTATCCGTCACTGCTTTTGCGGGGCGAGTCTCCTCTTTTCCGTCGGGATAGCGAAGGGAGATGATATCGTCAAGAAGGGTGAAACTGCCGATCGGTTCCACACCGATCAGGGAAACGGAATTCTGGGTGGTATGATAATCGGAACTTTCGAGAAGAGCCGAGCAAGGGTAGAGATCGCGGATCTTCAGATATAGGCCCACCGGGGTTTCGAGATCTGCGGATATGAGGGTGGTATGCTGGTGGATTTTCATAATTAATAATTTTAGAGATGGGCAAGATAAGTTTCCATATCCTTATCCCCTCTTCCGGACACATTCACAACTATTACATCATCTTTGCCGAATCTTCTGTTATGAGCGTATCGCCCGGATTCGGAAGCAAATTGCATCTGATCCAAGACGGCAAGTGCGTGAGCAGATTCGAGTGCAGGGATTATCCCTTCAAGGCGAGTAAGGGTGGAGGCTGCGCTGAGGGCTTCGGCGTCAGTAACGGCCGTCACTTCGGAGCGACCGGATTTGGCGAGATAAGCGTGGAGGGGACCGATACCGGGATAATCAAGTCCGGCAGAGATGGAATATGGCTCTACAATCTGTCCATCCTCTGTCTGCATCACGAGTGTGCGCGATCCATGAATTATCCCCTCCTTGCCGAGATGGATGGTAGCGGCCGATTCTCCGCTATCTACACCCAATCCTGCTGCTTCGGCAGCTATCAGTTTCACGGAATCTTCTTTCAGAAAATGATAGAATGCACCTGCCGCATTGCTTCCTCCTCCGATGCAGGCAATGACATAATCGGGCAGTTCGCTTCCCGTCTGTGCTTTTAATTGCTTTCGTATCTCGCGGCTTATCACAGATTGGAAACGCGCCACCATCTGCGGGTAAGGGTGAGGGCCGACAGTGCTTCCAATCACATAAAATGTATCCGCAGGATTGGAACACCAATCACGTATAGCCTCGTTGGTGGCATCTTTCAATGTTTTGTTGCCCGATTCCACAGGTCGCACCTCCGCACCAAGCATCTTTATTCTTTCCACATTCGGGCGTTGGCGAGCCACATCCGTTGCTCCCATATATATCACACATTTCAGACCCATCAGGGCGCAGACTGTAGCCGTGGCCACACCGTGCTGCCCGGCTCCGGTCTCGGCTATGATGCGCGTTTTTCCCATCCGCTTAGCGATGAGTATCTGGCCGATGGCATTGTTGATCTTGTGGGCGCCGGTGTGGCAAAGGTCCTCGCGCTTGAGATAGATGTTCGCACCATAATGCTCGGAGAGGCGCTTAGCATAATAGAGCGGCGTGGGGCGACCAACATACTCGCTGAGCAGATTCTCATATTCTGCCATGAAGTCGGGATCGTCAATATATTCAGCATAAGCTTTCTTCAGATTTTCAACATTTGAATGAAGAATTTCCGGGATATACGCTCCGCCATAAGGACCATAATATCCATTCTCATCAACAGGCAGAAAGGGGTCGGCCATTGCTTTCTCTTTGCTCAGGGTATTGTCTAAATTTTCCATAATAATTTTGATGATCTTGTTGATTCAGATAATCTTGTGTCGCTTGATTATCTCGACCTTTGATTAAAAATCAAAAATGCTGATTAAAAATAAAAAAAGCCACCGGATGCTTTCTCCGATGGCTGATTGGTTTCCGCAGAAACAGGGCTTGAAGAGTTGATACACAATCAACGCCATCGAAGAGAATCTCCGATGCGCCACCAAAACAGTATATTTATACTCTTTTTCATCACTTTTACACCTTAATGTTGCAAATTTATAAAATATTTTCTTATATAACAACTATTTTATAAATTTTATCATAAAGTAGTTGGGAAAATTTAGGCTCCATCCACTAAATTATTCTGCAACTACTAAATTATTCTGCAACTATCTCCACTACCATAGATGTATTATGGTTGTATGTGAACACGTCAAGTCCAACTTTCATCAAATAATCACCCGTAAATACTTTTTTGTTTTGAGCGAACTTT
>JAAVGM010000037.1 GCA_014800245.1 Bacteroidales bacterium | reverse complement strand
GGCTCAAATATCCTTTTTCATCAGTCGCAACGCAAAGGTTGCTCCTTCTGAAAAAGAATATTTTAGCTCAAAAATAGCCGCCCTGGCATTTTAACATATTTTAGTGGATGGAGCCTTAATTATTTCACTTTCCTGATAGCGTCCGCAGGAGAAATGCGCGATGCTTTCCATGATGGTATGAATGCACTAATGAGATTGAGTATGCAGCATAATACAAGAGCTGTCAGAAATGCTCTCCAAGTGAAAATCATGTTGAGGTCGGGGGTGATGTATCCATCTAAATTGGTTCCGAACGAAAAGAACAGATGGGAGAATGAAACCATGAAGATGAAGCAAAGCACAAGGCCTAAAATTCCTCCGAAAATTGTGATAATGAAATTCTCAATCAAAACTTGTATGAGAATAGAACTTTTGCTCGCTCCAAATGCACGAAGCACTCCGATTTCACTCACGCGGTGGCGCAGACGGCTTCTTGTCATGCTGCTAAGATTTATTGCCGGCACGAGAATGAGAAGAGTATAGATCATCCATTTTTTGGGGTCTTCTTTTTCAGGATCTCGCCCCGAATATATTCCTCTTGAAGTGGTCTCTATATTGTAGGGTTGGTGGCGATATGTCAATGTATAACCTTCCTTTTCACCCTTTATTTGAAGGCGTTTATATCGGTCTTTTACTTCTTGCCTAATTAAATTCTCATCCATCCCGTGCTTTGGAAGCAAAATAACTTGAGTATGGCCTAACCATTCATCCCATATCTCTGAATAACCAGATTTTTCCGGGTAATATGGGATATATGCCAGTGCGTAGCTGGTTGCTAATAAAGGGTTCGTATCTTTCACCACGCCACAGACTGTAAAAGGTATCATTCCAAGGAGAATTTCCCGACCGGAAACTTTTTCTTCACCAAATATTTTCCGGGCCACACTGCGTGTCAAGATGATTTTGTTTAGCCTGGAATCTATATCATTCTTGCTAAATGGTTTTCCATCGATGAAAGAGAAATCGTATATATTCCAGAATTCATTGTCAACCATTTTTACACTTATTGAGAAGGATTCTCCTCCTTTGATCGATATATCCTTTTTGTCGGAATTCCACGACGTATATGATTCACGTTCCACTCCTTTGAGATTATGATAAAGTTGGTTTGCCATGCGATGTGATAGCCCTCCGGATGCCTCTCCTGATTCTTCAATCGCAATATCAATAAAAGTCCCTAATAAAATGCGACCTCTATTGGATTCCGGCGCAACCTCTACTGTCCCGAGCCTATCCACGAGATAAAACACCATCACCAGGAAGATGGCAAGGGCTGTTCCGGTAATTGAGACCCAGGTCATCATTTTCTGATGGAGCATTTCGTAATATATCTGTTTTAAATATTTCATTTCTGAATGTAGTTAGATTCTAAATTGGGTTAGTCATTCACTCATAGCATTGCGCTGTCAGAGAGGAGATGAGTTATCCCTCAACTTGACGGCCGTCGAAGAAGCGGATGATCCGATCAGTGGATCGAGCCTGATGTTCGTTGTGGGTCACCATAACTATGGTGCGTCCATCCTCCTTATTGAGTTTATGAAGAATATCCATCACTTCCTGGCCCATCTTGGAATCAAGATTTCCGGTAGGCTCATCGGCAAGTATTATCCGTGGATTTCCTATGATAGCTCTTGCTATGGCAACGCGCTGGCATTGACCGCCTGATAATTGTCCGGGAGTATGTTTCATTCTATTGCTCAATCCAAGACGGGTCAATACCTCTATCGCCTTCTCCTCCATTACTCGACGGCTTATCCCTTTCCGGTAGCTTAAAGGGAGGGCGACGTTATCTTTCACATTCAAAGAGGGGATGAGATGAAAACTTTGGAACACAAATCCAAGATTTATATTCCGGAAATGTGAAAGTTCGTTATCTTTCATCTTTGCTGTGGCGGTGTCCAGAATGTCCACGCTCCCTTCAGAAGGGTTGTCAAGCAACCCGATGATGTTGAGAAGAGTGGATTTTCCACATCCCGACGGACCCATTATGCTTACAAACTCACCTTCCTTGATTTGGAGATTGACATTTTCCAATGCAAGGGTCTCAATATCCTTGGTGCGATAGACCTTGCTAACATTTTTAAGTGTAATAATATTCTTCATATGGTAAATTTTATTTCAAATGTATAATATTGTTATTATATGAACTCATATCTGTAATGACAACTTTCTCCCCTTTGCGCAATCCTGATTTGACTTCGACATAATCGAAATTACTATCTCCTAACAGCACCGATCGCTTTTCAAGCACTTTATCTTCCGTTTTTACAAAGAGATTATAGGTGCCCGGTCCGGAGAAATAACTACCGTTTGGAATCCTAATCACATTGTCGCGCAGGTCATACACAATATTCAATTCCGCTTTCAAGCCGGAGCGGAGGAGAGGGGACATATCATCATCGAGCAACACAATGAAATCCACCACTCCAGCATGACTTTGAGGGGAGATGGAGGCAATGTGCCCGTGGATAGTTTCTTTCCCGATTCTCACATTTACCTTTTGTCCCGGAGCCAATCTGTTTACAAAGCTTTCCGCTATTTCTCCATTGATCTTAAAATGAGAAAGATCTGAAATCACCGCTAACTTCTCTCCCTGGGAAATACTTGTGCCGATTCCTTTGTTGAGATATGTAACCGTTCCATTTCTTGGAGCACGTACTCGGGCGTCTTCAATAGTGCGTTCCATCTCCTTCAAGTCTCTTTCCGTGATGCTTCCTTCCAGTTCCTTGGATCTGAGCGAAGCGGCATGTGATTTCCTTTCATTTGCAAGTTGAGTCTTCAACTGTTGGAGTTCGAGGATACCGGTGGAGTAGGCGAGTTCCGCTTCCCTTATACGGTCGCCTGTTCCGCTTCCTATGCTATCCATGCGACGTTCATTATTTACCTCCTCCATTAGATGATTAACCGCCATCTCTTTGGTCTTTATCTTCATTTCAATGTCAGTGAGATATGTAGCAGAACTTAGGGCAGTCTGTTCTATCTCATTCCTCCTCATGCTCACTTCATCTGCTTTTCTTTGGAGGTCGGTCTGAGCAGTCTGTAGGTCGAGACGAAGAAGTGATTGTCCGGAAGCTACGTGGTCGCCTTCATTGCAGTAGACCTCAAGGATTCGGGTGGCTACCGGGGAAACAATCGTCTGCTCGTATAGCGGTACAATCTTTCCTGTACCCGTAATGCAACTTTCTATTACACCTTGTTCGGCTCGACCTGTCCTTATCCCGGTTCCATCTATCCCGGAATCAATGAAATGATACAGACATCCCATAATAAAGACGAAACCGAACACAATGCTCCCGATGCGTAACCATTTTCGTTGTTTTTCCCTCCTTTTCTCCTGTTTGGTCAATTCTCTATCCATATCTTTGTGGTTATTATGCAAAAAAAGATGACAATAGCTGTGCCAGAAATGAAAGTGATTGATAATCAATAGTGATATTGCTAATGGGGTGTCCGTAAATGGACAATTGTACGCCAGAATATGTACGAAATGTAATTTGCATTTTCACCGAAAAATTACTAATTTTGCAGAGTTCATCGGAGGGCTGATAGTCGGAACTATATGGCTGGATAAGATGTCGGGTGCGCCCGGTTACATCTTATCCAGTCTTTTTTGTATACCCATAAAAAAATAAAATATAAAGAAATATGAATAGAGACAAACTTGATTTTGGCACCATGAAGATAGGACCTCTCTTTCGTGCCCTATTCTTCCCAACCTTGATAGGAATGATATTCACATCGCTGATTACAGTGATCGACGGTATGTTTGTCGGTCATGGAGTGGGGGCCGATGGAATTGCATCGGTGAATATCGTAGCTCCGACCTATATGATTGCCACCGGAATCGGGCTGATGTTCGGAATCGGAGCTTCTGTGATAGCAAGTATAAAGCTTTCGGAAGGGAATGAGAGAGGGGCAAATATCATCCTGACACAGAGCTTCCTCGCAAGCACGTTGCTTGCGTTGATAATGGTGGTGATTATTGTCACCGCTCCTGAGTGGACATTAGGGATTCTCGGATGTAGCGACCAATTGAAAGGGAATGCCTTAAACTATATGCTATTTCTTGCTCCAGCGTTGCTCTTTGTCATGATCCAGTGTATCGGGATGATGCTTATACGCCTTGATGGATCACCTAAATATGCAATGTGGTGTCAGGCTATTCCAGCAGTTATCAACATTATACTGGACTATATCATGATTTTCCCGATAGGAATGGGGGTGAAGGGAGCAGCGGTGGCTACTTCGATCAGCTGCGTTATAGGCGGCTTGATGGCCCTTATCTATTTCTTTGGGTTTTCATCCACATTGAAATTCTATCGCCTGAAAATGTCGGCCAAGAGCCTAATGCTCAGTCTCCGCAATGCAGGGTACATGATAAAGATAGGCTTTGCCACCTTTCTCACTGAAATTGCTATGAGTGTAATGATGATTACAGGCAACTATATGTTCATGTCTCGGCTTGGCGAGCAAGGGGTTGCGGCTTATTCAATTGCCTGCTATCTCTTTCCAGTGGTCTTCTCAATGGCGAATGCAGTGGCTCAATCGGCTCAGCCAATTATAAGTTTCAATTATGGTGCGCATAATGGCGATAGGGTGGCCAGAACATTGAAAGTGGCCTTATTCACTGCGCTTGTTTGCGGTGTGGCTGTTGCGGCCGGACTTGCTATCGGTTCAAAGGGTATTGTTCTTGCCTTTCTTTCTCCCTCCGAACCAGCATTTGGCATTGCCAGTCACGGACTCCCTTTTTTTGCTCTTTGCTCTATTTTCTTCGCACTCAACATCACATTTATCGGATATTATCAAAGTCTTGAAAAGGCTGGGATCTCGATAGTCTATACCTTGCTCCGAGGCATCGTGCTTCTTGTTCCTTCATTTCTATTCCTTCCGGGATTGATAGGCAATGAAGGGCTTTGGCTTGCTATTCCTGTGGCAGAATTCATCACCAGCCTTGTGATTGTAGCTGTATTCCTTTTAAAGAGGAGGAATTACGCTACTGCTTAATATTTTTATTACCTTTGCACAATCAATAAAGAAAAGCTTATGTCGAACACCATTAATCTGACCACGGAAGATATCATGACTCCTTGCTATCATGAAATGACAGGGGAGAGTTACCTTGATGTTAGCGAGCACGCGATTGTCTATGTCGCGCGCGGAAGCATGGAAGTGCTCGTGGATGGTGTCAAGAAAACAATGATAAAGGAGAAGGAATGTGTGTTTGTGAGAAAAGATCATCGCACCATGCTTGTGCAGAGACCTTCGGATGATGTCGGGTATCATCTATCAATAGTCCTTTTCTTTCCTCGCAACATCCTTTTCGATTTCTACAAGACATTGCGTGAGGATGATTTGCCTAAGAAGAAGATGGGAAAGCGACAAAGCATTACCGCGATACCTGCCTCTCCGAAGGTGTCAAGTCTATTCGATTCATTTAAGCCTTATTATGAAGCCGGAGTTCGCCCTGATAGCGATTGGCTGACAATAAAGGTTTTCGAAGCCGTGAAGTTAGTTCTTCAGAATGATGAGAATGCCTATGCTTCCCTTTTTGATTTTACAGCCAGATGGAGAATTGACATAATTGACTTCATGGAAAAGAACTACATGTATGATCTTTCAATAGAGCAGATAGCCCATTACACAGGTCGAAGTCTTGCCTCCTTCAAACGTGATTTCAAAAAGATAAGCAATCTTTCGCCACGTGCATGGCTTATAAGACGTCGCCTTTATGCTGCCCATTATATGTTGCTTTCCACAGAGAAAAACGTGAAACAAGTTATGGCGGAAGTCGGATTTAAAAATTTTTCCCATTTTTCAAAGGCATATCGTGAGCATTTCGGGTTTACTCCGACAGAAACACGCATTCAAAATCGTGATGCAGAAGTGATAAGAAAAAGTCTGATATAAATGAGCCATACAGCACAATGATTTGAGCCGTAAAGCACAATAAAAATAAAACCTCCATAATGTTTCGATCGTTTTATAAGTGATGATTGATTAAATGGTTATCACTAATAAAACTAAAATAAAGATAAAAACAAAATATTATGGAAAATTTCATTGGATCACACTTTATTTATACTTATGCAAATGGTTGGATGTATGAGTTCTACGTAAAAAATGAAAATACTGTCGATTATCGTATCCACAGCGGTATGGTTGGAGGACGCTGGGTGCGCGATCAGAAAGCTGATATCGTCAAGCTGACCGATGGTGTCTATAAGGTATCCTGGACAGAGCCTACGGGCACGGATGTGAGTCTAAACTTTATGCCAAGGGAGAATAAACTTCACGGTGTTATCTTCTTCCCGAAATGGGTTAGGGAACATCCTGAAATCACGGTCTGCTATCAAAATGAGCACATTCCTTTGATGGAGGAGAGCCGTGAGAAATATGAGACTTATCCCAAGTATGTCGTACCGGAATTTGGCGAGATTTTCTTCCAGAAGAATGAGGGAGCCAATAATGAGAAAGTAATCTCTCAGGCTCCTTACGATGGAATGGTGGATGATATTGTAAGCGGAAAATTGTCATTCACTGAGGATAAGTAACCGAAAGAATAACTAAAGATAATCACTTTCCGAATACAGCATCGGCAAGATTCCGAATTTGGAGTCTTGCCGATAGTTTTTTGAATCCTAAATCGTATGCAACTATGCTTAATCATCGGATGTGTTGCAAAGCCGTTTTTTCGCCTGCTCAATTATATGGCGAGTGATGAGGTCTTGAGCTGTCGACCCCGTCTCGCGTTTTATTAAATCACTGCGCGATTGCGGAGGTTGGAATCGCCTTTATATCGGTTTGAAGAGGATAATAGGGAAGAAAAACGCAAGGAGAAGGAGGAAGGCTAAAAAGCCGAAGATGATATATGATGTCTTTTTCATTTTCAATCTGATTTTACTGTTTTACTATTGTGAATCCTTTTTCTTTTTCTCAAGATAGCGTGAATATTTGTCGCGGAGATCGTCGGGAGAGATGTCGAGATGATAGAGGAGGTCGAACAGCTCGAATATGCGGCTGTCCATAAGTTCCTCGCCTTTCTCTGCCAACACTTTCACCTTTGCATCTGCCGATACGAAGAAACCGATTCCGCGGCGATTATAGATTATCCCTTTTTGCGAAAGGCGGTCGTAGCTTCGCATCACGGTGTTGGCATTCACTTGCAGATCCGCGGCGTATTCCCTCACGGAAGGGAGGCGCGTGTCGGGAGCATAGAGATCATCAAGAATCTCATTGCAGATGCGGTCGGCTATCTGGATATAAATGGCTTTATTGCTTTCTTCAAATACCATAACTCATCACCATCTTTTAATCACTTCCCACTCCTTAAACCGAGCATAGGATAGCATCCAGTTGAAGATTATCACAGCAAGAACGATTGCATCCCAAACATAAAAGAACGACATCCCTTCCGAAAAACGGGGTTCCATCGCGATATTTCCGAAGAATGCACGCATGCCCCAATAGAACAGTGTGCTCGACACAATTCCGAATATCATTCCGAAGCAGATTGTCTTCAGTCCGCTTTTCTTTGTCCAGATTGACGAACCGAGCGCTAAGAGCGATTGCAATAGAAGACCGCCGAAAAGAGAGAATGAGAACTGTAATGCTGCGCGGACCTCGAACATCTCCTTTATTTTTTCAATCGCTCCCGGCTCTGCAAGAATGGAGGCATAATATTCCGTTTGCCAATATTCTGAGGCACAACCGAACGAAAGGAGATATTTCGGAGCGATGTAATGAACGCAATCCACTCCGAAAGTAGAACCGCTATACACCCAGACTCTGATTGCATCCGCCAAAAGGAATGAGGCAAAGAAGATCAGGGGGAGAATCACTACATATATAAGGAAATAGGTTGTGAATTTCTCAAAGTTGCTTGCTGGGCAGGTGAATACTGAGATTCTCTCCTTTTTTCCGCTGAGCACAGAATAAAAGTCGGCGCAATAAAGAGTGGTAGCAAACCACATCAGGGTGAAGAACGTTAGTTCGGGTCCCCACATGGGATCGGTAACATTCCCGATCACTACAAAATTAGACACGACATCATGAGAATAGACCTCTCTTGCTTCGGGCCATCCGAGGCAGAAGGCGAGGGCGGCGATGAAAAGCATCCCTGCGCTGATAAGGAAAGTAGTCTTTTTTTCGACTACATATTTCTTGAAATAGGCCGAGAATCTATCGGCAGCGAATATCTGATTATCCATTTAGTGTAAATTTTATTTGTTGAAAATAGCATTCAGCCCCTGCGGATCATCGTGGGCAAACTCGAAAAGGAGTTCGAGATTAATCTCTGTGTCATTTCCGTCGAGGTTCGGGAGGACCAGCGCACTTCCGCCAAGCGAATTGGAGGCGTAGAGGGCAGAGTTGATGAGATTTCTGTCGAGTGTCTCCACAAATTTCAGTCGGCTCTGAATCTCTGCAATGGAATGATCAAAGAGCACCTGACGGTTATCCACAATCAGGACATGGTCGAGAAGCTGAGCCACATCGCGCACCTGATGAGTCGAGATTATGAAGATTCTCTCATCGCTTACAGCACGCGAGATATATCTTCGGAAAGCCGCTTTGCCGGGAATGTCGAGACCATTTGTAGGCTCGTCGAGGATAAGCACACGGGTATTTGTGGCCATTGCGAAAGAGAGCGCCACCTTCTTTTTCTGACCCATCGAGAGTTTGCTGACATTGAGATCGGGTGTCAATTCGAAGATGGCGAGATTCTCAAGCATCTCATCATAAGAGAAGCGAGGATAGAAGGGCTTGTTGAGCTCCACGAATTTTTCAAGGGTGAGGGAGGGGAAATCGAATTCCTCCGGCACAATGAAAATCTCCGAAACAGTCTCCGGGCGGCGCAGGCGAGTGTTGATCCCATTAAGCGTAACATCTCCTGAGTCGGGATTAAGCAAGCCTGCTATCAGGTATAGAAGGGTTGATTTTCCCGCTCCGTTCGATCCTAAGAGTCCATAGACTCCTCCTTCGGCGATTTCGAGCGAAAAATTTTTCAGCACCGGCTCCTTGCGCCGGCTATAGCTGAATGTGCAATCGTTTACTTTAAGCATAATCGTATCTTTTCTTTATTATCTGTTTTCTCAGAGTGTATTAGATATTTGATTTAGTGTATTAGTATCTTAATACACCGCAAAGGTAATACAGAAATTTTAAATTACCAAATAAAAAAGAATCTTTTTTAAAAAAATGAACAAAAAACAGGGCAAAAGCGTATTATAGACAGAAAAACACTTCCACTATAGTATTAATTTTCCGTAATGGAATTCTAAATTTTAAACTATGAAAAATATAATTCTTACTTCAGTATTGGCATTAGGCTCCGTGACAGCAGTGTCTGCTCAGCAGGCAATTGAGACGCCTAAGTTTGGCGACAATTGGTCGCTTGGTATCAATGGTGGTGTAACCACTCCGATGTCGCACAGTGCATTCTTCGGAGGTATGCGTCCGGTAGTCGGGCTTGACCTTGGCAAGAAGATCACCCCTGTGTTTAAAGTAGGTGCAGAGGCCGTGTTTGGAATCAACACCTCCACCCAGAATGGTCGCGGACCCCGCAGCAAGAATGCATTTGATGATTCCTATTTAGGTGCATACGGTGCTGTGAACCTTTTCAATCTCTTCGGCGGTTATCCCGGCACAACCCGTCCTTTCGATATTGATCTTCGTGCAGGTGCAGGTTGGGGTAGAAGTTTTGAAACAGAGATTGCAGATTTCAACTATTTCGGCACAAAATTTGGTCTTGACTTCAATTTCAATGTTACCGATAACTTGACAATTGCCGTAAGCCCTGCATTCTTATGGAATATGACAACAACTCCTGTGCGTCAGAGCACAGCTTCATACGATAAGAACCGCGCAAACTTCCAGCTTACAGCCGGAGTGACCTACAACTTTGGCGGCAATGGTTTCAAGGTGGTAGAGCCTTACAATCAGGCGCAGGTGGATGATTTGAACAGCCAGATCAATACTCTTCGTGGCGCGGTAGGTGCGCTTGATGCAGCCAACGCAGCTTTGAAGGCACAGAACGGCGAACTTGAAGCCCAGAATGAGGCTCTCCGCAATCGTCCGGCACAGGTTGTGACACAGGTTAAGAATAACCTTGAATCAGTTCGTTATATATTCTTCAAGCTTGGTTCTTCTACAATTGGCGCCGATCAGCAGCCTAATGTGGAGATGATTGCCGCTTATCTTAACAATCATCCCGGAAGCAAGGTAGTGATCAAGGGTTATGCATCTAAGGATGGTCCGGAAGATGTGAATATCCGTCTTGCCAACCAGCGTGCACAGTCTGTGAAAGATGCCTTGATGAAGCGTTATAAGATTCCGGCATCAAGAATTGTTGCCGAGGGTCAGGGTATCGGCGAAATGTTTGAGGAAGAATCCTGGAACCGTGTAGCCATCTGTATTCTTGAGGCTAAGTAAAGATTATTATAGATAAATATTTTAAGCAGGGGATGGCATTTGCCATCCCCTTTTCTATTTCGGGCTTCCGCTTTTCTATTTCGGGCTTCCGCTTTTCTATTTCGGGCTTCCGCCCTCAACACGGTGTTGATGAGGGGAATTTATTTGATTCGATATCCGATGCCAAGCATGATATTGTGGGGATCCTTGAATCCTCCGAGGCGATATCCCACGTTGATATAGAGGCTGCGGGTGAGGAATGTCTTTACAGTCAATGATTGATAGAAGGCTTCATCCCCTTTGGGATTCAATACATTATATCCGATGCCGGCATTGACGGCAAAGATCGGAGTGGTCAATTCTGCATGGGCTGATAAGCCGACGCTTATCTGACTTTTGAAAGGGATATGAGAGAATGCTAATCCTTCCTCTATCGGGCGCGGAATCCAATGACGCGCAAGGTCGGCGCTTTTATCCCATTGCATATCGAGAGCAGGACCCACTGCCACCCAACGGTTGAGGGAAATAGCGGGGGCAAACTGGATTCCGAAAACGGGATATTTACCGGGAGCCATCACATCCTTGCGATAAAGATCATCCGTATAGGGGGAGGAGGGGAGAATGAACACCCTCTGACGCCATGATCCGAAAGCCATTATATCATAAAACCATTGACGGCGGTCTGCTTCCTCTTTCAATTCTTCAGAAGGAGCGGCAGGAGCGCCCAAGGGATTGATGATGTAGGAGGCTCCGATTGAAACTCCGGCAGCATTCAAACCGGCATTTCGCCAGGATGTGTTGCCGTTGGAATGATGCGTTCCTTCGATTGCCAATGCCAATTGCCAATGATCGGTGAGGTCGTATTGCAGTTTGAGGGCCACCCCCATATGAGCAGTTACGGCTGTGCTGATAGCCGGGCTATTGGGATCGAACTCCTCATACATTGTGGCATGATGCCATCCGCAGGCCACTCCGAATTTCCATTCATACCCCAAGTGAAGGCGTGAATTGAAATGATGAAAAGGTGCGCCTTGGAACACATAAGCCATCGCCGGAGTCCCCATCAAGGATTGCCGGAAAAAGGTTTTGATTCCGGCCGCCACTCCTTGATAGATTCCGGGATAAAGCATCCCTTCCTTGCTTTCCGGATTGAATCGGAAACCGCCACGGACAGCTGCTCCGAAACTACCTCTGATTTTCACCCCCTCATTGTTGGAACCCGTATAGAAAGCATCCGTGGGGATTACATAATCCCCCTCAATCTCAGCGCCGACAAACCATTCCGGGGTTCGAGGGGAGACCGAATCCTTGACCGACACTTCCGGCATCTTGCAATACACCTGGGCTGCAAGAGGGGCTTCGGCTGCAAATATTGATGAGAACAGAAGGAGAGAATACCCTACACCTTTCTTCATAATACTTTAAGCGAGCGAATGGCTTCGTTGGGATCCGGAGCATTAAACACATATGATCCTGCCACCACGCAATCAGCCCCTGCCTCGGCGAGAAGCCGTCCGGTAGAAGCATTCACTCCTCCGTCAACCTGAATCTTGGCTTTAGAGCCGGTGCGTTTGATAAGCGCACGGAGTTCGCGAACCTTATCCACTGAATGAGGGATAAATTTCTGTCCGCCGAATCCGGGGTTGACCGACATGATAAGCACCATATCCACATCGCAGATGATATCCTGAAGAAGCATGACCGGGGTGGCGGGATTTATGGTGACTCCGGCTTCCATTCCGGCTTCGCGTATCTGATAGATGGTGCGGTGGAGATGATTGCATGCTTCTTGATGCACATTCATTATTTTTACGCCTAAATCGCGCAGCTGTGGAATCCACTTCTGAGGCTCCACAATCATCAGATGGGCATCGAGAGGTTTCTTGCAGATTTTAGCCACAGTCTTGATGATAGGGAAGCCGAAAGAGATGTTAGGGACAAACACTCCGTCCATCACGTCGAGATGAAGCATATCCGCGTCGGAGCGGTTGATCATCTCGATAGTCTCGCCAAGATTGGTGAAATCAGCACATAATAGAGAAGGTGAAACTTGCATAATTTTTTGCTTTGGTTAGTGTAAAGAGAAATATGTGTATTATGTGAATTTATTGGTTGATCATTTTAAGGAATTCATCTTCTGAGATAAGAGGGATGCCGAGCTGCTCGCATTTCTGGAGCTTTGCGGGTCCCATATTCTCTCCGGCCAAGACGAAGGAGGTCTTTTTAGAGATGCTCCCTGCATTCTTCCCTCCCTGGCTCATGATTATATCCTTATATTCATCGCGGCTATGATGAGAGAATGTGCCGGAAATCACGATTGTCTTCCCTTCAAGGGCATTCCCGGCAGGGGCAAGGCTCTCCTCGGGTATGCTCAAGGTCACGCCGGCCTCACGAAGGCGCTCGATATTTTCGCGATTCACCGGCTCGCGAAGGAAATCAAAGATATTTTTTGCAATGATCGGTCCTATATCAGGAATCATCGAAAGTTGTTCGAGCTCCATTCCGAGAAGGGTGTCGATATCCTTTACCGCACGAGCAAGACGCTTGGCTGTGGTCTCTCCCACATTAGGGATCGATAGGGCATAGAGCACCCTGTCGAACGGGATCTGCTTGGAATCCTCAATACCCTTGATGATACGCTTGGCGGTCTTTTCCCCGATGCGTCCTACGCCGATAAGCTTCTCTTCCGTAAGATCATATATCTGACCTATTGTGGAAACAAGGCCGGTGGCATAAAGGAGTTCGGCGGTTTCCTCCCCGATACCGTCGATATTCATCATTCGGCGCGCGCAGAAGTGCTCTATTCGTCCTGTGATCTGCGGGCGGCACCCATATTTATTGGGACAGCACCATGCAGCCTCCCCGAAGATGCGTGTGAGGGGAGTGCCGCAGACGGGACAATTCTTTACGAATTCAATCTTTTTTGCACCCTCCGGACGAAGGCTCTTGTCAACTCCCGTGATCTGCGGAATGATCTCACCAGCCTTCTCCACATAAAGGGAGTCGCCCTCGTGAATGTCGAGTTCCTGCATGATATCATCATTATGGAGCGATGCGCGTTTCACGATTGTGCCCGATAGCTGCACCGGCTCAAGATTCGCCACGGGAGTGACGATCCCCATTCTTCCTGTTTCGAAAGAAACGAAGCGGAGGGGAGTGCAGGCGGATTCAGGATTAAATTTGAAAGCCACAGCCCATCGAGGAGATTTGGCAGTGAATCCCAAATTTAATTGTTGGCGAAGAGAATCCACCTTGAACACAAGTCCATCGGTCGGCACGGGGAGTTCCTTGCGGTGTTCATCCCAATAAGATATATAATTATCCACATCCTCAATGGAATGAAGACGCGCCATAGCTTTCGAAACCTTGAATCCCCATTGCTCGGCTATCGCCATATTTTCGAAATGGGAATCAGAAGGAAGACTATCGGAAAGGAGATAATAGAAGCGAGCATCGAGATGACGACGCGCCACTTCACGCGGATCCTGCGTCTTCAATGTTCCGGCTGCGGCATTGCGCGGGTTGGCGAAAAGAGGCTCTTCATTATACGCACGCTCGGCATTCAGTTTTTCAAACACCTCCCACGGCATAAGGATTTCTCCGCGAATCTCAAACTCCTCCGGCCAGTCGCCTGGCAGGAGCTGCAGAGGGATGCTGCGGATGGTTTTCACATTTGCGGTGACATCATCCCCTTGTGTTCCGTCGCCGCGAGTTACGGCACGAACCATTCGTCCGTTGCGATAGGTGATGGAGATAGAGGTTCCGTCAAATTTCATCTCTCCCGTGATAGAGAAATCCTTGCTGTCTATAGCTTTTCGGATACGGTCGAACCATTCGTCAACCTCCTCGATGGAATATGTGTTGGATAGCGACATCATAGGGCGCGCATGGACCACATGCTCAAATCCCTTTGAAAGATCGGATCCGACACGATGAGTAGGCGACAAAGGGTCGTCATACTCCGGATATTTCTTTTCCAGCTCCTCCAGCTCCTTCATCATCATATCGAATTCCTTATCCGATATTTTGGGGGCATTGAGGGCATAATAATTATGATTGTGGCGGTTGAGTTCCGACCTCAGATGCTCTATTTTCTCCTTCATGGTGAATTTTATTTATTAGTTTTAGCCGGGATATAAGGATATTCCACATCCCATAGGAACAACGCTTGCGGAGGCATTGAAGTGCCGGCCGAGCAGCGGTCGCGGTCGTTGATGATTTTTATGAAATCCTCCTTTGAAATCTTTCCTCTTCCCACATCCACCAAGGTGCCGACCACTGCGCGGACCATATTGCGGAGGAAACGGTCGGCGGAGATGGTGAAGACAATTCCTTCCGATTCTCCGGCTGAGAATTCAGGATGCCATGGTTTCCAATCCGCACGCGACACCTTACATATGTTTGTCTTGGCATCCGAATGGAGCTTTGCAAAAGATGTGAAATCTGAAACATCGAGCAGCATCGACGCACATTCATTCATTGCATCCACATCGAGAGCCGACGGAGAATGCCAGCACCCTCCTGAAAGAAAGGGGGTCTTCTCAAAAGAGATGAAATATTTATAAGTGCGTTTTGTGGCATCAAAACGTGCATGGGCATCCGCGGCGACCTCAATAAGATCATAGACCGCAATATCCGGACCGCAAAGCCGATTGAGGGAAATAAGAAAACGTCGCTTATCCTTCAGCCTGCTGTGGAGGCAGAGGTCGTCAACATCAAAATGCGCAAACATCACCCGTGCATTAACACCTGTATCCGTACGCCCGGCTCCGGTGATGGAGACAGGCGTACGGAGTATGGTAGAGAGGGCTTCTTCCAAGGTCTGCTGCACGCTGTTGGCATTTGGTTGCGTCTGCCAGCCATGAAAGGAAGCGCCGTTGTAAGCGAGTTTCAGGAAAAATCTCATAAATCCCTTTCAAGATATGTGTATCCGTAAAGACCGGAACGATAATTATTAAGGAACTGGCGACCCTCCTCAGGAGTGATCACGCCGCGTTTCATGGAGGCTGTTACCCATGTCTCAAGATTGCGGACAAGTTTCTTGGGATTATACTCCACATAGTCGAGCACATCAGCCACGGCTTCGCCGTCGATAATCTGGGCAATGTCATACCCATCCTTATTCACGGAAATATGCACGGCATTGGTGTCGCCGAAAAGATTGTGGAGGTCGCCGAGTATCTCCTGATATGCTCCCACGAGGAATACCCCCAAATAATAAGGCTCATTAGGTTTCAGTTCATGAACGGGCAGAGAGTGGGACGAGCCGGCAGGCGAGACGAAATGATTTATCTTTCCATCTGAATCGCAGGTCACATCCTGAATGGTGCATTCATGAGAAGGTTTCTCATCAAGTCGCGAAATCGGCATGATAGGGAACATCTGGTCGATGGCCCATGAATCGGGGAGCGACTGGAACAGAGAGAAATTACAGAAATATTTCTCCGGGAGCATACGCGCTACCTTTCGGAGCTCTTCCGGCGGATGTTTCATTGAGCGTGTGAGATCGCGCACATCCCTTGCCACCGACCAGAACAATTTTTCAATCATTGCGCGGTTGCGGAGGTCGAGAAGTCCGAGAGAGAAGAGTTCCAAAGCTTCGTCGCGGATCTGAAGGGCATCATGCCAATCCTCAAACACACGAGCTGTATCTATCTTGTCCCATATGTTGTAAAGCTCTTTGGCGAGTTCATGAGCATTCTCATCAAGTTCTTCATTATCGTTCCAGATAGGAAGCTGTGCAGTTTCGAGCACTTGTATGATCAACACCGAGTGATGAGCCGTGAGCGAGCGTCCGGATTCGGTAATGATATTCGGATGAGGCAGGTCGTTTTTATTGCAGGCATCCACAAGTGCCGACACAGAGTCGTTGACATATTCCTGAATCGAATAATTCATGGAATTTTCTCCGGAAGAGGAGCGGGTTCCGTCGTAGTCAACTCCGAGTCCGCCTCCTATATCCACAAATTCGATATTGAATCCCATCTTTGAAAGCTGCACATAGAACTGCATAGCTTCGCGGAGAGCATTCTTGATTCGGCGTATCTTGGTGATCTGACTTCCGATATGGAAATGGATTAGCTTCAGGCAATCCGTCATCTTATACTTTTCAAGCATAGAGAGAGCGGTGAGAAGTTCGGAAGAATTCAATCCAAACTTGCTGACATCTCCGCCCGATTCTTCCCATTTACCCGAACCGGAAGATGTGAGCTTGATACGGATTCCTATGTTGGGCTGTATATTAAGACGCTTGGCCACGCTCGCAATCAGCTTCAGCTCATTGAGCTTTTCCACCACGAGGAAAATCCTTCTGCCCATCTTCTGAGCGAGGAGAGCCAACTCGATATAATCCTCATCCTTATAACCATTGCAGACGATGATCGAATTTTCGTGGGTGTTCACAGCCAAGACGGCATGGAGTTCGGGCTTTGACCCTGCTTCCAGACCGATATTGTATTTATTCCCATGGCTTACGATCTCTTCCACCACAGGTCGCATCTGATTCACCTTGATAGGATAGACGATGAAATTCTTGGCCTTATAGTCGTATTCCTTGGCAGCTTTCTTGAAGCAATCGGATATCTTCCTGATTCTATCGTCGAGGATATCCGGAAACCGGAGGAGGAGAGGAGCATCCACATCGCGGAGCTGAAGGGTATCCATCACCTCTTTCAGATCTATCTTCGGGCCGTTCTCACGGGGCGAGACCTGGACATGTCCCTTTTCGTTGATTGAAAAATATTTCAGACCCCAGCCCGGAACGTTATATGTTTCCGCTGAGTCTTCAATACGCCATTTTCTCATATTTTTATATTTCTATCTTTAAAATCTTATTTTCACGGTTTTTTATCTCTCCCTTCAATCCATCCTTATTGGCCCGGCCTTTATTGCTGGCTTCTGCCAAGAATCTCCATGACATCGACATAAATCTCAGTGCGACGCCGGGAAATCTTGAATTTATCCACATATTCCCTTGTGCGGAGCCTTCCTTCCACATAGAGACGGGTTCCTTTTCTTATATATCGCTCTGCAAGAATGGCATTTTGCCCCGACATGACAAGGATATGCCATTCCACAAGTTCGGTGTCGGAATTAGGCTGGCGTTCATTGGTGGCGAGGGAAAGGTATGCCACGGGATGATCCTTCTCAGGATATCTTATCTCGGGGTCTCTCCCTACATTGCCAAGGAGAATAACTTTATTTACCGACATTATATTTTAATTAAAACAATTAAGAGAATACAAAAGATTAATAAATGAGAGAACGCAGAAGATTAATAAGCGTAGGGCTTTAGATAAAGCCCGGTTTTCTCATGAAGTCCGAACATCAGGTTCATCACATGGACCGCTTCCCCTGCACTTCCTCTCAGACGGCCGTCGGCCACGGAATGAATCATCAGCTCTCCATCTTTTGAAAGATTAAGAGAGAAAAGGATCTTTTCAGTGCCCTTTACATCATCAAGCTTCACCGGAGTCGTCACGGCGAAGGCAAAATTATGGTCGTTGTAGATCTCGTATGCTTTCATCAGATGTTCCATATCGAGCGGCATCGGGATTTCAAGCGAGAGTTCGATTCCACGTTTAGATGTAGGAGGCAATATTTTATATTTAATCTTGCCATTGAAACTAAGCTGAGCCTCCTTAAGAGCTTTCTCTATTTCTGCCACACTTGATGCCAATATATCCGTAGCCACCACATCTTCGGGAGCCGATACATTGAGAGTGATATCTCCGCTCAGAAGCATATTGAGAGCCAATGGATACAGCGGCACCAAAGCAAGCGACGACAGCGGATTTGGAAGGATGGCTGTCTTGGCCCCTCTCACAAGCGCTTTGCGGTTGATTTCAGGGAGGGCGAATATATGTTCGGAATCCTCGGCATCATCTTCGGCTACAGGGGGGAAGAATAACACCACATTAAGATCCGGAAGAAGATTACGCAATCTCAGGAGGTCGGAATGCTTGATATTCCTGTCGGCAATGAATAGGATATCAGCGTTCTCGGGTTTGAAGATTCCGGTGAATGAGAGATCCACCTCTCCTAAAAGCCCGTGATGAACACTATGAAGGGGTTTCCCTTCATGTCCGGGCGCGACGAGAGACACTATCTCCACGTCGGGATGGTTCACGAGTATTCTTATTAATTCGCCGGCCATAGGAGAGTCAGCGCCGGATATTGCAACTTTTATCATTATAATAGATATGATGGTAGTTTCTGGTCGAGAGGGAGGAAGCGAGAGAACACTTCGATAGCCCTTTCGCGGGAAACATCCTCGCGCAAGACAGCAATGATTGTGTCGCTGCCGGGGATGGTGCCCAAAATTTCGGGTGGGCGGCTCATGTCAATGTCGTAAGCAAGCCCTGCGGCGTAGCCGTTGCGGGTCTTAATCACCGCTATATTTTTAGAGAACTCAAGCGAGACGAATCCCGACTGATAGTTGGCGTTCATAGCAATTTGCCCGGTGGCAAGCAGGCGATCTTTCAGACTGTTGCTGTCGGGCAAAACGTATATGTACCCTCCGCGTTCGGTCGGCACCTTTGTGGTCTTCAGCATCTTCAGATCGCGGGAGAGAGTGGCTTGTGTCACCACATAACCTTCCTTTGCAAGAAGATCAGCAAGTTCTTCCTGGCTTCCGATGCATCTGTTGCGGATAAGCTCGACCATTAATTCGACTCTTTTCTTTCGTTTCTTCATAATTGATTATTAAAAAGTATTTATAAAAAATAAAAGTATTGTTTGGGTTTGCAAAAATCGCATATTAATCATATCAAATGTGGTTGAAAAGCATTAAAATGCAAGTTATTGCAAAACTTGTCAATAGCATAGAGTGCAAAATTACAAATTTTATTGAATAATCAAAATGAAATTCTATAAAAATTTGCAATTAATTCAGAAATTATGAAAAAACAATAGAAAAACGTCGGAAAAACGGATAATTTTCAATCCTTTTTTCGTTTGTCAAGTTCAGCTTTTATTTTAGCAGCTTTCTCATAGTCTTCATCCTCTGCGGCTTTCTGCATAAGTTCGTTAAGCTGCTCGGCAGAGAGAGAGGATAGATCGGTGAGATCTTCTTCCGGGGCGGGAGTGGTTTTGCGGTCGCCGCCTCTGGCCGCCCTTCTCGACTGACGTGTCTTCTTCTGTGTTTCCTCCGGGAGGAATCCTGCTTCAGCCAAAACTTCATCGGATGTATAGATCGGAGCGCCTGCGCGTATTGCCAAAGCTATGCCGTCGGAAGATCGTGCATCCACGATTCGGGTGTTGTCTCCGTCGGTGAAAATGAGGTCGGCGGCAAACACTCCATTTGGAAGGCGTTTGATCTCAATCTCCTTCAGTGAAACCCCAAATGCGGTCATGAAATTAATCATCATATCGTGGGTGAGCGGGCGAGGGGTCACCACATCCTGCAATTTGCATTCGATGGCCTGCGCCTCGGGATAGCCGATTATGATGGGGATGCGGCGCTCTCCATCCGCTTCGCGGAGGATCACGGCATACACCCCGGATTCTATCTGATTGTAGGTGATCCCTACAAGTTCTAATTTATGTCTTTCCATATTTATGTTTTACATCTTAGATTGAAGGCCGGCATTCTTCCTCTGTGGATTCGGAATGATGCTTTCGGTTTCTTTTTCTTTTGTTATTGGCAGGGAGGGAGATCATCCCCGAGCCGAGGCATAGGGAACGATCCGGCGAATATATTATGGCGAACTGTCCCGGGGCTATCCCTTGGACATCGGTTTCCGACTCCACAATATACCCCCCGTCTTTGTTCTTTCTGACCACTCCTTGATAGAATTCAGGAGAATGTCGAGTCTTGAAAGCTACGGGGACAGATTCAGTCTTTTCAGAGCTGTCTGCCGGGATATTATCCATATCTGCGAATGGATTGGAAGAAATCCAATGCATCTCCTCCACGGGAATCTCTCTTCCATATTGAGCACGGGTGTCGTAGCCGTTGGAAACATACACCACATTGTCGCGGGTGTTCTTTTTTACCACATACCAGGGCCCTCCGCTGAGTCCGAGACCTTTGCGCTGCCCGATGGTATAGAACCAATATCCGCGATGTTCACCGATCTTTTTTCCGGTCTCAATCTCTATCACCGGTCCGGTCTTTGTTCCCAAATGGCGTTCGAGGAAATCATTATAGTTGATCTTCCCTAAGAAACAGATCCCTTGTGAATCCTTTCTTACTGCATTCGGCAGCTTGGCCTCAGCAGCCAGGCGTCTCACTTCGCTTTTGGGAAGATCTCCTAAAGGAAATAGAAGATGAGAAAGCTGTGAATATGAAATCTGAGCAAGAAAATCGGTTTGATCTTTTACGGGATCGGCTGCTGTGGCAAGATAGTATTTCCCGTCCACCTCCTTAATCGAGGCATAATGACCGGTGGCGGTCTTATCGAATTCCTTCCCCCATCGTTCTTCAAAGAATCCGAATTTGATCATCTTATTGCACATCATATCGGGATGTGGAGTAAGACCCTCCTTCACTGTGCGGAGGGTGTATGCCATCACGTTGTCCCAATATTCCTCATGAAGCGACACCACTTTTAGAGGCAAACCATATTTTCGGGCAATGAGAGTACACATCTCTATATCTTCATCGGCTGAGCAGTCGCCTTCGCCATTGTCCATCCCGATGCGGATATAGAAGAGATGGAGGTCGTGACCCTCCTTATAAAGCTTATCGACCACTACCGCGCTGTCAACGCCTCCGGATACCAATACTGCAATCTTCATACCTCTTCGAGTTCTGATTCGCTATGGTTGTCGGAATGGATGAAATATAGAGAGAGGAAGTAATCGACGGATATTTTGCCCGGTCCGACAAGGATTATAAAGAAATATATCCCTCCAAACATTATGGGGAGATATCCTAATTGTTCCCATGTGAGGAGATAGGTGGAGGTTGGCTCCGCATTGAGAAGGTAAGTCTCGGCGCAGACCATTGCCAGGAAAGGGAAGAGCGACATCAGGCGCGTGAAGAAACCGCACATGATGAAGAACGAACAACCTATTTCAATGACAATCATTATTATCAATCCGATCCGGGATGAAAGTCCCAAGAATTCCGGAAACATTGTGACAGCCTGATCGAAATTCATCAGCTCGCGGATGCCAAACTGCATCATCATTATCCCGACAAAAAGGCGAAGGAAGAGTCGCCCCATGTTGGTGTATGAATATCCGGTGGTGCGGATATATAGTCGTTTAAATGGATTCATAAGCGGTGGGGTTATTCATCAATTATTTTACACATTCTATCGCTGTGGTCATAGCCTTTTCCACGCTCTCGGTCTTGTCTTGGATCTTTCCGTCGGTTCCGATCACATAGAAGTAGGGCGTAGAGCGGAGGTCATATATATCGCTCACTTCATCGGAAGCGCCCGTGTGCCAGAGACGCGGATAGTCGGCCAACTTTTCTTCCCATCCATCCTCGGGATCGGGGATAATGAAGAGCACATTGATCAATCCTTTCTCCACGAGAGAAGAGAATTTAAGGTCGGTGTCCATTTTAAGCTTTGCCTGTCGGCAGTCCATGCAGTCGGGGTCGCCGAATTCAATCACAGTGAGCAGCCCGGGGCGGAATGTTTCCTTTGCTCCTGTCGGAGTGGTGAAATCAAAAGCCGGAGGCACGGTCTCCCTCATGGAATTCTTCAGGATGCGAAGCTGGCGGCCATAACGCGCCTTCCTTGCAGGATTGATTTTTTTGTTTTTATCAATAGCTTCAAGATATTTCACATATATTTCATCGATATATGCAATTGCCCGAGGACCATACAGATTCTCTTCGGCAGCTTTTGTGAATTGCATCAGAAGAACCGGATTTTTTGAAATAGCCGATATAATGTTGTCGGTGCTTTTAATCACATGGTCGCGGTCGGCCCATCTCATGGGGTGGGCATAGACATTGAAGGCATCATTAAGTGCATTCTGATCCACAGCCTGCTTGGCCTTGAAATCAAAGCCCTCCCAGAAATGATCCATCAGCCAGTTGGATTTGTCTTCGAGCGACATCAGTTCCTCCGGCGCTACGGGATATTGAAACAACGGATCGATATAGATAACGTTTGTTTCATCCTGCGGCATGGGCATAGCAAATGCCGCAGGCACGAATAGCTGCGTGGCTGCAAGAATCGAGAAGGAGGATATAATCGAATTTATCTTCATAATATTTAATTCAACATAACCGGATAAAATCCGACGAAAACTCCGCCGGATTCAATGAACCATTATTAACGGTGGAATTCAATCAGCCTCTCCATTGGAGCCTTTGAAATTATTCCGATGGAGATTCCTTCTTCAGCGGCTGCTTGGCGCAAGATGTCGTCGAAATGGAAAGCCACGGAACCTGTGAAATTCACGGGGAGGACGTCATAACCGGAATAATGCATAACATTGCATCTAAGGAACTCTCTGAATTGCTCTTTCACCATATTATGAATTAACGGAGAATCGATATGTTTTCTTATAAAAGGAACGAGCGATGCAATAAATTTGTTCGGATTTGGTTGGCGATACACGCGATTGAGTATTTCGGAGAGCGAGATATTGCATTCCTTGAAAAAAGAATTTTTCAAATCCTCCGGCATCTCCCCTTTGAACACCTCTTTAATAAGACGCTTTCCAAGAGATGTGCCGCTCCCTTCGTCGCCAAGTATGAAACCGAGAGGGGGGATGTTGGCTGTAATCTCCTTCCCGTCGTAGAGGGCAGAGTTGGATCCGGTGCCTAAGATACATGCTATCCCCGGTTGGTTTCCAAGCAGCGACCGGGCGGCTGCATATAAGTCGGACTTCACATCAATCTCTGCCTCGGGCCATACTTTCCTGATTGCATCCGCCACTTTGCGGCAGGCCTCTTCATTGGCGCATCCCGCACCATAATAGAACACCTCATCGGCAGCCTTGTCTAAAGTCTCTGCTACATTGGCGAATGCTTTCTCCATATCTTCCTTAGAAGAGAGGAGGGCATTTATTCCGGGAGATATGAATTGGGCAATTATGTTCCCATCAGAGGAGATGAGAGCCCATTCAATTTTGGAAGAGCCGGCATCGGCTATAAGTTTAAAATATCTGTTCATTTAAAAATGGGGGAGGGGATTTGATATGGAATTGCAGGAAAATCCCTTCGTATGCAAAAGTAATAAGGAAATGGAATATATGCAAAAAAGCCACCGGAAAAATCCGGCGGCTCTGTTAATCATGTATGGTTTTCAATAAATTTTAATAATCGAAGTTATCCCAGTTGCTGTATCCGATCACGTGAGCCAACATCGGGTCGCCTTCCGTACGGAGGTCGGTAAGCATCGGGTTGTTGGTAACGTTTACAAGTCGGAGGTAGGGATCGAATGTAACGTCGAGAGTAACAAGCTGGTTGTTAGCTGCGTTAACCTGCTGCAAGAAGTTGAGGTTTGCAAGGTTAAGGTAGGTAAGGTTGTTCCATTCAACGTTGACGAAAGCCAATGTAGGCGCGTCGCTTACGGTGAAAGAGGTGAGGTTGTTGTAAGGAGCCCAGATCTGGTTGATCGCCTGCGAGCCTTTCACTG
Source organism: Bacteroidales bacterium (assembly GCA_014800245.1). Taxonomy (GTDB): domain Bacteria; phylum Bacteroidota; class Bacteroidia; order Bacteroidales; family Muribaculaceae; genus Lepagella. The sequence continues at coordinate 16,252 of JAAVGM010000037.1, read as the reverse complement.
CGAGTTCTGCCATATGGTTGTCAGAGCAGAGGAGGGTGCTCAAAGCAGGAAGGTTCTGCACATAGAGCTTATTGATCTTGTTGTCGTTCACATTAAGGTTCTCAAGCTTTGCGAGACCATCGAGTGAAAGAGAAGAAAGATCGTTGAAGCCGGCGTAGAGGGATTTCAGATTCTGGCACATTGATACGTTCAAGGTAGTGAGGTGGTTGCTCATTACATTGAGGTATGTCAGATTCACGAGGGCTGAAACGTCAAGACCTTCGAGAGAGTTGCCTGAAATATTGAATTTCTTAAGGAAAGGCACTCCTGAGAGATCAAATTCAGCGATACGGTTTCTCTGAAGCTGTAGGTTCTGCACCTGTGGAGTGTTTGTGATTGTAGCCGTGTGGATTCTGTTCTTGGCAGCATTTACATCCACGAGTGCGGGGTCAGCGTCAAGAGTGATTGTATTTATCTTATTGTTGGAAACGTCAACCTTTGTGAGGGCGTCGAAGCCTGAGAGGTTCAGGTCGCCGGCGAGGTCTTTCCCTTTCCAGTCGATTTCCACAACGTGTCCGTTTTCGATTTTCAGACCCTGGGCGGCAGCCGGATTAGCGGCGCTCACACCGAGTTGCTGTGCATTTGTGCCTCCTTTAGCCGAGGGCTGAGAGAGGTAGGTCTGTAGAGCTTTAGCCTCTTTCTTATTAAGATTCTGGGCAAAGCCGCAGCTCAAAGTCATCATAGCTGCGAGAAATAAAACTGTTCTTTTCATAACACTAATGTTTTAACCTTTATTGATGTTTTTCATTTTCTTGTGGGAGTTTCTTAATAGAAACTGTGAACTGTGAAATTTTGAGGCTCAACTTGCTGTATTCTGATTTTAAGAAGAGCTCATTGCTTCGCTGTTCGACATTATAACATTTGATATCTTAATATGGTTTAATAGTAATTATAGAAAATATAATTGCAGAGGGGAGCAAAGTGAAATTTTCTTTCTATCGTAGTACTACCTATTGTGGTACTACTAACCCGCATCCGTGGGTTAAGAGTGAATCTAAGAACACACAATCCTTATCCTGACTTATTTCATTATCTATGAGATAAAATTAGACCTGTCGGTCTTGGTAGATGGGAGCCGAATCTTCATTCGTATGTGTCCTGCTCGGATCTCCGCTGACCGGCAGGTCAGAACTATCTGCTTTTTTACTCTGCTCCCGGATATATCTAAAAATACCTATATAAAAATCCCCGTTCAATCTGCTTAAATCTTGCGTAACAAGCCGTAAGGCGATCTGCGTACGGACTTTTCCTTTATCCAATTAGGATTTTTGAGGATAAGCATATGATTATTTTAGTAATTTATTTATAATCAACGAATAATATAATAATTTTAAACTTTTTTAAGAATTTTGTAAATTTTTTATGAAACATTTTCGAATAAAAATGTTATAAGAGATGAAAATACACAAGTCGAAGATATCTTGGAGTTGTAGAGATAATAATTATGGTTTAGTAAACACAAATAATAATCGTAGTTAACAATGGTAAATATGATCTTAATTTTAAAAGGTATGTTGGTATTGATCATATTGGTGGCAATGGTTATGATCCTCTTGGGAATCAACCAGCTTTTTTCAGGAAACTTCCAAAACGAGGAAGAAGAGACAAAGGTTCTTCGCAAGGAGGTTGAGGAGAGAGATGAGGTGATCACTTCTCAGAATCTATTTCGCAAGTTTCTTGGACGATAAGATTTTTGTGATTTATATTCTAAAGGAAGAGACACAAGTGCGAAACATTTAAAATCATTCTGTATTTACAATTTACATTTATTCAAATTCTTAGTAAAAATTAATTCTAAAAAGTAAAGTGATCCCACTCCATAGAATGAAGTGGGATTATTTTTTTCACTTTTTCAAAAGTTATTTTTTCTTTTTTTCCAAAGTGAGAAAACCAAAATCGAATTTTGATTGTTTAAAAATATATTTGTGGTTTGCGGTCGCACTTAAGCTCTGCGTTCGAAGACTATATGAATCAATCGGAAAAATAATCTCCAAAAAGAAATTATTATGCATTTTACGCCAAAAGAACAAGACAAGCTGACTCTTCTTATGGTAGGGCTAATAGCCGAGCGCCGTCTGAAGAAAGGGTTGAAGCTGAATTATCCCGAAGCAGTGGCTTATATCACAAGCGCGGCGCTTGAGGGGGCGAGAGAGGGCAAAACAGTAGAGGAAGTGATGCATGATGCGGCCAACGTCCTGACCAAAGAGCAGGTGATGGAAGGGGTGGCAGATATGATTACGCTTTTGCAGGTGGAAGCTGTGTTCACCGACGGATCTCGTCTTGTCAGCATCCACTCCCCGATTAAGTGATCTGAAGGAGATAGCGGACATCTACCGGTCTGAAATCGCCGACAACATGAAAACTCGTTATTATTAAGAAGACAAAGTTATGAGTGATACAACAAGCGGAAACACCGCAAACACACAAGCAGCGCCTGAGGCAACTTATTCCCAGCCTAACGGCGTCTTCCCCGGCACTCCGGATATAGCATATCCTAACACTCCGGGTTTCACACCTAAAGATTATGTCCCCGTAGGCGGAGTTATTCTTGCCGAGGGCAATATAGATTACAATTCTGACCGACGTACTGTAAAGCTTACCGTGCGTAACACCGGCGACCGCCCTGTGCAGATAGGTTCGCACTTCCATTTCTTTGAAGTGAACCGCTACATGGAGTTCGACCGCAGCAAGGCTTTCGGTTATCACCTCAATATCCCTGCAACTACAGCTATACGTTTCGAACCCGGTGAAGAGAAAGAGGTGGAGCTCGTGGCCTACGCCGGCAAGCGCAGAGTGATCGGTTTCGACGACCTTGTGAATGGTTACACCGGTCTGGAGGATACTCCGGTGTTCTATCCCAAGAAGATAGAGGCTTTGCGTCGAGTTAAGGAATATGGATATAAAACCGTCTCGGAAGATGAAGCCGAAGCGGAATATACTGAAAACGAAATTAAAAAATAATCCGCCATGGCAGTAGTTTCGAGACAAGAAAACAATATGCTCTTCGGTCCGACCGTAGGAGATAAAATCAGATTGGGAAACACCGATCTATATGTAGAGATTGAAAAGGATCTTCGTGTATATGGAGATGAGGTGGTCTATGGCGGTGGCAAGACTTTGCGCGATGGCATGGGTCTTGCAAACGAATGCACTTCTGATGGAGGCAGCCTCGACCTTGTGATCACAAATGTCACTATCCTCGATCCCGTTTTAGGCGTAGTTAAGGCTGACGTAGGTATTAAGGACGGCAAGATTGCAGGTATCGGTAAGGCAGGTAACCCGAATATAATGAAGGGTGTATCTCCCGACCTTGTTACAGGTCCTTCTACGGATGCCATTTCCGGCGAGCACATGATCCTTACAGCAGCCGGTATCGACGGTCACGTTCATATGGTGGCTCCCCAGCAGGCTTATGAGTGTCTTTCAAACGGTATCACAACTTTGATTGGTGGCGGTATCGGTCCGACAGACGGTTCTAACGGAACGACCATCACTTCCGGTCCGTGGAATATCGAGAAGATGCTTCAGGCAGCCGATGCTCTTCCCATCAACCTTGGTTTCCTTGGAAAGGGTAACTGTTCGAATGATGAGATTCTAAGCAATCAGATTGAGGCTGGTGCTTGTGGTTTCAAGATTCATGAAGACTGGGGTGCGACTCCGGCAGCTATCCGCAGCTGTATGGGAATCGCTGATAAATTCGATGTGCAGGTGGCAATCCACACAGATACGCTTAATGAGAGCGGCTATGTAGAGGACACTCTTGCAGCAATCGATGGACGTACAATCCATACCTACCACACAGAGGGTGCAGGTGGCGGTCACGCTCCCGACCTTTTGAAGGTGGCTTCAATGATGAATGTGCTTCCTTCTTCAACCAACCCGACTCTTCCTTTCGGTATCAACTCTCAGGCAGAGCTCTTCGATATGATTATGGTTTGTCATAACCTTAATCCGAACATCCCTTCAGATGTGGCATTTGCAGAGAGCCGTGTTCGTCCGGAGACTCAGGCTGCAGAGAATGTATTCCACGATCTTGGAATCATCTCCATGGTTTCTTCCGACTCTCAGGCAATGGGACGTGTAGGAGAATCTTTCATGCGTACATTCCAGATGGCTTCTTATATGAAGCAGGTGAGAGGAAAGCTTCCTGAGGATTCAGATAACAATGACAACTTCCGTGTGCTTCGTTATCTTGCTCAGATCACGCTTAACCCTGCAATCTGCTATGGTATCTCTGATGTGCTCGGATCTATCGAAAAGGGCAAGATGGCCGACCTCGTGCTTTGGGAGCCCGCTTTCTTCGGCACCAAGCCTCAGCTTGTGATCAAGGGCGGTTTTATCAACTGGGCAAACATGGGCGACCCGAACGCATCGCTTACCACACCGCAGCCTAAGATTATGCGTCCGATGTATGGTGCGTTTGGAGAGGCTCTCTTCAAGACTCGCTATAGCTTCGTGAGCCAGGCTTCGATGGCAAACAATATCGGTGAGAAATATGGCTTGAAGAGCCTCCTCTATCCTGTAAGAGGCACTCGTCAGCTCACTAAGCATGATATGTTGCGCAATACCGCTACTCCCCGTATCGAAGTCAATCCCGAGACATTCGATGTTACGGTTGACGGTCACTTGGCTACAGTGCCGCCGGCAAAGGTTCTTCCTTTGGCTCAGCTCTATTGGTTCAGCTAATTCTTGGAGTAAGTATAGAAATAATCATAGTAAAGACGCGATCTGCACAGGTCGCGTCTTTTTTTGAGGATGCAAAAAAATTTTATGTCCTTTATGAACCTTTTCATCAATTTATCCTTTTTAACAATAGGGATGGAATAAATGTTAAAATATTTCGACAGGGGCGAATTGAGTGTAAAACAGAATTAGAAAACATTATTGACAAAAGATGAAAGTATATAGCGAAATCTTAGGAAATATGAACCGCGATGCGGCATGGAAGGAGAAGCTCGCAGATGCGGATATCGATTATATATTCCTTGATCAGTGGACAGCTCAGAAAAGTCGTTTCCTCACTAAAGGAACAAGCGGCGAAGAATATCCCGTGGCTCTCAAGCGCCACACACAGGTGGTGGATGGAGATGTGATTGATTATGATCCCGAAACTAAGAAAGCCGCCGTATTGAAAATCGAGCTTAATCCGGTGCTTGTGATCGATCTCGGCTCGTTGGCAGATCAGAGCCCGGAAACAATTATCCGCCGTTCTGTAGAGTTAGGTCATGCCATCGGCAATCAGCACTGGCCCGCCGTAGTGAAAGGCACAAAGGTGTATGTTCCTCTCACGGTGGATAAGAAAGTGATGTTATCTGTGATGGAGACGCATCATCTTGAGGGTGTAGCATTTGAATTCCAGCAAGGTCTTGAGATTATCCCTTATCTTGCTCCTCATGAGATTCGCCGTCTATTCGGCGGAGCGGGTCATGAAAGCCATGCACATGGAGAAGGGGGGCATCATCATCATCCTACCACACATATTCATTTTGATGAAAACGGCATAGCCCATGAGCACACCCACTGATTCTAATTTCGCTGCCATATCAAGGCTCCTGCAATTCACCGATTCCACATTCCCTGTCGGCACATTCTCATTCTCCAATGGATTGGAGACAGCCGGCTTCGAGAATATGGTGAAGGATGCCAAGACACTGCGGGAGTTTGTATGGAGCCAGTCGCTCCAGGCTGCATATAGCGATGGGGTGGCAGCCCTTCATGCCCATCGTGCTTTCCTTAAGGGGGATTACGACAAGATTGCCGAGGCCGATAGAATGCTCATTCTTTTCAAGATGAATGATGAGGCAAGATTAATGCTGAAGAGAATGGGTAAAAAGTTTGCCGAACTTGCCACAAAGCTATTCGACAGCCCTATAATAGCAAGATGGCTCGAGGAGATAAAGAGCGACAAGACTCCGGGTACATTCCCGATAGCTCAGGGGATAGCATATGCCGCCGCTGGGGTGAACGAAAAGGATCTTTTCTGCGCCCATCAGTATGGGGTGGTGAATATGGTGCTTTCAGCTGCCTTAAGATGCGTGAAAGTGTCGCATTACGACACACAGAAGATCCTCTTCGATCTTTCCGATCGTGTAGAAGGTCTCTACAACGAAGCAAGCCAAATGGAATTGAAAGATATGAATGCTTTCTTTCCCGAACTTGATATTCTTGCATCGCTACATGAAAAAGGGGCGATGCGAATGTTCATGAACTAAAATCATCATTTTAAAATCCAAAAATCGAAATATATTATGTCACAGACATGCAGAATAGGAGTGGGCGGTCCGGTAGGATCAGGAAAGACTGCCCTTATCGAGGCAATCACTCCACGCCTCCTCGAACTCGGTCAGAAAGTTCTTATCATCACCAATGATATTGTCACCACCGAAGATGCCAAGCACGTGCGCAAGACCCTCAAAGGGGTATTGGCCGAGGATAAGATCATAGGCGTAGAGACCGGTGCATGCCCTCACACAGCAGTGCGTGAAGACCCGTCAATGAATATCGCTGCTGTGGAGGAGATGGAAGAGAAATTCCCCGACACAGATATAGTGCTTATAGAATCAGGCGGCGATAACCTCACCTTGACTTTCAGCCCGGCGCTCGTTGACTTCTTTATCTATGTGATAGATGTGGCTGCCGGCGATAAGATTCCGCGCAAGGATGGCCCCGGCATATCGCAGAGTGACATCCTTGTGATCAACAAGACCGACCTTGCCCCCTATGTGCATGCCAGCCTTGAGGTGATGGACCATGATTCAAAGCTTATGCGTCCCGGCAAGCCGTTCGTGTTCACCAATGCCATGACAGGAGAGGGGGTTGACGAGCTTGTGGATCTCATCTTCAAGATGGCGCTTTTCGATAAAAAAGAGGAATAAGATATGCCGTTACAGCCATTTGAAAAACTAAAGGATACTACAATCCCGGAGGTGGATTTCTCCACCGCCCGGGAGATGCAGCCCTATCTCACGGAGCCTCCGCAGATGTATGTAGGCGCTCCCGGCAAACATGGCTATCTGCGTCTCGGCTTCGAGCTCGATCCGAGAGGGAAGAGCATCCTGCGTGATCTCGACCGAAGAGTGCCATTGATTGCCCAACAAGAACTTTATTTTGATGAGGCGATGCCGGAGATGCCGTGTCTCTACATCCTTTCTTCGGGAGGACCGAACGTTGACGGCGACCGCTATCAGCAGGATATCACCGTAAGGAAAGATGCTTTTGCGTGGGTATCGACAGGCGCTGCCACCAAACTTGCAGAGATGCGTTATAACTATTCAGGAATGATTCAGAATATCGTTCTTGAAGAGAACGCTTATTTAGAGTTTATGCCTGAGCCGGTGATCCCTTGCAAGCATACGCGCTTCATAAGCGATACGCGTCTGAATGTGCATCCCACAGCCACTGTATTCTATTCCGAGATATATATGGGAGGAAGAAAATACTATAAGGATGGCGAGCTTTTCCAATATGATATTCTTTCCGTTTGCAGTCATGGGGAGCGTCCCGACGGCGAGCAGCTCTTCCGGGAGAAGTTTGTGATTGATCCCAATGTGGTTCCGGTGAGGCAGTTAGGTGTAATGGGACATTATGATGTGTTTGCCAATGTGATCGTAATGACTCCCAAGGAGAATGCCGACAAGATCTATGAAGCTACTGATGCATTCATCGACCGCGAAAAGAATATAGCTGTAGGAATCACGCATCTTCCCAACGATGCAGGATTGCTCTTCAAGGTCTTGGGAATGGAGCCCGGGCCTGTAAAGAAGATTGTCAGAGAGTTCTGCTCTAAGGTAAGAATGCAGGTAAAGGGTAAGCCTGTGCCTCCCGAATTTCCTTGGAGATAGGGAAATTTTCTTTCCGGATTGTTATTAAAATAAAGAATATAATTGAAACTTATTTTAATAACTATGGAAACAGCACTTATTACCTGGATTGTTATCGCGGCATTCGCGATTATAGTGATGATATACGATATTTTTCATCACCATAAAAGAAAAGAATTTCATAAACCTAATTTGCAAGCCGTTCATCCTATGGAGATGGGAAGCGAAGGGGATGAATTCTATATCCCCGGGGATATCAACAGCCGTCATGATTCGGATGTGATAGAATATGATGAGGAGCTTGTATAAGAGAGATTATAATCAAGGTTATGACTCAAGAGATTAATAGGAAATGCACCATCCCTACCACGGAGATGTGTGCATTTCTTGCAGATTATAGTTCGGCGCTCTTCACGAGCGCGAGCACATGCATCCGTCTTGAAAAGAATGTCACACGTATTGCCGAAGCTTACGGGATGACAGTGGAGATCACTATCCTTCCGAGGCATATACATCTGACAGTGCATGATAAGGAATTTCATGAATGCGTCACGGCAATCACATCCATAGGAGAAGGACCGATCAGTTTTGATCTCAATACTCGTCTCAGCAAACTGAGCTGGCAGATTGCCGACGGCAAGATATGCTTTGAGGAGGCGAGAGATGTGTTTCATCGTCTTGTAAATGTTCCTTACAAGAATCTATTCAACCTTCCGTTTATTGTGTCGTGTGCAAATGCCTCCTTCTGCCGTCTCTTTGGAGGCGACTGGATAGCGATGGCCGTTGTTTTTGTGGCTACATTCTTAGGCTATTATCTGAAGATATTCCTTTCGGAAAAGAAGGTGGATTATCGTCTCACTGTCGTGGCATGCGCTTTCTTGTCTTCTGTATTGGCTGCCGGAGATGGTCTGTTCGGACTCAGTACCACTCCGGATATAGCCGTGGCAACGAGCGTGTTATATCTTGTGCCGGGGATACCGTTCATCAATTCATTCTCTGATATGCTTGACAGGCATTATATCTGCGCATTCGGCAGACTGATGAATGCATTGGTGCTTACATTCTGTCTTTCTTTTGGTCTCGGGTTAGGGATGTTGATGATGGGGGTTAGCATGTTTTAATTTGAGAGTAAGGAGAGTAAAGGGAATAAGGGGATTAATAGGGAAAGGAAATTAAGGGAATTAAGGAAATTAAAGATAAAGGATATGATTCTTGAATTAATATGGAAAATGTTGCAGGATGGTTTCTTTGCTGCGATAGCTGCAATTGGCTTTGCTGCAATTAGTCGTCCGCCTAAGCAGGCTTATCTTTGGTGTGCGTTGATTGCCGCCACAGGGCATTCATTCAGATTCCTTCTGATGAATGGGACAAGCTTGCATGTGCATATTGTCATTGCCACAACTTTGGCATCTTTTCTGATTGGGGTAATGGCAGTGTTGCTCTCGCCGAAGACAAAGGTGCCGGCGGAGACCTATCTTTTCCCTTCGTTGCTGCCGATGATTCCGGGTATTTATGCGTATAAGACCTTTGCAGGATTAGTGATGTGCATGTATCATTCATCGGAAGGGATGTTTGATAAATATTTCTATCTTTTCGCCAGCAATGGGTTGACCTGCTTCTTCATTCTGCTCGGTATGGCTATCGGGGCCACGATTCCCATCTTCATGCTAAAAAAGATATCCTTTCAGGCAACAAGACATAAAATCAGATTTTGAAAAATTTGTTTATTATGGGATATAAAGATTTAGATGTAAAAGAATTTGCTCAATATATAAAGCAAAAGGATATTCAGCTTCTTGATGTTCGCACTCCGGAGGAATATGGTGCGGGGCATCTTGCCGGCGCAGTGAATGTAGATTGGATGGGAGCGGATTTCATGCCTAAGGTAGAGAGGTTAATTGATAAGAGTCGTCCGGTGGCTATATATTGTAGAAGCGGTCGTCGTTCGGATGAAGCCGGACACGCTATGGCATCCCAAGGCTACGATGTGGCAAATCTCTTGGGCGGCATCTTGGCATGGATGGAAGCGGGGGAGCCGGTGATGAAATAAACTTTGGAATATAAGAAATCTTAAAAAAAGTATAGCCCGAAAGCATTTGCAGCTTTCGGGCTATACTTTTTAAGTCTATATTAGCTATTATATTGCCTTTGAAATATTGAAAGGCTATTTCTTATATCCGATGCTTTCGAACATATTCAAATCATCTTCAACGTTATTGCCTACGGTGGTGAGCATATCGCCGATAAGAGCGCCATTCATTCCGCCACGTAGGATCTTACTTGTGGTTTCGCGTGAAAGACGGGCTCTTCCGCCTGCAAAATGCAATGTGCATTTTGGAGCAATGAATCGCATAAGTGCAACCGAACGAGTGATCTCCTCCTCGCTTATCGGCTCTACATTCTCAAGAGGAGTGCCCTTGATAGGCTGGAGGATATTCACCGGAATAGACTCCGCTCCGGCCTCGCGTGCCATTGCTGCCAATTCAAGACGGTCGCGGAGGCTCTCTCCCATACCGATGATTCCACCGCAACAGATGGAAAATCCCATATCTTTGGCCGTGCGAATAGTCTGAAGTTTATCCTCGATTGTATGGGTGGTGCAAAGCTTTTCGAAATGAGAGCGCGAGCTTTCAAGATTGCAATGATATTTACGCACTCCTGCATCCCAAAGCTGCTGGAGTTGCTCGCGCGAAAGAAGACCCATTGAGGCGCAAAGTTCGATTCCTCCTTCCTTAGTCAGCTCCTTGTAAGTACGGCAGAAATTTGCCATCTCATGAGGTCCGACTTTTCTTCCGCTTGTCACCATCGAGAAGCACCCGGATCCATACTTTTTATTTGTAGCGAACGAACGCATCACTTCATCGTGCGGAATATATTCGTATTCCTTCACACCTGTGTTATGACGACCTGCCTGGGCACACCATTTGCAATCCTCCGAGCAACGACCTGAGCGGGCATTGACAATGGAGCATGTGTGGATCTTGTCGCCACACCATTTGATGCGAATCTTATCCGCCGCAGCAGCTAATTCGTCAGTGGAATAGAGTTTATCGAGTTCGAGGGCTTCCTCGATTGTAGCGGGTTGCCCTTCGTTGATTGCTCTGTCAGTTAGTTTTGTTATCATTAAATCTTAATTTAGGTTGTTGGGGTTATAAGGTTATATAACCTCATTACTTTACAATATCTTTTATCACTAATCCTGCCAATGTCAGCCCGAAAATGGCAGTGATGTGTTGTAGCGAACCATTGATCTGTGCCTTCGCCAGATCCCACTGTGAATTGGAAGGGGAGTCCTCTCCCTTGTTTTCCAACAGTTCGTCGCTATATACACAAAGGAATTTCTTCTTAGGGAAACGTTTCGTTTTCTTGAAACGTTGACGCAAAGCCCGAGCCAACGGACAACCTTCAACTTTCCAGAATTCCGCAACTTTAATGCGTGTCGGATCCAATTTAAGAGCTGCTCCCATAGAAGAGAAAAAACGAGCTTTGGAAGCGGTTGCCCGTTCGATAAGAAGCATCTTATTTTGGAGGGAATCTATGGCGTCAATCACATAGTCATAGCTATCTAAATCGAACAAATCGGCTGTTTGAGCTGTGTAAACTTTCTGGAGAGCCTCGATTTTTGCGTCAGGATTGATTTTTAGGAGGTAATCTTTAAGAGCATCAACCTTTACCATCCCAATGGTTGTGGTATTAGCCATGAGCTGACGGTTGATATTGGTGACGGAGACTCGGTCGCTGTCAACGATCGTGAGATGGGAAACTCCTGATCGGATAAGGCTTTCAGCACACCATGATCCTACACCACCAACGCCGAATAAGATTACCCTCATCTCCTCGATTCTGCGCATATTGTCATTGCCAAGAAGCCGACGGGCTCTATTGAAAATTTCTTTTTCTTTTGTCATTCCTTTGTAATTGTCCTTACAAATGTAATTATACTTACAAAGATACAAATTAGATTTGAAATTGCAATAATCTTTGTTTTAAATGTTCTCTCTAATCCGATGGAATTGACGGCGTGAAATATTAAGGCTCCATCCACTAAAATATGTTAAAATGCCAGGGCGGCTATTTTTGAGCTAAAATATTCTTTTTCAGAAGGAGCAACCTTTGCGTTGCGACTGAGGAAAAAGGATATTTGAGCCAAAAAGAGCCGGACAAAAGGTAACTATTTTATCAGATGGATTAACATTATATAATATTTAAAAATTTTGATTTAAATAAGAATACCATCCGTCTCGCAGATGCACCTTGTCTATTGCTCTTTGATTCAGTTGCATAGCCCGCTATGCGCCTGAATCTGCAGAGCGATATCCAAGGCACATCTGCGACCCTGGCATTAACAGATTTTAGTGGATGGAGCCTTAGATAGGATGCAATTTCATTATATGATACCAGATAGGTGATCTCTGGACAGCTTTTAAGGAGCAGTGTTGATCTTTTTTCCATAATAATAGGTGTTCCACGCGTCTTTGGCATATCCATCTCGAAGCACCTTGAAATTGAGAGGGGAAGCGCCCTCGATTTTCTTCCCTTCGAAATATACGGTCCAAGGGTCTTGGGAATAACCATCTTTAAGCACTTTGAAATTGAGAGAAGAGGCACCCTGAATTTTCATCCCATTGTAATACACATTCCATGGGTCTTTGGCATATCCATCTTTAAGGATAGTGAAATTAATAGAAGATGCGCCCTCTACTTCATAACCTTCAAAAAATACTTTATTGTTAGAAATAATGTAGCGTGGTTTATGATGAGAATGTTTACGACGACCGTGTTTCTCACAGCATCCATTCTCTTGTGGATCGATATGGCGTTCACGGGCATAGGAGTTTGTATAGTAAAGCCCCATAACAACGAAGAGTATAAATAATGCCTTTTTCATATCTTTTTTATTTATAGACCTACAACAGGAGTAAAAGTTTATCAATCAATTTCAATTTAATATATGTTAGAGATGATTGGCAAAGGTAGTTAGAAAATTTATAAATTAATGTGACATTTGCCACATTTTATTAAGAATGTAATTTATAATCTCTATGATGTCTGATTACTCTTGAGCTATTTTCTTTCGCATTGTGAAATAATCAACTTATTTTATTGAATCATTGCATATAAGTTGAACATATTTTTGTAAATTTGCATTGTAAACCCTTATCCCGAAGAAAGATGAAAGAAATAGTAAAAGAGATACGTGAGATCATTGATTCCTCAAGAGCAAATGCGGTTCGCTCTGTCGATTTCTGCAGGGTACAGATGTATTGGCAGATTGGCAGGCGTATTGTAGAAGAGGAACAGGGTGGGAAAGCCCGTGCAGAGTATGGAAAAGGTCTAATTAAGAACCTTGCCAAAGAGATTGAGCCTGAATATGGATCAGGATTTGGTGTAAGACAATTGGAACAAGCTCGTCAATTTTATATTGAATACCCGATTGCGAACGCACTGCGTTCGCAATTCAATTGGACGCAGTATCGCACTCTGATTCAGATAGCTGACAAAAATAAACGCGAGTATTACGAGTTGGAAGCTGTCAATAATTGTTGGACAGCCAGACAGATGAAACGCCAAATAGACTCGATGCTCTATGAGCGTCTGCTTTTAAGCAACGATAAGGAGGCCGTCTTGGCGATGGCTCGTAAAGAAAAGTTGCCCGAAACATCACAAGAGATAGTGAAAGATCCGATGGTGCTTGAATTTCTTGGGTTGGAAAAGAAGGGGCATTATTATGAGAGCGATCTTGAAACAGAACTGATCAATCATCTTCAGGAATTTATTCTTGAACTTGGCAATGGCTTTACATTTGTAGCTCGTCAGAAGCGAATTCAGATAGAAGATGATGAATTCTTTATCGACTTGGTGTTTTACAATCGCTTAGCTCGTAGATTTGTAATCTTCGAGTTGAAAACTGGAGAGGCGACGCATCAGGATTTGGGGCAATTGCAAATGTATGTGAATTATTATGATCGAGTGGAAAAATTGGCAGAGGAAAATCCGACAATTGGTATATTGCTGTGTACTGCAAAGAACGATACTCTTGTCAAGATGACGCTTCCTGCCGATAATAACACTATTGTTGCGTCAAAATTTCAGCTCTATCTTCCCAGTGAGCAGCAACTTATTGCCGAAGTGGAGAAGGTCAAAAAAGAATGGGAGGAGTCACGATAACACAGCCTTACTTAAAATTTACTTCCGATGACTTTAACATAAAAATAGGAAGCTCTTGGCATCATTGCCGAGAGCTTCCTGCCTGCATGAGAAATTGTTTTTTTAGCGAGATATGTGATATTGAAGAGATTGTGAGTGTAGCGTCAGTAGGAGTGTTGCTTACAACAATTTTGACTCTGCAAAGTTATGTATAAATAATTATATTAAATGTGCCAAATGTCCCAAAATGGAGAATTTAAGAAAATTTATTAAGGCAATTTTATGAGGATAGATGTTATAACTATGTATATTAAATGTTATGGAAATAGACTTATCAAAAATTAAAACACCGGCTGATATCAAGAATTTTAATTTTGATCAGCTGAATCTTCTTAGCGAAGAATTAAGAGCCGTGCTGATTCGCAAGTTAGCGGCTCATGGAGGCCACGTCGGTCCGAATCTTGGTGTGGTGGAAGCCACAGTTGCACTGCATTACGTATTCGATGCTCCGAAAGATAAAATAGTGTTTGATGTCTCACATCAATCATATGTCCACAAAATGCTTACCGGTCGTATCGAGGCATTCCTCAATCCTGCCGACTATGATAAAGTGACGGGATTCACCTGTCCCGGCGAGAGCGAATACGACCTCTTTGAAGTGGGACATACATCCACTTCCATTTCTCTTGCCACCGGATTGGCGAAGGCCCGCGACCTTCAGGGAGGGAAAGAGAATGTAGTGGCATTCATCGGGGATGCGTCATTAGGTGGAGGAATGGCTCTTGAGGGGCTCAACTATGCTCCTGAGCTGAACTCTAATTTCATTGTGATCCTCAATGATAATCAGATGTCGATTGCCGAGAATCATGGTGAACTTTACACCCATCTCAAAGAACTTCGTGATTCCAACGGTACCGCTCCCAATAATATATTCAAGGCTCTCGGCTATGAATATATCTATGTGAAGGAGGGTAATGACATTCGTTCATTGATAAAGGCTTTTGAAGAGGCAAAAGGGCAGGATAGAGCCGTATTGATCCATATCAATACAATGAAAGGTGAAGGTCTTCCTTGCGCAGAATCCGACAAAGAGACGTTCCACTTCCATGGTCCGTTTGATCCGAAGAATGGTGCTTCTTTAGTGGTGGATCCTGCAGAGAGTTATGATGATATCTTTGTGAAGACCATGAGGGAGAGCATGAGAAAAGATCCGAAGGTGGTTCTTGTAAATGCAGGCACCCCCGGAGCAATCGGCTTCACACCCGCAGAGAGAGCCGAGGCGGGCAAGCAATTTGTCGATGTCGGCATCGCCGAGCAGGATGCAGTGACGATGACTGCAGGTCTGGCCAAGGGTGGGGTGCATCCCGTCATGGGCGTTGTATCCACATTCTTCCAGAGAGCCTACGATCAGATGTCGCATGATGTGGCAATCAATAATCTTCCGGCTTCCTTCGTGGTGTTCTATGGAAGTGTATTCGGAATGAACGATGTGACTCATCTCGGATTCTTTGACATAGCAATGCTATCCAATATTCCGAATATTACGATGTTGGCTCCTGCAAGTGCGGAGGAATATAAAGCCATGCTTGAACTTGCGGCCAATAATACGGTCGGTCCGTTGGTGGTGCGCACTCCGGGTGGAAAAGTGGAGCATCAGTCAGAGCCCGTCAATACCAATTTTGATGAATATGAAATGGTAGAACCCGGCGAGGAGGTTGCAATCATTGCAGAAGGCCCATTCTTGCCCTTCGCTCGTAAGGCAGCTGCTTTGGCAAGAGAGGAAGGGTTGAATCCGATGGTGGTCAATCCCCGTATCCTCTCTAAAGTGGATGAGAAATTCCTCGACAGCCTTAAAGATTTCCGAATGGTCGTAACCGTAGAGGATGGAATCATTGACGGTGGTTTCGGACAGAAAGTTTCAACCTATATGAATCGCTATGGCGTGAAGACCATAAATCTTGGTATAAAGAAAGAATTTGTGGATCGTTACGATGTTAAGGAATTCCTTAAAGCCAATTCTCTCACACCCGAGCAGATTGCAGAGGTGGTGGTGAAAGGATAAATACCAAGCACGATAATAAGTAGCTACGAATAATTAATCGATATATGTTAAATAAAGTAGTTGGTAATATCTTGAACGCTAAAACTCGTTCTTTTTGGCATATTTTGCTTTGTCATTCAGTCGCATACGGGAGTATGCTCCTTCATTCCGCAGCAAAATCTGCTCAAAAATAACTTCGTTTTAT
>JAAVGM010000036.1 GCA_014800245.1 Bacteroidales bacterium | reverse complement strand
CAGTGCGCAGCCCACCGCAAAAATCCGTTTCGATCCGTTAATACAATCATCGAATGATTGTATCAGCGATATTTAAAATCGCGAGGATAAATAATAAAAAGATCCGCAAAAAATCCGCTGCCGATCGGCGAAAGGTCTTAATTGATTAAGACCCGCGATTCCTTTGTTCTTTAATTATCCCAATAATAATATGTGAATCTCGGCTCTCTATTGATAGATTTGGAGATTTATGAGGATAGTCAATTTCTTATTTTATCATTAATTCCAGTTCATCATTAGTTTTTGGGTTTGAACCTGCTGATATAATTTCTTTGAGTGGATACCCACAGCGTGGGTTACATGCTTTGTAACCGCGGGTTGCCCTCCCAGAGGGAGACAACCCGTGGCAGCTTGGCTGCGACACTCTACCTCCGGAGGAGGTTGCATTAAGTAGTTGGCATAGAAAAGCCTAAACGAGTTGATTAATAAATAGCTTACTTTGAACGTATCTATAAATTTTATCCCATTCTTCGATTGTAATCTAAAAATTAATTTGTAACTTTACGCTTAACATCAAAGATATGCCGTATAAATCAGGAATAATCTTGATTATTATAAATAAATTTATTTCTCAAAATAAGAAAAGACAATATGGCAAAGGAAAAAGTAATTATACATATCTCAACAGAATTTGTTTCTGAAGTACGACAGATTATTGATTTCAGATTGTGAACGGCTTCGTACACAATTTAACTTGGACACATGTAAGACGATTGTTATCGGTAACAAACCCTGAGATTGATTGCAGTTATATAATCCCGCATACTTATAACATAATGGATTCTATTCCCAAAGATATTGAAATGAAACTTCAAGTGGTTTTAAGGCACATTGAAGAGTCGGCTGCATTTGATGGTATAGGCGACAAGGATTTCAATGATGCCACTTCGGTATCATCATTGGCAGCTGCATCAGGATTATCCGTGCGGAGTTTAAGAGATTACTTTAAGGCATATACCGGTCAGAGTCTTGTAAACTATGTATCAGGAAGACGTGCCGAATATGCGGCTCGTATATTCAGATTATACCCTGCTGTTTCAAAAGCACAAGCAGCATATTCCATTGGTTTCAACTGTCCGAATGGGATTTATAGACTGATGCGAAAAAACGGTATCGCTAATATTGACTCCCTCAGAACCATAGGAGTCAATGATTCTCCCATCCTTCTCCCTTTCAGAAAAGAATATATGACCGAATGCATACTCTTTTACAAACAGTTGAAGACTAATTATGAAGAGTGCTCAACCTGTGAATTTGAGGCGAATAATTGGGATAAAATCGAAGCATTTGTTTCGATGAAGCATCTACAAGCAAAAGTGACTGGATATGTAGGCTTTGCAATAGATCGATATATCTCTGATGACAAAGATTCAGGAACATTCATTTCCGGTATCCTATTTCAAGGAATCCATTCGTCAGTACTCAATAAAGATATCAGCGGCAGCATTGGTTGGAGATTAATTCCATCGCGAAGCTATGCCGTATTTACATACAAAGGCAATTATGATGGTCTAACTTCATTCTATGATGAGGTTATCGCGACAATTAACAATAGCGATTTAAATATTGACATCGCTTCCCCCTATATGGAAAAATATCTCAATTCCCCCACTGATCTACCAGCGGAGGAATTGATTACAGAGTTATGGGTCGCCTTGGCTAATTAGTTTGGAGTATCCATGCTCCAAGATTAGTTTGTAGTATCCATACTCCAAGATATGCAGTGCATTGCACCTCCTTCGGATATAATTCCCGACATTGAAATGGGTATGCACTTTTTACCCGTTATTGATTCCAATTGAGCCAATGCAACTTTATCCGACGCTATATTTGCCGTGGGTACAAGAATCGATTTCTTGAGTTCAAGATAATTGAGATGACACCAACTCTTTTCGCGGAAGTTATTGCCATACGTCAGCTCTTGAATCTCAAATCTATTGCCGAGCGCCTTCTTTAAAGCCTTTCCAAGTTTAGGATCCATATCCGCATAGCAGTTCATCAGAAGCCTTCCTTTTCCGAGACTCCTCACCATTCCGTCGGCATGTCCATATATTTCTTCACTATCCCAGGGGATGAGAATTACTTCCGCATCTAACATGGTCTCAAGTTCGAGCAGGATTTCATGATGGGACAGTCCCGGATTCTCATACAATACCTTCGTTGTCATGACAACACAGTCCACACCCTCCTTATCTGTACAACGTATCATGTTGCCCCCATCGATTATAAGATTAGTGTGATTGCATATGGAAGATGATATAGCATCGCTTCCGCCTATTGCAAGAAATGCTTCATGGCAATTGGTTATATATCGAGAGTCGTTGCCCTGCAAATAGTCAGGGTTATAGCGATAAATTACCAACTGTCCATCATGGCGTTGGAAAGGCATAAAATCGCGAACCCAAATATCGGCTGCATTAGGTACAAAATCGTAGTTTTCATTTTCGGCAATTAGTGCTGATTCAATCTGCGCCCATACCGGCTGATATTTCTTGAGGCTTTTAAGCCAAGGAGAAAAATAATGAATTGTCTTCATAACTTTCAGTGTTTAAGTTTAACACTGCAAAGTTAAAGATAATATTAAAGTTGGACCGTATCCAAAACGGCAAAACTAATCCGGAATAGGAAAACAGCCTCATCTACCGATTTACATTTAGTTATGATGTTTACCTGATGACGCCATGGAACCAGTCCCAAGACCAACGGGAAGTCAGAATCTATTTCTGCACCAACTTGGTGCAGTTTCATATTTCTTTGAAAATATGCATGTTGCAATTCTCCACCAAAAAAGGAGCCCGTCATCACGACGGACTCCTTTTCACTATACAAATAATACAAATATAAAATCTCTACGGTATCATAAATTCTTCTTCTCTACCTTTCCGTTCTTTACCCGGATATATATCCCCTTCTCCGGATTTGTAACTTTAAGTCCGTTGAGGTCATAATAGCAGTCGGAAGAATCATTATAGATCTCGCTCTCTTCAATTCCGGTCTCAACACCTGAGCCTTTCACAGCTATCTTCATGATTTCGGACGCGTATTCACCGGAAATATGAGCAGCATGAACCTTAGTCTCAAGCATCGTATCTTTTGAGGGACGATCTATCGAAACAACAGCTTTGTGTTCGGAATTTAATTCAAGACTAACTTTTTCGAAATCATCATCCGGAGTCTCTTCCTCTGCGGGGAGCTGATCCTCTTCTTCCGAGAAGTTCATCTCTGCAACTCTTCTGAGATCCTGACTGTCTGAAGAGATCTCCTCTCCAAGTCGCCAGTACAATTCAAACTCTGCCTCATCCATCAGAAGATCCTCATTCACTTTGCGGAATCTTTCAGGAAGCTCAGCATCAAATTCAACATCAACTTCAACTGAAAGATCTGCTTTCTCTGTGCTTTCGTTTTCAATCTCCTCTCCGGTGAATGAAACAGCACCCTCAGGTTCGGATATCAGCGAATTTTTCCAGCTGT
The DNA here is from genome assembly GCA_014800245.1 of Bacteroidales bacterium. Classification (GTDB taxonomy): domain Bacteria; phylum Bacteroidota; class Bacteroidia; order Bacteroidales; family Muribaculaceae; genus Lepagella. The sequence goes on along the minus strand of JAAVGM010000036.1, from coordinate 16,516 downwards.
TTGCCGCCTCATATTCAGCTTTCTTACCCACAGGCACCATTACAGGCGCATATACCCCTGTGGCTACCCTCCACGCATTGCTGCCGATAGATTGCGGTGCATCGGTGTTGCAGATATAAACCTTGACATCGGGACACCCATAAACCACATCAGAAGAATAATTCATTGATGTAACTGAGGCCGGAATCTCCAACTCAGTAAGTGCCGTATTGCGGAAGACATAATTGCCTATATAGGTCAATCCATCAGGGAGAGTTACCTTTGCAAGAGCCTCACATCCATCGAATGTGTTCATTTCGAGTCTTGTAACTTTTGAAGGGATCGAAACCTCAGTCAGTTTCTTACAATTGGCGAAAGTCCAGTTTGCAATTGTTGTCACAGTCTCGGGCAATTCCATCTTTCCAGCAACCGCGTTCTCCTCATTTCCCGAAATAAGCACCCATTCCAGTTCATTGCAATCGCGCACGAAATTCTGAGGAATAGAAGTTATTGCAGAGCCAAGTGTGAGTTTCTTAAGTTTCTTACAATCCTGGAACATTCCACTCTGGAGTGTCTTCACACTATTCGGCAGAACAGCCTCCTCAAGATTGGCGCACTTACTGAATAAGCTCTGGCCAACTGTCGTCACACCCTCCGGTATAACTACGGAAGTGATTTCCTCACAACCAAGGAAACATGAGCCACCAATCGAGGTAAGATTTGACGGGAAGCTGATTCCGCTGATCTCCTCCTCTGCAAAGGTCTGGACACCCTCTTGAGTTTTTACCGTAATCGTTGTAAGGCCGGTGCAATTCTGGAAGACGGAGTTTCCGAAAGAGGTTACATTGTCGGAAATCTCCACTGCCTTCAGATTTTTATTTCCCGAGAACAGAGAATTAGGCAATGCCGTAATTGTTTCGGGAATCGCAATAGTCTCGTTAGCTACTCCCGAGAGAGCTGTGGCTCCGAGAGTCTCAAGGGAGGAAGGAAGCTTAACCACAAGCTTTGAACATCCTGAAAAAGCCGAAGATCCTATAGATGTTACGCTTTCAGGAATAATAAGGGTTTCAAGTGATGCACAGTTAGAGAATGTATAGTCAGCTATCTTTGTGAGATTCCGGGGAAGAACAACCGATGTGAGAGCCGAACAGTTCTGCATTGCATTTCCCTCTATAGTTTCCACCTGATCTCCGAATGTGAGCTGAGTCAAAGCCCTACAATAAGAGAAGCAATAACTCGGAATCTGTTTGAGTGAGGCAGGGATATTCACCGAAGTGAGATTCTGACACTGGAAGAAGACACGTGAACCTAAAGACTCCAAACCATCGGGAAGAACCATTGATTCAATTCCTGCGTAACTGAATGCGTATTCTCCTATCGATTTCACGGTTTCAGGCAATGTCACACTTGTCAGTTTTTCGCAGTTTGCGAAAGCCTGATTGGGAATCGCTGTCAATTTAGCATTTATGATAATAGAAGTGACATTATCTGCATAATAGAAAGCACTGTCATTCATTTCTGTAACTTCAAGCTCCTTCCCCATATAGGTAATCTTTTCAGGAATAACTATATCACCCGTAAGAAGCTGATTTGCCTCCTTTATCTTATCGCGAGTAGGCTTCCCGTCGATTTTTGGATATGATATCTTAACATATTCGGAATCTTCGTTTATCACAACATTATAAGTGACATTATCCGTAGAGAAGATATCTCCGTTATTGACCGGAATATTGAAAAACTCAATGTTTGTGAAATTCTTCCAACCATCCTTTACTTTATACTCCTCCTCAAAGCCTGTTGGAATCTGGAGATGAGCAACCGGATAGACAGATTCACTGAAAGTGTTTTCTGAAATTGCAGGAGGATAAACTGAATTAACTTTAATCGTTTGTAATGCAGTGCATCCCGCAAACGCATTTTCCCCAATCTCCGTAACAGAAGCAGGTATATCCAATGAAATAAGGGATGCATTATTCTCAAACGAAGATGCACCCAGAGTTACAATCGTCTCGGGAATGACAACTGAGCTAAGGCCGCAACCTTTATACAAACCTTCCGGAACAGAAGTAAGCGATTCAGGCAAGAAGAAAGCCGTCAGATTCCGACATCCTGAAAAAGCGTAAGCTCCCAACGATTTGATTGTTGCTGAAATATCCACTCCCTCAGCACCTTTTATCTCGCTCAATGAAGAATCCGCGAATGCGTTCGCTCCAATTTTCCCGATCGTAGCCGGCAGGGTTACGGATGTTACTGTTGATCCCTTAAATGCCTCGGCATCAATCTCTGTCACGGTATAGTTTTTTTCCTCGTCAACAAATTCCGACGGTATAACAATCACTCCCGTATAGGCTGACGGATTCTCAATAGTGGTCAGAGACGAGGGATTGACAAGCTTCACCTTCCCTGTTTGGTAATCAGTAAGGGAGAAAGACAGACCGTCAACTTCAAATTCCGTTTTTGCGCCCTCTGGAATAGTGCTTGGTGCTGCTTGAAATTCTTTCCAGTCGCGCGGTATCATTTCCAAGGAGAAATTCCATCCATCCCAACTGCCGTTTTGGAGCACACGGCCGGAAGCTCCCCACCCTGAATAACTGAAATTACCCTCAGTGGAGTCCTTGACCCAATAGCTCCAGTAGCTGAGATACCATCCTGCTCCCCAGAAATCATCTTTGTCAACGGCTTCCCAGTTATCATAATCATAATCTGAGGAGCCTCCCTTGTCAGGATCATAGCCACGAGGATGAATGAACATACCGTCAGGAGAATCAAGATACTCAAAGTTACCATTATCATAAAGTTGAATCTCACCATCCGAATCTGCATCCCAACCGAATCCATTTATGGTATATCCACCATCAGGATCAACCGGTGAAGAAACGTTGGTGTATTGTATCAATCCGTAGAGACGCGGATTATTGGCTACGACAGTTCGGATCATGTCAATACCGGTTGCCAATCCACTCCAACGATATCCGAACACAAGGGCGGTTTTCTCTCGGTCATCATTCCATTGAATCACCAAAGCCGCGCGGTTTTCTCCCTCTCCGCTCCAGTTCTGGATATCATCGAAAGTGAATTCATTCTCGGGAAGAGCTGGAGCATCCGGATTTGGATCCCACTCCCAAGCGGGTGCGATCTTTTTAGCACCCTCCTTTTTAATAGTCTCACCATAAGGAACACCTTGAACTTTCTCAGGCACTCTCTTGGCATGCACGGCTCCTGCCAAGATTAGGGCAGACACCGCTAAAATCATAAATTTCTTCATGATCAAAATAGATTAAGTATGGATTAATTAAAGTATTATTTTCTCTGTTTTACCTCCGCAGCGACGGATATAAACACCCTTCTCAGGATTCGTTATTCTCTGTCCCTGAAGATTATAATATTCTATCTCCATTAAATCGGACGAATCCACTATATCCCCGATTCCGGCTGTCGAGAATAACAGTTCCAATCTTGTAGTGGCTATCTTCCCGTTGCTGTTACCCTTTATTTCCACATAGCCTCGAGCACCTTCTGACCTATAGATCGGCTCTATCTCAAGATTCCCATTCACCATCTTTGCTTCGAATTCCGTTGGATCGCTCACTGAGACTATGCTTTTCACAATTGCCGCTTCCATTGAATCGGCATCACTGAATAAGCCCGCGAGATTAATTAAAGTAGGTTCGCTCGGAGAGACTGCCTGAATACCCGGGTTATGAGCCACCGGAGATTCAAGATCGGGAAATACCGGCAACGATGGGAACCAATAATTTGAAATCATAGGATATTCCTGAATGGTCTTCCCATTTGAATCGGTGCGTCGCAATGTGTAATTAGGATTCTGGAAATAGTGAAACAATGAGACGTAAAGTTCATCTGTCACCGGATGAGGGCGCATTGAGCACCCATATATATTCCAGCGTGAATATTTATCGAGTCCCTCTTCTTCAGCCTCTTTGTCAAGATTCACAATAACAGAAACTTCATCACAGTCTATGTCATACTTGTAAATCCGCGCATTAGAGAACCAAGAATTGGGTCCCCCATTCCAATAAAGGACATTCTCTCTGAATGATGCACAGAAACCATCGGGGGTCCAGGCATACCAGCTGTTGGATGGTGGATAAATGCCGGAAGGAATATCAATCACCTTCACTTCGAGAGTCGAGGGATCAATCCGCATGAGATAAGGAAGAGTGGCACCAGTTCCTTGCACATCCTTAGCGACACTCACCCACAGTGACCCGTCTTTAGCCAAGACCACAGAACCGATTCCCGGCATAACCTTTTCTTTTCCATTATCCGGTTCAGGGAGACAATCTCTTACAGCCTCCATTGTTATAGTCTCTACCACTTTATCCTGCTCTGGGTCAATCACCAAGAGACCGAATTGCTGATGAGCAGCAAAAACCCGGTCGTTTACACGCACCATACTCCCGCATTGCCCGTGATATAAAGAACTGGTTGGATCTGTGTTCGGGCGGTTGTCCGCACCGTTTGGATTTGCGGACCCTTCCACCTGTCCTGTCACCTCATAATTATCCGTATCGAACACCCAGATTCCATTGCTTGAGGAGATGTAACCCTTATGTTCATCAACTCCCAAGTATCCCCTGCCGTCGCATTGTTTCCCGGAAGGATCTATTAGCGGTGTCTGATAAAGCATCTTCATGGTGCGGGCATCGGCGACAGTGATGCGGCCACCCTGCACGGATGCCCCGGGATCCTTATCCTGTTTGGCTATGAAATAGAATCGATCGCCATATATCTGTCCGAACTGGTTGGTGCATCCCAACTGATTCCCGGCCTCTGAGTTGGCTGTCTGGAAGATCCGGTAGCTCCATTCCCCATCATTGGAAATCCAATTTATTGTTGAATTCTGGTGACCATACCAATCTTCATTCACAATAAATACGCCATCGGTATATTCTTCATCCGCTCCTCTAAGTGAAAAGACAGGCAAAAGAAAGGACGCCAGCGAAAGATATAGCTGAATTTTTCTTCCTGAATGTTTCATAACTTGAATTTTAAAGTGTAAGGAGTTCCATTGATCCGCAGGATATATAGTCCTTTAGAATAGTCAGGAACAAATTCCCAATTATCTGTGGAGATAAACTGACTTTCAATCAATCTCCCGTTAATGTCGTATATATTGGCCGTGCATCCTTCCAATCCTTTTGCTGAAATTATACCATCAGAATAATTTAGGCTGTAAGAAGAGGAATTATCTTTGATTCCGGTTGTTTTGCCAACAGTTACAAACAGCTCGTGAGCCGCAACCTTACCATTAGACTCTGCAAGCAGGCGCAATTTGCATTCACCATCTGCAACGGGATTCAAGGTCAGTTTACCGTTAACAAGAGACGCTTCGACTATATCCTCTTTTGAGGAGGCTCGACTTTCTGTGTCATTGTTTTCATCAAGACGGAAAACTATATGATTCTCTCCGCCGTCAAGGTCTCTGATATGGTCATAAAGATTGATCTCCTCTGCATTCAAGCTCAATTTTATATTGTCAAGATCCGTAAATTCCGGATCATATCTGTCAGGGAAGATAGGCATGGCCGGGAACCAGAAATAGGGGCGCAACTGCTGATAATCGTGAATCTCTCCTGTTGTTCCATCTATGCGGTAAATCCATTCATAGCGGTAATTATAGCTGGCTCCATGGGTTGTGGCAAAAACAATCTCATCGGTGCGGTCATCGTAACCCATTGTGGCGTAAGGCACCTGAAACGTGGTCTCATCCTTGCCGGGTCGCTTGCCCAAGGAGAAATAGGGAGTTTCGGGAAGATCATTACCAATTTCCCAACGATAAATAAAGCCGGGACTCGAACCTAAGATTTCATCCTGATAACCTGACCCTACACTGGCCCAGTATAGCACATTTTTCTTCTTAGAAGCTATGAAATTAGTGGACCTCCACGCACCCCATCCTGTTGTGATGTTTCCGGCTCCCTCGGGCAGGATATAGCTGTTCAAAACCTTCGCATCAAAGGGATCAACCTCTACAAGCCGTGTAATGGTTTTTCCATTATCCACTCCGCGCTCGGCAAACCAGACGTGACCGTCTGCACTTCTGACAACTCCCTGAACAGCATAAGTGCTGTTCGTGCCTGCATCAAGAGGGGTGCCGAGGCATCCAACGATCTCATCCTTTTCCGCATCTATCACCAAAAGCCCGTTAGACTGTGTGACTGCAAATACGAATGGCCCCGAGCAGACCATATTCCCGACCTGACCTTCATAGAGTCCCTTTTCATCATCGGCCACCTTGATCTCCTTACCCAAAGTGAATGCTGAAGCGGCAATTGCATAATTCTGACTTTCAGCTTTCTCTAAATCAATATTCAAGACGCGTATCCCCTTATGATGACCTATATAGACCTTATCAGCCCTAACGCCAACACAGGCACGGCCGTCACCCATCATAGTGGAACCGTTTGGCCCTGTTGCCCCGTTGCCTGGTGTGGTGCCTATTTCATCGAAGGATACTATCTTCTTCAAGGTCTTCGCATCGGCAATCACAAGCCTGCCCCCTCCGAATCGGTAGCGGTCGCCATTATCGCTCGGTTGCTTTGACATTACATATAATCTGTCGCCAAATATCATTCCATATTGAGATGTGCATCCAAACGCCTCGCCAGGATTCTGTGATTCAAAGACCCTATATTTGACCTCATTTCCAGAAGTGATATAGTTTATTGAACCATTTGTATGGCCGAACCATTCCTCATTGAGCCAGAAAGTGCCTTGCTGATAATTGTCGGAAAGGGGCTGCCGATTGCGTGGCACGACAGTTATCATAAACGATTCACTTCGGACACCGCTTCCATCTGTGGCCTCAAACCATGCCGTGCAGGAACGTGCCGATGCGTAACGGGAAAGTTCATCGTAACTATTCCACATTGACTCTCTCCGTTCATCTTCAGTATAATTTGCCGGGTTCCCCTGAAGCAATGTGCCGAAAGGAGTGGTTACAAACTCGTATGTCTTGTCAGCCTTCTGATAATTAGCCTTGACAATGGGGCCCTCGGGATCATCATCAAGATCGGTCACAAGACGCAATGAGCGTATATTGGCATCTTCCGGTAATACTGTAACTTTCACCGGGTAGGCATTATACATAAATTCCACTGCCGGGTAGGCATCAAGTATCAATTCTCCTCCATCAAATTCAGGGAGAATAATTGACGTAATCGGGGATGCTCCCGATGCCGACCGGGAAATACCGGACAGACACAACATTATTGCTGTGGGCAGGATAGAATAGTAAAGTTTTTTCATTGGCTATCTATGGTAAAATTTTATAGTTTCTGATCCTCTCTTGCCCACATAGATCCCTGTGGGCAAATCGAATGACTCTCCTTTATGGAACCGTCCCATGAATTTTCCGTGAAGGTCATAAACATCGGTTTCGCGGTCTGCATGATCCTCTACAAATATCGGGGTCGTGGAAGACAGGTCGTCAAAATGATTATAATCCAACTTATCTGCCCAGGCCACAGATGCACCCGTGGAACCATCCACAAAATCATCGGGATTCACCGGACCGTCGAGAGGCATGAATTTCCATGCGTTGACATCACCGTTTTTAAGTTTCACACTCGTCATCCCTAACCCGGAATAGCTGTATTCCGAACTATCTGATTCTTTACTCCCGAGCCAGTAGCTCCAATAGCCGGCATACCATCCGGCATTCCATCTCATATCTGAAGATGAGGAATCTGCTTTCCACCAGTCATAATCGTAAGCCGGATAACCGAATTGCATGTAGTTGAGCGGATGTTCAATTATATGGCTCTCTTTTGCTTTCGAGATAGCCTCTTTACACATCTCTTCAGCGTCATCGCCCGGAGATGTATGCTGACCCATCATCAAGTTCGGATTATAGAAATCAAACATTATGTAGGGATCATCTACCGCACCTTCAAAATCGTAATAGAGGTGATTCAATATCTCATTGTTTCTCGAATAGCCTACTCCGTCAAGAGTTGAGCCATAAACGCCTGTAAGCTGCACCAGGGCACAGAAATCGTCACTTTCGGCGGCAATCTTTCTTATCATCCCTTCACCGGTGGCTTCTTCACCATCTTTCCAACGGTAACCCCACACGTAGGCTTTCCTTTCATAATCGTCAAGGAATTGAACCACTAATGCTGCTTCATTCTCCCCTTCTCCACTCCAATGCCTTATCTTGCTGAAATCGACTTGGAATTCACCGAAGGCACATATCACAGCGCCTGAAAAGAGGGCTGTTACAACTGCTGTCTTTCTTAATTTCATATTCTGTTACTTTTTTATTTTTTCTCGATATGGGCTAATCAACAGGAGGAAGAGGTTTCTCTTCCGGGAGTGTGATGTGGAGGTCGCGAGCTCTCGATATTTCGGTCGAGGTTTCCCCAAGCCATCCGCAATACTGATTCACACCCGTATAGACCCTTACAAAATCGACTCCCGGGAGATTCACCCTATTGCCGTTCTTATCCACTGCCCAACCTATGTCGAAGGAATTTAAATCGGCATAGTCGTTGGGGTGATTGTCCACATATCCCCAATCGTAGGAGTATAAGACATAATATGACCCGGCACCGCTCAAATCTTTAGCATTAGGAGCTAAAAGGGTTCCTTCGAAGGAGAGCGCATCACTGTCTGTCCATAAGGGATAATAGGACTGCGCATGAAATGAGTTTTTTGCGATATAACCATTCTCTCCTAATGAATCTTCCCATCGAATATAGGTGGTATCGGTAAGAAATCCCGAATCATCGGGAGTTTCCTCCTTATTGTCGTCGGGCCGGAAATATTTAATAGCATAATTATGGCGTGTGGAGGGGTCGTGATAGGCACTCCCGGCCAATTCATACCATTCATCATCGGGAAGTCCGTTGCAATTCGCGTCAAGACTCACCATTACAATTCCCGGTTCCGCAGAGCCGCCCTTTGCATCCGGATTTGAAAGCTCATAAAATGCATTTCCCCATATCCTGAAATCATATTCCCCTTCCACGTTCATCACCGTGTGATCGAACCCAAAGGTTACATAACCGCCATACCCACCGAGAGAAATCATAATGTCGTTAGTGCCGGAAATACTCTCCTCCGCTTTTTTCAATATGTCGGCATAGCTGTCACCGGGTTCATATTGCGGCATCTCGTTTACAAACTGACCCGGTGCGGGGCAATATTCATACACTTTTGAGATATATGGACTATATTCTATCTCCTCATGCAGCACTCTTATGAGAAATTCGTGCTGATAAGGAGTGTTGGAATCCAATATCTCGAAACGCATCCTGTAGTCGCCTTCATCGCCTTCAAGAAATATATAGTCGCGTTCGGATGAAACGGGCTTCCATTCCCCGTTCTCTCCGGCTACCCACCATCTGTATTCACTTCCAGTAAGAGCGGGATGAAGGTCGAGTTTCTGCATCCTGCTTATATAATAGAAATCATCTATACCGAGGCTTACCATCGGAATCTCTTCCTTGCATCCCAACAGAGGGAGAGCAGCAAGAAAAATAATTATCGATTTTATCTTATTTTGTTTCATGTCAATTCGGTTGAAAAACAATATGTGCAGGAATATCGCCTGTTCGCACACTCCATTTCTTTCGCCCGTCTTTTGTGAAGCAATAGAGTGTGCCGGAGGATACATAATTCTTGGCATCCGTAACGAAGATGTCACCGGTTTCAGGATGCACCGCAATTCCGTATGGAATCGTTATATCCTTTTCCGTACCGTCGGTTATAAAGCTCTTGGAAATAATTTCTTTGCTCCTCACATCTATTATGCCGTAGCTGATAGTATTGGAGGAGGTGAAGTTATTCCACTCCGTGGCATAGTAATAAAGGGAATCCCCTTTTATAGCCATGTTGGAACATGCCACGGGAATTGTATCGGTAACGATCATCTGATTGTATCCTTTTCTTTTATCGAGCACATAGAGTCGTGAAGGACGTGTCTGATAATCACCTCTGGATGTAACCCAAAGTTTGTTATAACGATCCTTCTTAACCCTGTGAAGATTAATTCCCACGGGAATCTGCTGCACCTGCTTGAAGTCGATCATCTGTATCACCGACACCGTGTTGTCGTAATCGGGAGCTCTATACCCTCCGGAATTTGCCACATACATATAGTCGTCCACAATCTCCATCTCCTCCGGCTGATAACCCACGCTAACCTTGCGTGTGATTGCAAGCGATGTGGTGTCAACTTCAAATACAGCTCCCTTCGGAGCATCCGGATCAATCAAAACGGGACCGACATATGAGCTTATATAAGCCTTGCCGCGATAAAAGCGGATATAACGGCAGTTGGGTATATCAATCTGGCCGAGCCTTATGCCTGTTTTTGCATCCATAACCTCCACCTTGTGAGAGCAATTCACCACCACATAAAGCTTGCTGCCATAGATTCCGATATCGTTGCCGACATCTCCCAATTCCTTTATTACGTTGGGATTCCTTTCGGCATAGAAATTGCGCGAATATAATCCGGTGCGATAATCGTAATAATCTAATGTGCATTTATTGGAACCCATATTCCCTTCGTTTACAAGATAGAATCCCCGTATCGAACTATGATAATTCTCATCTCCGATGATATCATATTCAGTCGGCACCACAAGCTCATCCTCCCTGCATCCGAATAGGATCAGCATAAGGAAAAGCCATGGAATCGTTCTTAAGATTATATATTTTTTCATATCTCAGCCGTTATGGTGAACCGATAATTTCTTTTCGGCATCGGATAATTAAGAATCACGTCATAGTCTTGACTCAATAGATTGTTGATCTCTATCATTCCGCGAAGACTCACACGCCCCAACTGAATATCTTTGCTTATGGAAAGGTCGGAGGTGTACCACGGTTGGGTGTAGTTATAGCGTATATTCTCCTGCTGATTATATCGCTCCCCCACATAGATCCAGGAGTAATTCAGATTCCATCCACGCCATTCGATATTCCCCACTGCCGAGCCTGAATTTCTCGGTATATATGGTATCTGATGACGATAATAATTATCCGATGGGCTGGTAATGTCTATTGCCCTTTGGAAGGTATATTGAACCCTCGCCGTTATGTAAAGATCCTTGACAGGTCTGACAGTCATCATCCCTGTAACATCTATTCCTCTAATTTCCACCACCCCGAGATTGAGCATAGTCCATCGAAACTGCTGTCCTTTCGGATAAGCCACTATCTTATTCTTCACACGATTATAGTAAACATCCGTGGATAGTTTAGCGGCGGTTATTGTCGATTCTTCCGAATGATGATCGTATAGGAACCCGACGTTGTATTGTGCCACTCTCTCCGGTTCCAGCTTGGAATTCCCCATGTCGGCATAATAAAGGTCGTTGAATGTAGGCATCCGGAAAGATTTCTTATAGAAGGCACGCAAGGAAAAATCCTTGTTTCTTATCGGATTGCCGCTTATGAAAACCGCCGGAGTAAATACATGCTTGTCTGCCGGAGCTTGTTGCCCGATGAGGCGGTCGTGGATGAATGTGCCCAATCCGCTCGCCTGAATCTTGAATCGGGGAAGCGATAAGGCTGTGGCTGCTGCCACAAACTGCGAAATCCTGTCGGGCTTGACGAATCCATATACGTCGGCATCTAATGTGTTCCACATGAAATCATAGCTCGCCGAGACCTTCCAGAAATCAAGGATGGCATATTCATTTGCTGATGAAATATAAATCTCCTTTTGCTTGTAAAGATTATCCACTTTCACCTGCTTGTCATCGTTATTTACATAATGTGTGCGATAAAAAGCATATTTTACATTATTAAGAGTAGCAAATTTACCAAAATATCCATTGTATCGTGCCTGAACGAAGGAGTTTGTATCCCATATTCTTTCTCCGCGACGCCACACATTATTTACTATCGCCCCGGGCACGCCTCTCTCGGAATTATAGTTATATCCTTTGAAATGCCAGGATCCTCCCGGAAGGCTTCCGTTGAGACCAAGCTCAAGACGAGTGGCATTGATATCGCCGTTCTGTCGGACTGCCGTAGTATCGTAGGCTAACTCTCCGGCAGGATTTACACGCCTGTATCTAAACTTATATTTCCCGCTTGAATTTATCCATTCGGCGCTGAGAGATGCGTTGACCCTCTGACTCAGTTTAAGCTCCACGAGAGCTGAAGGATTAATGAGATCAAAGGAGCCGGTGCGGAAGGTAAGCCTTGCGTGATAATTCTCCCCTTCTTCAAAATGAGGGGTGCGAGTGCGCATATAGATCGAACCTGCCGACCCGAAATCTTTTGCAGGCTGTAGAATCTCGCTTTTCTGTCCGTTGTAAAGGGAAAGGGATTCGATATTATCGAGCGAAAATTGCCCGAGATCGATCTGTCCGTTCTGGGCATTTCCAAGCTCCACGCCGTCATACACCACGCCGGTGTGATTAGTGCCCATTGATCGGATATTGACAGTCTTTATCCCTCCGACTCCACCATAATCCTTAACTTGCACCCCTGAGAAATATCGCATAGCGTCTGCCACGCTGTTGCTGTTGAGGCGACGAAGTTGATCGCCGCTCAGTGTTTGTGAGGGGATTATATCTTCGGCATTGCGAGTGGCTGTGACCACCACTTCCCGTAGGTTGCGTGTCGCTGAATCCTGCATCTCTTTTGGGGCAGTCTCCTTTGACGTTCTTCTTTCGCTCCCTTCTCCTTCTTCTTTGCAATTTCCGAACCCCGGAAAGAAGAAGAAATGGAAAAGGAACGCGAGAATGAGCAATCTTCTCATCATTCGTTTCATCTGTTTTATGTCGCTTACAATCCTCTTTTGTTTCTTCGAGATCATCCGGATGTCGTCGCGACATCCGGATGACGCCGAAGAAAGGCAGAAATTTATAAGAAACTGTTTTCCAATTGTCGAAATCCTTTGTTCTTATCCTTATGAATGTAGCTTGAAAAGCAATAAAATAAAGATTAGAAACAAAAGAAAAAATCCCGTCGACATACTGAAAAATCAGTTGTCAACGGGATATCTGTTTCATTTCAAAAATTGAATGATGCAAAACGAATTTCAGACCTCCCCTCTCTGCATAATCAAGGCAGATGGAGAATGTTAAGTCGAAGCCCATAATCCCGCAGGCACTGATTTATGTATGGCATTGGCAGGTCTTCTGACTTATCCTTGCCGACAATCCCTTCTCGGAGCTGTTTTATGCGCTCCAATGGTTTTTATTGTCAACACTGTTTCTATTAATCTTCAGGGGAAAAATTTATCTATCCGACAAATCGTTGCCCTTCTATCGTATAAAAAGAAACAGAAACGGAATTACAGCAGCGGGTACTGTTCCGGATTCTCACCGGATTCCCTTTTGAATCTCCCCGGAATATTTATACCGACTTCCCTCTCTTGGGAATGGGAGATACCATTGCATCGGCAAAGTTAGAAATTAATTTTTAATCTGCAATCATTTTATCCCTTAATTTTTTTTAATTTTGTAAATAATTTCAAATCAATTATATTTATGGATATAACAATCGGCATCCCTACCTCCGGAATTCCTGTTTTAGAAAAGCAGGGAGAGTTCACTTTGCTTCGCAATATGCTAATTGGAAAGGATTTCCATTGGCAACAAACCATTGAAGCCCTTCTTCCCGGAGAGGTTGAAGTGAGGGGATCAGGTGAGTTCAGGGTCTTGAATCGCCTGCCGATTGAGACCTATTTAAAGTGTGTGGTAGGGAGCGAAATGAATCCCAACGCCCCGGCTGAATTTCTAAAAGCTCATGCCGTGATTTCAAGAAGTTGGGCAATGGGTAAAATAGTGGCTAAACATGATTATTCCGATGAAGGGAAAATTGATTCCCTTGATTGTATCATTAATTGGGAGGATACTTGCGATCATTCCGGATTTGACGTATGTTCCGACGACCATTGCCAACGTTATCAGGGGGCGCAACCGATTCCGGATCCTGTGATCGAAGCTTTACGAGCGACAGAGGGTGAGGTTTTGATTGCTCCTTCCGGCAAGTTAGTGGATGCCCGCTTCTCCAAATGCTGCGGGGGGAAGACTGAAATTTTCTCCACCTGTTGGCAAGCGCGAGAAGAGGAATCTCTTGAAAGTTTCGAGGATCCTTGGTGCAACCTTCAAAATCTTTCCATATCAGAGAAAACCCATATCCTGCACTCTATCCTTAAGGATTATGACCTTGAAAACGGAGGTGGCTACCGCTGGGAAGCCACAGTGACGGGAGAGGAGATAAAGCATAATCTTGCTCAGAAATTCAATCGCCATATCGGAGAAATCGAGGATATAAAAATCATCTCGCGGGGACCATCCGGCAGAGCCGACCGCCTGTTGCTTAGCGGCACCTCCGGCACCTTGGAAATAGGGAAAGAATTAATGATTCGCCGACTTCTCGCCCCTACTCATCTCTACTCCTCTTGGTTTGATATAGAGAAGATCCCCTCCTCCACTCTCCGCGCCTGGTATCTCCAAGGTCATGGTTGGGGACACGGTGTCGGTCTCTGTCAGATTGGAGCAGCCAACATGGCTCTCCACGGCTTCAATTACAAAGATATTATCTCATTTTATTATCCGGGGGCAAGGATCTACCCCCTATGACAATCTCTAAGAAATGACAAGGTCAATGATTAAAGCTACTACAATGAGGAACATTGAGTTTACTGTCGCAAAGATAGGGTTGACCGCAAATCTGCGCCTGTGGCTTGACCCTCCGGATTAGGTACATAAAAAAGAGCGAGGTCGTGGAGACATAGTCCACGACCTCTTTTTCCCTTTTTAAGTGTTGGTATAGAGACATAGCCTATACGAGCACTATTTATGTGTGCAAAGGTACTTCTTTTTTCTTAATCAACAAAATTTTTTGAGAAAAAGTTATTGACCTCATATTGGAAAACCACTGCTCCGATGAAGAACCGACTTAATCGCCGGTGTTGTAGCATATTTATTTATCAATTCTTTGACTTCTTTCTCGTAGTCGGCTACTCGATTTTCTGACACCTGCTTCAATAAATACCCTACGACTTTTAAGGCCCCATAAAGACGTTTCCGTTCATTTCCTGTTACATTTGCCGGCCCCCTGCGAATTAAAGGATAAAGAGCAATATCATACAACAAGCCACCGTGAGCGCACGTATTTCTTACACATCGTACAACATCCAAGTAATTTTCAAAGATATTGGTATATGTTACTCCGAAATGTTTGGCAATAGCCTTTTTATCGTCAAGGTCAAGCAAGGATTTATATAGAGCTATATTGCTTCCCAACGTCATAAATTCAAGTGTTTTCCACGCAGGAGCATATCGGTCGTTAATATGATTTCTATGGTGTGCGGCTATAAACTTATTACGCTTGAATTTATCGGTATATACCTCTGTATCAAAACTTGAAATATAATCGCGGTCAACTACACGCGAAGACACGAACCATGTTGGCAGCGTATTGTACTTATTGGAAATAGTGTAGACCAAATAAGTTCTGAAATTTACCTCTATTCGCGTGATGTATTTTTGTAGGATATTACGCAGAGCATAGTCAAAGTAATACAACTTTACTGCATCATCAAAATTTGCTCCTGTATTAAATTCGTGATTTCTTCGCTGATGAGCGGGACAACTCTTTTCAAACGGAAACCAATAAAATCCAAGACGATAGTAACCGACATCAAGCAAAACCTCTTTGGCTTTCTCTATATCGGGAATCTCCATACCTCTACTTTGAAGCAGGGCTATTTGTTCGTCTAATGTTCTTGCTATATTTCCCATAGTGACTGCAAAGGTACGAAAAATTCCTGAATTTTCCTGGCTTTTCCACTCCTAATATATCGCGGTAACTTCGTGGCAAAGTTAGTTTTGCCATGCCTAATATCGCTTAAAGGGTACGTCGGAGGTCTGGATTTCGACAGCTCAAAGGTTAACAAGGAACTTGCCAAGACCGAGGTCAACATCGAGGCTACAGACTAAGTGCCTTTGTGGCAACCAAACGCTCAAACTGCAGGCATTCATCACCCAAGTTATTGAGCGTACATATCTTGCCGACAATCACAGCAAGATTTTGTTGGTACGCTCCGAAAAAGGGGATACAGTTAGCGTAATTATCGAGAACGCCCACCGCCATTTGTTGGATATGGAAGATGATGAATAGCAGAATTTTTGCTAACTTTGTAATACCCTATGGCACAATTCAACTCATATATGGATTTTTTAGATCTCTCGGCAGCTATTGAGTATTGCCGTGAGAATGGGAAACTTTGCCATTATAATAAGGGCGAGCGTTTTGTTCAACAAGGAGCAATCGCACGTTATGCAGCCCTTGTAGTGTCAGGCTATTTCAAATTAGCAACTCTTAATGAATCGGGAGATGAGGCAGTATTTAATTTCGCTTTCCCGGGGCAATTCATTACAGATTTCCATTCGTCTTTACACGGAGCTTCCTCCAAATTCTCAATTATCGCCGGTGCCGATTGCAAGATAATGCGAGTGCCGTTAAGTACTTTCAAGGATTTTCTTTCCCCTTCTCTGATAGACGAATATAAGGCGCTGTTCAACATGGCATTCAT
>JAAVGM010000035.1 GCA_014800245.1 Bacteroidales bacterium | reverse complement strand
CTTTTCTTATTTATGTCAAGATTAAATTTGGCAGGTGATAAAAGCAGATGAGACCTCCCGGTCTCCGGAGATGGGAGCAGACCCTCCACTCGAATGTGTCCTGCTCAGATTTGCGCTGACCGAAGGTCAGGACTATCTGCTTCTTCAATCGGCTCCCCCAATATATATAAAATATACTAATATAAAGATCCCCGTTCCATCTGCTCAAATCCTGCGGAATAAAAAGCAACGCTTTGATCCCGCGTACGGACCTTTTCTTTATCCACTGGGGATTTATGATGATATTCATTATATATTTTTAGACAGGAGTCCCAAAGCGGCTTTGGGACTCCTGTCTAAAAGATCTAATCACGGTCGGGCAGGATTACGCCGGTGATGAAGAAGCGGGCAGGCGATGAGGGATCGTTGGATCGGATGCGGAGCAGCTTGCGAAAACGACCCGGCGGCTGTCGCTTGTCGTGGAAGCGCAGGTGAAGAGGGATTGAATCGCCCGGGGCAATCGTAGATCGAGGATAGGTGGCGCCGGTGCAGCTGCATCCGGTGAAGACGCTATAAATCGATAACTCCTCATCCCCATCGTTATAAATGATAAGGCTGTCGATCAACGTCTCGGCAGCCTTACTCTTTCCCATAAAAACCTCTTTAGTGGAGAGCCGCAGTTTGGCGCCTTTCCGAGCCGGTTCTTCTGCCGACAGCCGGATGGCTCCGACTGCCGACAAAAGAAGAGCAAGTATGAAAAAAGATCTCATTTTTTTAAAGTTTTATAACCTAACCTTAGCGGTAAAGTTAGAGCCGGCATCAGTCACAGCTTTAAGGATATAGATTCCCGGTTCCAGTTCGGCCTCTGCACGGTTTGAATCGCTGAGACTGTTGCTGATCAAATGTCCTTCGGTGTCGAACACCTGCAGAAGCAAGGTCTCTACCTCTCCGGGCGCAATCACAGCTACCTTCCCTTCCGAAACCTCCACGCGGAAGTCTTCAAGAGCTATCGCCGGATCTTCGATTCCGGAGGTGATGTAAAGACGGCCTGATGCGGTGCCGTTCACTGTATATTCCATTCCGTCGTACAGCTCAATCACTTCACCTGTGAGATTATCATGAAGCATCAGACCATCAAGACAACCGCCGTTGAAACGGATCTTCACTTCCTTCTCACCCTTTACGGAAACGCCTACCTCCTCTTTCTTAATCTCATCCACATACTTCACGGATGTTGCCAAGCCATCGGAAACGCTGTAGGCCGTCATTCCGTTTTCGCTGTCAGCATTGAAGAGGGCCGGAGCATCTGCATCCCCCTCGCCCAACATGATGCGGATATGCGAATCGCTCTCGCCGGGTGCCGACATCGTGATGAGGAGAGAATTATCGGTAGCCACTACCGGACGGTTTCCGAGAGTCATTATGTTATCGGTCATCATTGATGCCATCATCCCTTCTGTGAATGATACCTCAAGCTCTTTAGCAGCTCCTCCTTTTTTCTTCACGAAGAAACCCTGGAAGGGAGGGAGGTATTGCCAAGCCTTTCCGGCTTCATCGGCATACATCTCAGGAACGATTGAGATCAGCTGACCATCGTTTAATATCCAGCACTGCGACTCGATATCGGTAGAGTTTATATCGAAGAATTCTTTAAGATCGAGATGACAGACAAATGGATTGCCGACAAGGAAATATTCAGAGGGACGATCCACTGTCGCATTCATCTGTCCGAAGGAACCGTTGAGCTTATGATAAGGAAGAACATCGCTTACCACACGCTCATTGTCTATAACCCCAGCTGTGATAGTTCCTGCAATATTATTGGAAGTGCCATTCTCCATAGTTCTATACGACCACTTGACATCTGCCTTGGGAAGACGGAATCTTACCGAATTGATATCATCAGTGTTTCCTTCCATGAATGAAAGGTCGGTTCTAATTGAGAAACCCGGATTGGAACTCATGTCATATCTCTCCAACACTTCATTATATACGCGGCTCCATTCTGTTGTGGTCTTGGCGGCTGCGTTATCAGTAGTGCCATCCGGTCGATAAATTGTGGCCTGACCCTTGTTCCATCCTCTCTGATAAACGGCGGGGCGGAAACGGTCGTGAGTCTGAGTGCGGTAATAGATATCAGTGAAGAGCTGACTCTTATCCACAGCATCTGCCTTGGGGAGATAGAACTCTCCGGCATACACATCCTTCAAAGGCAATGAGAGGAAATACCAGCTGCCGGGCTTATTGTCGAGATCAAGCCATGCTTTCTCATATCTCAATTCTCCTTGACGAAGCATCTCGGATCCGAAGTTAAAGTGAATCTGCTCGCAAGTGTTATGATACCATAGCTTACACTGTATATTGCCGTTGTTATCGAGATATGAAGCCATATCATATCTGATGTCGCCGGTATAAGCAGACTCACGCTGCTCGAATGCATTCTGATTATTGGTGCCAGGAAGATAGTTGTCTTTACCAAGCACACTCAGAACTTCGAATGGACCCACACCGTCGAGCTTTTCAAGCGCAAGCACTCTTCCGTCGCCCGCCTCCATATCTGTCGGAAGAGGATCGATATCTATTTCATCATCAAAATCGATATAACCCTGATCTGTCAGATCCTTGGTATCGGGGATTATCACCTTAGTGAAATCCATCGGCACATAGGATTTGATATTGGCATTGGTATCATCAATCACCAATCCGTCGAGACCGTTAGCGTTTGCGGCAGCAAGAAGATTATCGGCGGATACACGGCGCCAGTTGGAGTCGTTGTTATAGTCGGCATCCTTAGCTCCGGTCCACACCTGATATTCGGGCACAATCTTTATTGTGAAGATATCTTCGCCATAGCAGGGAGCCTCCTCGCCGATATATTCATTGTCGCTCACCTGACTCTGATCCTCCTGGAAGGAGTAACGGATCATGTAGTAGTAGCCTTCACGCGGTTTGAAGTTTTCATCGAATACCACACGCACATAATTCTCGTATGAGTAATTATCCAACTTCTTGGCACTGATTTCCAAAATACGCCCTACCTCCAAAAGACCGTTGAAGACATTCTTGTCATCCCCTGCTCCCACAGGGGTGAGCGACTGATAATTGGGGTCGTTCGATCCGACGAGATAGATATACCGGTCGGGCATACGCACGTATGGAGCCTTCTCTACATCCGACATCACAAGATTGGTAACGGATCCTGTTACGGGCGCCACCTTGCGGAGCGGCAGCCAGAGGGAAGGGATATCGCCAAGATTTTCAGGCTTAATATCAGCCTGCGCTCCTTGAATCTGCTTCAATCCGACACGCAAGGGGACATCGAGCATCGACTCAGGATAGGTCATTCCCAGACCATGCAGCATCACGGGAGCTACATTCCGGATGGTCAATGGAACCTCCACAGGGTTCATGCAGAGAAGCACATTCGGATCAATGTTCTTGTCGATAGGCTTGGCTGTAACATAGACCGTACGGCTCTCCTCATCCTTTTCAAGTTTATATTGAGGGAACACGTAGAACGACTGGCTGAGATGGAGTCTTCCTCCATTATCGCCCTCTGCATCGCAATATTCCTTCAACAATGCTTTGTCATCTTCCGAGAAACCGGGAGCTTCTGTCTTCACAGGCATGTCGTAGGTTTCGGATGCAGGATAGTGGAAACGGAATCCGGCCAAAGCAGCCTCCAAGCCCGAACTAACAAATTCAGCATATGTTCCGTCAAACCAGTCATAGATCTGGTCGGCTACCTCGCTTTCCTTGACATTTCCGTCTTCATCCTTATATTGCATCACCAACTGCACCACCGGGCGCTGGTTTTCACACACTGTTATGTCATATTGATTAGATGCCGCCACGCCGTCGATCTTGATGATTGACGCGCCTTGCAATCTGAGGTCGGTATTGATTGAACAAGCATCACCAAAATTCAAAAGATCGATCAGATCCGATGTGGAAATCTCATCTCCAACATTCTTTGAATCAGGATCAGCCACCAAACAGAAGATAAGGTTCGAACCTATCATCAAGCTTTTATCGTCAGGAATGGTGATGAAGAAACGGATACATTCTTCATTATACTCATTCACATATTTCATTGCAACTTGATCCACAGCATCATCTGTCTTGAATTCGGGCAAACCTTCATAATTCACCTTGAATCCCATTCTTCCTACGCGGGATGTGGCCTCGCCTCCGGCGTTGATTCTCACAATAGAGTTTGCGAAAGCCTCATTTGTTTCTTTGCCCGCAGCCACTTCCTCATCATATTTCTCCTTGTTGATTGTAGCGAAATAGATATAGGCATCATCATCTTCTTCCAGACCGGCTGCGCCGACAAGGATATCGTAAGGACATTCCACCAACAGTCGGAGCTGGCCAACTCCCTGGTCATCCTTTGTCTTACAGATCGGAGCAAACTGCATGAGCGATACGTCGGGTTTCTGGATGAAGATCTCAATATCATCCACCGCATAGTCTGCACCCCATGAGGAGGGACAGTTGCTTTCCAGAACCACATAATATTTCGCATTCGGGTCGGGATCCATATCTTCCACATTAGGAGAGAAGCTGAAATAGATATGGTACCAGTCGCCATATGTCGGCACCTTCCCCGGAACGTATGAATAGAGGGTCTTGATTGTGCCATCCGACAATTGCTCGCGAAGGTGGAAGATTACATTCGCCCAGTTGCCGGTTCCTCCCTCGGCCCCTTCCTGCTTTTCTTCAACATCCGAAGCACTATTGCCAAACTCGCTTATCCAAGCCGATACATGGATACGGGTGCCGGGACACGGCTTATTGATCTCCGAACGATATATTCGTCCGGGATCGGCTGCGGCATCCACATAAAAGAAATAGCCTGCATCATTATAGGTGTGGGTGGCATAATTGAAAGTGGGATCATTGGCCGATATATTCTCATTCCCGGAATTTCCATCCTTATAAAGCGCAGGATGATTGAAATAGAATCCTACATCAAACAGACCTCTGTAATTCTCCGTGCCGGCCCCGGCGCAATAGCTTGCCATCTCGCTATGATTCAGAATATCATATACGTTCCAGCCAGCATTAGTGGCGTAAGAGAAGGCGTAATCGGCTCTATCCCATGCAATAGGATATGATACTGCACGCCCCATCTGATTCACAAATCTCTTTCCGTCATACGGGACGTTCTTTTTAGTGAAATATTTCTCTATGTTAGCCTCTCCAATCGCAAACTCCAATCCTACATACTGATCGAAATCCTGTTTACTATAGGGTTCTCCGAATCGTCTTCTCAGGGATTGGGAAGTGTGTCGGGAAAGAATATCATTTGTGGTGTCGTCATCAAGATTCTTCAGATAGTCGCTCATCTCCTGCATGGATACATCAACTCCTGATTCCTGGAATGTGATCTCATATTCCATTATCTGAAGACGCTCTCCGGTTTTAGTAAGAATCACATCCCCATTCTCATCACATCCATAAATACGCACAATATGCTTACCGGGGGTTGCGTTGGTGTAATCGCATTTAAGGAATCGGTTGAATTCCTTCCCTGTCTGTTCAGATACAAAGCCCATTCTTGGGAGGGATACATCCCCTAAACCATTTTTGTTGTGGCGTCCGTTGTCAGTATAGAAAATACCATTTTCCACACCATCCGTTTCAACGCTGAATTTATAAACGTGGCCATATACAGGGGTCCCATCTTCATATCCCTTTATATAATAGATATCGGAAGGAACGCCCTCCTCCTTAGGTTCGGGGAAATCAAGACGGATACGGAAGATTCTGCCGGAAGCAGCTGAAACCACCTTGCGGTTATCCTCTATGTATTTAAAGTTATCCTCTGTAAGTTTTCTTGCAAACTCACGTCCATCCTTAATATTGAATACGGCACGGAAAGTGACGGGAGGTTCTACAATCTGCACATTCCCCTCTCCTTCTCGCATCATATTGTTGGTTTTTGCATTCCAATTTCCATTATTAGTTGCGGCGGTGGTGAAGTCTGCTGCAACTTTGAATTTTTGGAAGTCGATTTCATTAGCCGGAACAGAGAATTGAGTGAAGGCAGCTCTGTATCTGTTTCGCTCATTTATCTCCTGATTAACTCCAGCGATGTTTCTCAAACGATTGATAACGGTGCTGCTTCCGAAGAGACCATACTTCGTGTCCCATGCCAATACAGGGTTAAATTCATAGCCGAAATATTTCTCCGGAATCCTCTCACCATTCTCATAGTCATACCATCTTATGTATCCGTCATGATATGCCAAGGCGATATCATCTTCTGCAATATCGGAATAAGGGATGAGCGTAACTGTCTCGCCGGGGATTACATATATATCATACTCCTTTTCATGAGCAGCCTGAAGCTGACCATTCGCTCCTTGACGATTGAAGTCGGGCTTGCTGATCCCATATTTATCTGCTATCTTATCAAAAGTGCCATTCTCACCGAAATTCCCTGCGTCTGTCCATGAAGGGTCGGAAATATTGGTATTGCCATATCCCCACACATCTTTATTCTCGCGATCTACCACACCATGAGTGGGGACAAACTCCAGATTCAGGAGCTTCTCCTTATTGGGGAGACTGGACATCTTATATACATCCAAGGTGCGAAGGTCGAAATTGAATATATATCCCTTTTTACTTTCATCCCTCATTTCATTCGGAATGATGTTATCTGCATCTTCATAATCTCCGGAACCCTCTCCCTGACTTCCGACATGACCATTGAAAGTGTTGTTAGGGCTAGGATTACCGCTACCTTCATACACGCGCATCATGATATAACGATAGGGGGTATCCTCAGGAATACCGATCACCACATGATGAGTGGTATTAACCTGAGGGACATCTTCAAAATTACGGATTCCATTCCCCATTTGCGCCTGCAACTGTATGGGATTCCAAGGATCCCCCTGAGTGTCATTATACACCGGATCCACTACATAATATAATGGTTCCCACTTGCTATTTATATTATTCGGGGTTACTCTAACATCAGGATTTCCAGGATCTTCCTTCAGACTGTTATATTTCTCATTCCAATCATCGCCATTATATCCATAGAATGCAATTTCCGTAGGAGCCTGCATTTCGCGCGTTGAGTAATTGAAAAAAACATAACCTGTGGCTGGCTCCCCTAAATCAACTTTGATGTTGGAGTATTCCCCAGGCACCACTCCAGTAATTTGCCAGTTGATCTGCCAGAAGTCAGTATTGTCTCCATTATAAAGGTTTCCAAGATTGGCTCCAGTGCGGTTCGAGCTTCCCAACTTTCCGTTCAGATTATATTGCGTCCCCTTGTCGGCCTCAACTAAGACATCTAATTCGGCAAGTTTAAATCTACGGCGGTCAGCATCCTGAGAGGATGTTTCACGCACACGAATCTGAAGATAGCGGTACATGTACATCTGTCCGGCATTATGTTCTGGATTAAAATCCAATATCACCTTACGGGAGGTATTCTCCTGATTTGTTAGATTTTGATCCCTTACGATCGAATGCCATTTTCCCTCTTTAGTAGTATTCATAGTTCCCAAGATCTCTATGTCTGTCGGGGCGTGATCCTTATATGTGTCATAACGGAGCATCACCTTCCCTTGCACAGGATAGCCCAAATCAATATTGATAAAGGAATATGCATTGGTGCCACCAAACTCCGCCTCCCAAGGCTCATTATCATATGCGCCATTGGAAAGCAACTCATGGCCACGAGCCGGATTTCCCGGCTCGGATATTATCGCCTTCTGCAGATCTAATTTTGTATAGATCGTTCCATCGTACATCACCGGAACCTGCGCTTTCGCAGGCACGGCAACAGCCAACAGAAGGAGAAGCAGAAGAAGGGGGGTCTTCCACTTTTTTCGTGATACTTTTTTGTATATTTTCATGATGTGTGCCATATTATTCATCAGTCTAATTTATGCGTTTGCACTCCCTTATTTTAGTAAATGAAGGGTGCGGGTATATATCAGTTTTCCGATATGGAAGTCGAATGTGAGTATGATCGGCCACTGAATATTATTATTCCCTATGTTGATATCCCCATGCCATCTCCCCTCAATGGGATCGTAGGTGAGGGTCAGATTGTTCTTGATATCATCGGGGATTGTGCATGTCACATATTCGGTGTCTGTATCGCTCCTCTTCTCGCTCACCACCACAGCCGCCCCTGCACTGTTCACAAGCTTTGCCTCTATGTCGAAGGCGCCGGAGGAGGAGAAGGTGGCGTAGAATTCATTGCCGTTGCTCTCCACCTGCACGGGATAGCCGCCGATCGGGGGATAGTCATAGACTTCCAAGCGGGGGATGTAGTCGGAGATCACGACGGGAAACAGCACATAGTCGTTGCGCAGGATTGTCTGCAATTCATCGGATGCCAAGGCATAAGTGGCATTCTCTGTTTCGTCGTCGCCTCTCTTCAGCGAGATTCCGATATGGAAATGGTCGGTGGGATGGTTCCCTTTCGCTGCGGATTCCTTGATGTAGAAGGTGGAGCGGGCTGTATCATTGAAATTCGGGAGAGATAATGCCGGCGCGATGGTGCGCATCCCATAATTCTG
>JAAVGM010000034.1 GCA_014800245.1 Bacteroidales bacterium | reverse complement strand
CTCATTTGGTCGATCTCTTCAACAAAACTAAATCTCAAAATTTCAATGTTCTATCAGACCTCAATGGGCCTAATTTATTTAATTTTTAACCAGCTCCCATTTTTATGGGACACTAGTGAGACCATTTAACGCATAAACTAAAAAATTGCTAAATTTGCAGAATGGAAAAGAATAGCGCGAATGAAATCATACTTTATCAGCCAGATGATACTCTAACCTTGGATGTAAGGGTAGAGGATGAATCGGTATGGCTTACGCAGGCACAGATGGCTGAACTATTTCAGACCACGCGAAATAATATAACGCTTCATACGCGTAATATTTTTAAAGAGGGTGAACTGGTAGAGCAGTCAGTTAGTAAGGAATCCTTACTAACTGCCAAAGACGGTAAGCGGTATCGTACCAAATTCTATAATTTGGATGTGATTATATCTGTAGGATACCGAGTCAAATCCTTAAGGGGAACTCAATTTAGGATATGGGCTTTAAAGATTATAAAAGATTATCTTCTTCGAGGGTATTCTGTAAATCAGCGTCTTATGCTATTGGAGGACAAGATTGACAGAAGATTTTCGGAATATGACCAACATTTTCGTGAATTGGATGGCAAGGTTGATTTCTTTGTGCGTTCTTCTCTGCAACCGAAGGAGGGAATATTTTTCAACGGACAGATCTTCGATGCCTACGCGCTTGTGGCCGATCTTATCCGCCAAGCAAAAACTCGTATCGTTGTTATTGATAATTACATTGATGATTCGGTCTTGGTGCAACTATCAAAGCGCAATCCGGGGGTGACGGTGGATATCTATGATGGCCAGATTTCAAAACAATTGCGTCAGGATGTTGAGAAACACAATGAGCAGTATCCCGGTGTGACACTTCATAAATACACCAAGGCTCACGACCGTTTCCTGATAATCGATGAAGATGTTTATCATATCGGAGCGTCGCTTAAAGATCTTGGCAAGAAACTCTTCGCTTTTTCAAAAATGGAGGTGATGACAGGGTCTGAGCTGTTGGCAAATCTATAGATAAGAGGTATTAGAAGAATCAGGTGAATGAAATTATCCTATAGAAAGGGAACGAATTGCTGTTTAATCTATGAATAATCCTTTTGATTACATACCGAGTGCGGAGTGTGAGGAGGCTTTCAGTAAGTTGGTGGCTCGCGTGGAGACCTTGAAAGGGAGCGGTAGGCCGGAGGACATCAATTTCTGCCGCGAATTGGAGGAAGGGAAGATGCTCGGTGTGCTTGTGGCTGAGGATAAGCAAGGGGAGCAGCATATACTATATGCTTTCTCCGGACAATTGGGAATCGGCGGTTTTCATTATCCCGGCTTTGTCGGTCCTGTGTTCGATTATCTCCAGCCGGATGGATATTTCAAGATTAGGGAGAGGGAGATTTCACAGCAGAATAGAGATATTGCTGATTTCAAGAAGGGGATATTGAAAAATGGGCAGGAGGAATATGAGAAAGAAAAAGCAAGACTGACGGAGGAGGTTGCGATTTTTAAGAACCGATGCCGGAAATCGAAATTGGAAAGGGATGCAAGGCGAAAATCGGGCGAAGCGGATGAGGCTGAACTGAACGAAATGATACGTCAAAGCCAATTTGAGAAGGCTGAACTTCATCGATTGAAAAAGAGAGTGGCAGCAGATCTCAAACCTTTCGAAGAGGCGCTCCAATCTGCTCAATCCAAACTTTCGGCGATGAAAGAGATCCGACGCAAAGACTCCGAAGAATTGCAGCGATGGCTTTTTGATAATTTTAAATTGATCAATGGGAGAGGAGAAAGCCGAAGCCTGAGTGAAATTTTTGCCGAAACGCCGTTACGCATCCCCCCTTCCGGAGCAGGGGAATGTTGCGCGCCCAAATTGCTTCAAGCCGCCTATCTCAAAGGGTGGCAGCCCGTGGCAATGGCAGAATATTGGTATGGCAAACCCAAGGGAGGGGAGATTCGTCGCCACGGCAATCATTATCCCGCTTGCCGAGGGAAATGTCTCCCCGTGCTAAGATGGATGCTTCAAGGGGTGGAGACCACTCCGGCCCTTGACAGCGAAGACAGGTCGGGAGGATTCCGGAATCCGGAGATAATCTATGAAAACGAATGGTTTTGCGTGGTGGATAAGCCAAGCGGGATGCTTTCAGTTCCCGGCAAAGGGGCTGCTGTGTCGGTGGAACAATGGCTAATGAAAAGATATGGCTCAGGAAGATTTGTCAGGATGGTGCATCGTCTCGATCAGGATACATCGGGATTGATCATAGCCTCCTTCAATGAGGAGGTGTTGAAAACATTGCAGGCGCTCTTTTCCAGAAGAGAGGTCAGCAAGACATATATAGCGGAATTGGAAGGTGATTATCGAGAGAGAGGGCTGCCGGAGAAAGGGGTGATAGAATTGCCGCTGTCGCCCGATTGGCTCGACCGACCGCGTCAGCGTGTGGATTTTGAAGGGGGGAAGGGCGCTGTGACAGAATATGAATTCATCAGAGTGAGAGAGGGGCGTAGCCGTGTGATGTTTCATCCCCACACAGGAAGGACACATCAGCTTCGGGTGCATTCCGCATCCGAATCGGGGCTCGGCATGCCGATTGCCGGCGACCGATTATATGGGAAGAGGGGAGCCGCCGCTCCCTCTCGCCTGCTTCTTCACGCGCATAAAATAGAATTCACATTCCCGCTCGACGGAGGAAGATATAGCTTTGAATCCCCCCTCCCATTCTGATTAGTCGAAAAGATTGACTCTACAAAAGATTGACTCCGGCAAAAGAATTTGTTAATTTCAGAAAATAAGGCTATATTTGCAAAAGCAATAAAAATAAGACAATTAAACTGCCTATCCATGATAAAACCCATAAAACCATCCGGCCTCTTATCCGGAATAGCGCTTATGATTCTTCTGTCGGTGGCCTGTCTGCAATCATTTGCCGCCGGTTTTCCGGAAAAATCGGATTATTACTTACACATGCTCGATTCCTTGATAGATAGAAAAGAGGATTTCCGGAAGGCCAAGCTGTCAAGAATCCTTGAATTGCAAAGCAACGCCCGGAATGCAGTGACCGACCATGACAAGTATTATATCACCAATCGTCTTTTTGAAGAATATTCCACCTTCAATTCCGATTCGGCTCTCAAATATATCAATTTAAATATAGAATTGGCAGAGAAAGCCGGTAACACGGAGTGGAAAACGCGCGCAAGAATCGACAAATCGAATCTGCTTGCCGGCACCGGTCTTCTCAAAGAGGCCGATGATGTGATGAGGCAGGTGGAAGTTTCGGAAGTTCCCGTAGAACTTCTACCCTCATATTACGGACAGATGGTGTTCCTTTACAGCCATATGGGCAACTATGCAGGCGGCTCCACAAATGAATATTATGTAAAGGAGCGTGCATATAAAGATTCAATAATATCCATCATACCGAAGAATCACCCCGACTACCTATGGTATAAAGGATGGGATATCTTGGGCACCGACAAGTCTGACCCGACTCTAATCCCGGCGCTGCTTGAGAAAGTGAAAAATTCGCAATTGAATTCCCGCGACGATGCCCGAAATTTCTATATGCTCGCCAAGCTCTACGAATGGCAGAATGATCAGGAGAATTTCAAGAAATATATGACTCTTTCGGCCATCTGCGATGTAAAGAGCGCCAATGCAGAGATCGCGTCGCTTGAAGACCTTGCAAAAATTGTGTTCAATAATGGAGGCGGCGATATCGACCGTGCCTATTCCTATATCAATTATAGCCTTAACAAAGCATTGAGCTTTCCCAACCGCGTGAGGGCTTTCGGAATGGCAAAGACACAGGATGATATAAATTCCGCCTTTCAGGAGCGCAACCGTCTCCAGAACCGCAGGATACGCAATTCATTAATCTGGGTAGGCATTTTAGCTGTGGTCTGCATAATCACTATAATTATAAATGTGATTCAGAACCGAAAATTAAGAAAACAGGGGAAAGACCTCGATGCCGCCAATAAGAATCTCAACACTCATCTTGAGCATCTTTCCGAAACTCAGAAACAGCTCACCGAATCGAATGACCAGCTCATCAAACTCAATGAAGACCTTAAATCGAAAAATGAGGAGCTGAATGAAACCAACTATGTGAAGGAAGAGTATATCGGATATATCTTTACCATCTGCTCAAATTATATCGGCAAACTCGAATCTTTCCGAAAGAATATCCACGTCAAGGCTGTGGCGAGGAAATATAAGGATATCGAGGAATCCACAGCCAGCGGCGACATAGCCAAGAAGGAGCTGAAGGAATTCTATAAATCGTTCGACTCCGTGTTCCTTCATATCTATCCCGATTTCATCAATGATTTCAATTCCCTCCTTCAGCCCGACAAAAAGATAGTGCCCAAGGAGGATGAGCTGCTCAACACTGAATTGCGTATCTATGCCCTTGTTCGCCTCGGCATCACCGACAGCATCAAGATTGCCGAATTCCTGCATTGCTCTCCGCAGACGGTGTATAACAATCGCTTCCGTGTGCGCAACAAGGCCATAATCCCCAAGGAGGATTTTGCCGATGCGGTCCGGACTCTCGGAAAGTTCACGGAGCGCCCGGCGTGATAGAAAAACCGGGTCGCGGAGCGATGCAAATCCTCGGTCAAACTCTTACTTTTTTCGCTCTCTCTATAAAAATTAAAATGCTGATTGCTATGCAATTGGCATTTTATTTTTCTTACCTCTACCTTTTACTTGCCCATACAACCTTTGAATTTTATATATAATTTTGCGCCAGAACCTAAAACCTGAAAATCTTTGCCACGAAGGCTTGAATCAAGACTCCCGGCAATGAAAAACCTGAAATATCCATATTTAATTTAACCTATAACCTACATGAAAAAAAAGTGTAATCTTTTATCATCAGCCATGTTCCTGTTGATGTTTCTGTTGGGAGGCTTGACAGCTATGGCAGCTGACTTCACCTCTACAGGAACCGTGATCGACCGGGATGGCGAACCGCTGATTGGCGTCACTGTCGGTGTCAAAGGTAAGCCGGGAATCGGAGCGGCTACAGATATCGACGGCAAATTCTCTCTAAGAGTGCCGGAAGGCTCCTCCCTCGTTTTCTCTTATATCGGTTATGTGTCGAGAGAGCTCAAGGCTTCCACTAATATGGAGGTCGTTCTCGACGAAGACAGCTCCAACCTCGATGAGGTGGTAGTGATCGGCTACGGCGCAGTGAAACGCAAAGACCTCACCACGGCCGTATCCACAGTAGGGGAGGAGGCCCTTGAGAACCGTCCCATCGTTTCTGCCGCTCAGGCTATCCAGGGCAAGGCTCCGGGTGTGGCTGTTCAGCAGCCCACCGGTGCTCCCGGCGGCGGTATGACAGTCCGCGTGCGCGGTACGACCTCTTTCAACGGCTCCAACGAACCTCTTTACGTTGTAGATGGTGTGCCCGTTGATAATGTTGACTTCCTCGCTCCCGGCGACATCGAGAGCATGCAGATTCTTAAGGATGCATCCTCAGCAGCCATCTATGGTTCGCGCGGTGCGAACGGTGTTGTGATCATCTCCACAAAGCAGGGAAAGACCGGCAATGCGAAAATCTCGCTCAATATCCAGGCCGGTTTCACCAACGTTGCCAAGAAGCTCGATGTGCTCAACACACAGCAATATAAGGCTCTCATGGATGAGATAGGCCTGCTGCATCTCCCCGACGGATTGACCGACCAGACCGATTGGTTTGACGAAACTTATCGCACCGGTAACACTCAGAGCTATCAGTTGGCTATCTCTCAGAATTCGGAAAAGATCAAATATTACATCTCCGGTGGTTATCAGAGAGACCGTGGTATTCTCAAAAGTTCATTCTTCCAGCGCTTCAATTTCAGATCTAATGTAGAAGGGAAGCTCCGCTCATGGCTCACAGCCAAGGCGAATGTGCTCTATTCCGATTATTCTTCAAATGGAGGTGGAGCGATGGGTACGGTCGGAAACCGTGGTGGTGTGATTCTTTCAGTGATCAATACTCCTACATATGCTCCTATCTGGGATCCTGAGAATCCTGACCGTTACTATAACAACTTCTATGGTCTGAACATGCAAAGCCCGCTTGAGAACGAGGCTCGTCAGGAGGCCAACCGCAATCGTGAGAACCGTATCATCGCATCAGGCGAACTCCTTTTCAACATCATCAAAGGGCTCACCTTCTCAAGCAAATTCACCCTCGACCGCCGCAACGGATGGAACACATCATTCCTTGACCCTGAAAAGACCACCTGGGGTCGCGAGCAGGGCGGTACGGCCTACGACGGCAGATCCTACAACACTGTCCTCACATGGGATAACGTTGCCAACTATGAATTGAACTTCGGCAAAAACACCCTCGGCATCATGGCCGCCACTTCATGGACCGACTCAAATTATTCCAACAACTGGATCAATGGTCAGTATTATAGAAACGGATCTATCCAGACCCTTAACGCCGCCAACAAAATCAGCTGGACCGGCACAGGATCAGGAGGCTCAACATGGGGCATCATGTCTTACCTCGGCCGAATCTCTTACAACTACGATTCAAAATATCTTGTATCAGCCAATATCCGTTACGACGGCTCTTCAAAACTTCATCCCGATCATCGTTGGAAAGCCTTCCCCTCTGTTTCCGCCGCATGGCGCATCTCTCAGGAGGAATGGCTCAAGGATGTCAACTGGATCTATGATCTTAAGATCCGTGCAGGTTGGGGCAAGACCGGTAATCAGGACGGTGTAGGCGACTACGCATATCTCCAGCGCTACAACATCAACCGTATCGAATGGTTCTCTGACGGAAACGGCACGGCAGTCCCGACAATATCTCAGGCCAACCTCCGCACACGCGACCTTACTTGGGAGACTACCACCCAGACAGGTATCGGTGTTGATTTCGCAGTTCTCAACAACAGATTGGAACTTAGTGCGGATGTGTATTGGAAAAAGACCTCCGACATGCTTATGTGGGTATCACTCCCTTCAGGATCGGCAGCGGCAAGCTCAATCCAGAGAAATGAAGGCGAGATGACCAATAGAGGTTTCGAGTTTGGAATCACATCCCGTAACTTCACCGGAGCTTTCGAATGGACCACCAACCTCAACATGTCGTTCAACAAGAACAAGCTCACCAAGCTTGAACTCCAGAAGGTGTATTTAAGCGCTGTAACCAGCGAGACAGTCAACGAGGCAGTAGTGCGCAACGAACCCGGACGTTCACTCAGTGGATTCTACGGATATGTGGCACAGGGTGTTGACCCCGAAACCGGTTTGATGATCTATGAAGATCTCAACGGTGACGGCCGCATCTCATCTTCCGACCGCACGTTCATCGGCGATCCTAACCCTGACTTCACTTTCGGTATGACCAACACATTTGCCTACAAAGGATTCTCGCTCAGCATCTTCCTTCAGGGCTCATATGGCAATGATATCTTCAATGCCTCAAGAATGGAGACCGAAGGTATGTACGACGGCAAGAACCAGACCACAGAGGTGCTTCGCCGCTGGCAGATTCCCGGACAGATCACCGACATGCCGAAGGCAGGATGGAACATGAAGAACTCCACATATTTCGTGGAAGACGGCAGCTATCTCCGCGTAAAGGATATCACACTCTCATATAATATCCGTGGAGAATGGATGAAGAAGCTTGGCATCACCAAGATCCAGCCCTATTTTACAGCCTCCAACCTCCTTACATTCACCAAATATTCAGGAATGGACCCCGAGGTTAACCAGTGGGGCAACAGCGGTTCGGTTCAGGGAATCGACTGGGGCACTTATCCTCACTGCAAGAGCTATGTATTCGGTGTGAACATTGACTTTTAATTATTGACAACATTATGAAATCAAAACATTTAATATATACTGCCTTCCTTGGCTGCTCCTTGGTATTGACTTCCTGCGGCCTTGACTACGAGCCGGTGAGCGACTATTCAGACGTGACGGAGGGAACAATAGATAATACGATCGACGAGATTATCTATGTTAACCGTGCCGATGCCGAAAGCGCCCTGACCGCCCTCTATGAAGACTTCAGAGGAAATCAGAACTATCTCCAGCTCGACTTCCTCCTCATCGGCGATGTCCACAGCGACAACGCATATGCCGGCACCACCGGTTCGGAAGTGGTGGATCCCGCTACCAACGACCTCAATGGTACGACTCTTTGTGTGAACCGCGACTGGAACTATTATATGCTCCAGGCTGCAAAATGCACTAAGTTTATCGTTGGTGTGGAAGCTGTAGGCGACAACTCCCTTTCTCAGGATGAAATCAACACTATGCGTGCGCAGGCCGAGGTGATGAGAGCATTCATTTGGTTCCGCATGGTCCGCATGTGGGGTAACATTCCAATTATCACCACCGTGCCCAAGGATATCACCTCAGAGAATATCCAGGAATCCTATGAAAGCTACTTCCCTGCACAGAACACCGAGGCTGAGGCATACGAATATATCCTTAAAGACCTTGAGGATGCATATAAGTATGCTCCCGCGGGCAATGGCGACAAGACACGTTTCAGCAAGGATGTGGCCACAGCTCTTCTTGCCAAGGTATATGCCGAGAAGCCTGTTCGCGACTATGCCAAGGTGGTGAAATATGTGGATGAGCTCGCATCCCGTGGCTACGACCTCTGCGCAGAATATGGCGACCTCTTCAATGTTGATGGCGCTGTAAAGGATGGAGGCACGGCAGAACCCCTCGTTACCAACTCCGTGGAGTCGATTCTTGAGGTTCATTATCCTGCCGGATCGGGCAACTGGGCAACCTGGATGTACGGACGTCCGCTCAACAACTGGGACGAGAGCTTCTCTTGGGCAAAATGGATCACACCTTCCCGTGATCTCCTTTCAGCATTCGACAAAGAGGGAGATACTAAACGCAAGGAGCAGACCGTTGTATATTACGAGTGCAACTGGAGCAACTATTACCCCTCAGATAATTATGCCTTTATGTATAAAGTGCGTTCGGCCTTCAGCAATATCTTCTTCTTGAGATATGCCGACCTTCTTCTGCTGAAAGCCGAGGCGCTTCTCAATGGCGAATCTGTAGATTTGGCCGGAGCCGCTGCAATAATCAATCAGGTGCGCAGACGTGCCGGAGTGGCCGAGCTTTCCAATAGCGAAAAAAGCAATAAGGATAATCTTTTCAAGGCATATGTGAATGAGCGTCGCCTCGAACTCGCTTGCGAGGGCGAACGCTGGTACGACCTCGTGCGTCTCGACATCTTGGAGGAGACCATGGCGGCAGCCCAGCGCAATGATCCCGGGCGTCTGCCTCTTGCCGTGCCTTACACTAAGAATTCCTACCTGTTGCCGATACCTCAGGATGTGCTCGACACTAACCCCAATGTGGTGCAGAATCCAGGCTATTGATAATAATTTAACAGGACAATTTTAATTTCATGACAACAATTCGCGTGACATTAGCATCTTTATTCGCTCTCTGCGCAATGATGATTTCTTGCGGGAGCGACACTCCGAAAACCCCTTCACAGCCCGACGTGCCGGAACCCTCAGTTCCGGCCACCGGGGATGTGATAGCAATAACGACTACTGCCAACCGTGCGAAGGATCTAACTGAAACAAGCATCTCCTTCAGCACAAACGACAATATGTCGCCCTCCACTATCAAGTTGAACCCATCCGAGAAATTTCAGGAAATCGACGGCTTCGGGGCTGCAATCACCGGCTCCACTGCCTATAATCTCCTGAAGATGGATGCCGCCGACAGAGCAAAATTCCTTAAGGAGACATTCTCCCCGACAGAGGGATATGGGATGAGCTATATCCGAATCTGCATCGGATGTTCCGACTTCTCTCTCAGCGAATACACCTGCTGCGACAAGGAGGGGATAGAGAATTTCGCCCTCACCGACGAGGAGAACAAATATGTGATTCCCGTCTTGAAGGAGATTCTGGCAATCAATCCCAATATCAAGATTCTTGCTTCCCCCTGGACAGCTCCGAAATGGATGAAGGTGAACAATCTCACCGAGCTCAAGCCTTTCGATTCCTGGACAAGCGGTCAGCTTAATCCTAAATACTATCAGGATTATGCCACATATTTTGTGAAATGGATCAACGCTTTCAAGAAAGAAGGGATCGATATCTATGCTATGACTCCGCAGAACGAGCCTCTTAACCGTGGCAACTCCGCCTCGATGTTCATGGGTTGGGACGAACAGCGCGATTTCGTGAAAACCGCACTCGGACCCAAATTCCGCGAGAACGGCATCACCACAAAGATCTATGCCTTCGACCATAACTATAATTATGACAATATGGCAGATCAGCAGAGCTATCCTACAAAAATCTATAAGGATGCCGATGCTGCGCAATATATCGCAGGAGCCGCATATCATAATTATGGCGGAAATGTCAATGAGCTTAATTCCGTTCATGCCGCAAATCCCGAGAAGGAACTTGTATTCACAGAGTCAACCGCCGGCGACTGGAACGATGGTGCCAACCTCGAAAAGCGTCTCATCGACGATATGGAGCAGATCACCCTCGGCACCGTGAACCGTTGGAGCCGCGGAGCCATAATCTGGAACCTAATGCTCGACTCCAAGCGCGGTCCCAACCGCCCCGGAGGATGCACCACAGGTTTTGGCGCTGTAGATATCGCGGATGATTACAAGACCATCAAGCGCAATTCCTTCTATTACATCATGGCACATATGTCGGCAGCCGTTAAGCCCGGCGCAAAGAGAATCGGGACCACCGGTTTCACCACCAACGGCTTGACATATTCCGCCTTCCTCAACCCCGACAACAGCTATGCGCTCGTGCTTTGCAACAGCAAGGGGGAGGATGTGAAAGCCACCGTTGACGACGGCACAAACCATTTCCCTGTGACTGTTCCCTCGAAAGGGATCGTGTCGCTCTCTTGGAAATAAGGATCTGTCATGGAAACAAAATATTGAGTCTGCTGAAAAATGCAGACTCAATAAATCAAACTTTAAAATCCAAATTGAAAACAGCTATATGAAATCATATAAATTTTTAGCGCTTCTGCTGGCATCCTCATCTATATTGCTTCCGGCATGCAGCGACGACGAAATGGCTCCGGGCAATCCCACGATGGATGTTACCGGCTCGCTTCAGAATGCCTGTTTCGGCGATTCCCTCTCCTTCTCTGTAAAAGCCTTCGATGCCGAAGTGCCACTCTCCACAATCCATGCCGAGCTCTATTTCGGCGATGAGATGGTGAGCGAAGAGGTGATCCGCACAAAAGAGAACGGCGCCACTTACGAAGGGAAGATATATGTCCCCTACATCGCTAATATCCCCGATGGGAAGGCTCTTCTCCGCCTCACTCTGCAGAATATCCATTTCACCACCAAAGAGGAACTCTACAACGTGAATATCTCACATCCCGACTATCCCTCTTTGATTTTCCGTGCCGAATCAGGCGAGGAATACACTATGCAGAAGGAATCTCAATATGTGTATTCCGTGACTCAGCGATTCCCGGCCGAGATGCGAGGTGTGATTGTAGCTCCCAAGGTTGGTGCGGATGGGAATGAGATAGTGTTCGGATATGAGAACAGCGAGATCAAGCCGTACGCTGAGGGATCAATCCCCTTCTCTAATTCCGCTCCCGGACGCTATTCCATTTCGTTCAACACCTATTCCTTCGAGGGATCTCCTTTTGTGGTGCTTTCAATCAACGATCAGCAGCTTGAGGCAATTGATGAGACCACATCCAAGATCGACCTCGATCTTGCCAAGGGCGACACTCTCGTGCCCAGCGGCTTCCCTGAATATTCCGATTGGTGGATTGATCCGTCATTCTTCTCAAAGAACGAGGATGGATCTCTGACATTCAATGCCTACGACGGCAAATACCGTATCATCGCCGACACCAAGCTCCGTTATTTCCGCGTCTATAAGCTCGACGGTCTTAACCCTGCCACACTCAGCGACGACGGCACAGGCGCACTCTGGATCATCGGTGCAGGTATCGGTCATCCCTCTTTGGCAAACGAAGTGGGCTGGACCACAGAGAATGCAATCTGTATGGCTCCCACAGGAGAGAAAACCTATCAGGCAGTGCTTGTGGGCGGAAAGACAATCGCCACCAACAGCATCAACTTCAAGTTCTTCGGTCAGATGGGTTGGGGAGTAGAGCTCAAAGGATCGGCCAACCTCACTTCAAAGTCGAACCTTATCGGTGTCGGCACAGGCTCTGACGGCCACGACGACGGCAACCTCTTCCTTCAGGATGGTGTAGTGCTTCAGGATAATGGTATCTATGTAATCACAGTAGATCTCACCCAAGGTATCAACGATGCAGTGATGACCGTGGATTATAACGGCGAACAGCAGTTTGAGGAGAAGCCTATCTATCTCAATGACCAGAAGATGAGCACATCCGACAATGCAATGTATTCCACCGTGATAGAGCTTCAGCAGAATTCGAAACTCACATTCAAGGATTTCACAGCTCTTGCCGATCTCTATTATGATCCCGATTACTTCTATTTCGATGAGGATGCTTTCGAAATCACCTTCCTCCCCGTGAGCGGTCACTACAATGTGATCCTCGATAAGCTAAACGGCACACTCAGCGCCAAGCGTGTATTTGCCGATGGCTCAGAGATGACTCTTCAGAGCGATGGCTCCGGCGCACTCTGGCTCATGGGCTGGGGCGTAGGATCTCCTTCACTTGATTATCAGTTTGGCTGGAATCCCGGATCTGCCTACTGTATGGCAGAGGTTTCGCCCAAGGTGTATCAGTTCACAGGCGTAGCCGGTCCGGAGAAGGGATCGGAATATGGTCAGCGTCTCCGCTTCGACTATCTAAGCTTCAAGTTCTTCCACCAGGATGGCTGGGGCGGCGAATTTGCAACCTCTGCCTTGACTTTCACCTCCGGAGCATCCAAGCTCATCAAGGATGCCGGCAACTTCGAACTTGCCGACGGCGTGCAGCTTGAAGAGGGTGCCACCTATGTCCTCACCGTTGACCTCACAGCCGGCGTAGAGAAAGGTGTATTTAACATTGTTAAAAAATAATTTTTTTTGATGATAAACTTATCAGCGGGTAAAGAGTCTTAATAAGGGAGTCGGTGTTTTCAGGGATTTAAGTCCTGAGGGGGCACCGACTCTATATGCTTTAGGCTCCATCCAGTAAAATCTGTTAATGCCAGGGTCGCAGATGTGCCTTGGATATCGCTCTGCAGATTCAGGCGCATAGCGGGCTATGCAACTGAATCAAAGAGCGATAGACAAGGTGCAGCTGCGAGACGGATGGTGTTTTAATTAAATCAATTTTTTTTAATATTATATAATGTTAATTCATCTGATAAAATTGTTACCTTTTGTCCGGCTCTTTTTGGCTCAAATATCCTTTTTCCTCAGTCGCAACGCAAAGGTTGCTCCTTCTGAAAAAGAATATTTTAGCTCAAAAATAGCCGCCCTGGCATTTAACATATTTTAGTGGATGGAGCCTAATGTTTGAAAAAGGTAGAAAAGGTAAAAAATAGAAAATGTTATCCAGCGGTAAACTTGGCTTTTGGGGTCTCACGGCCCTTGTATTCGGATTAATGGTAGGGGTTGGAATCTTCAATCTCCCTCAGAATATGGCATCTGTGGCTGCTCCCGGTTCGGTGTTTTTAGCTTGGATCATCACCGGAGCCGGTATTCTTCCATTAGTTATGGTATTCAAATGGCTCAGCACTCATTATCCACAATATAACGCAGGCCTATATCAATATGCTCAGGCAGGGTTCGGAAATTATGTCGGGTTCAATATTGCGTGGGGCTATTGGCTTTGCACAGCTTTCTCCAATGTTACATTCTGTGTGATTCTTAACGATTCATTGGGCGCGATCTTTCCGGTGATGCTCAACCATAATTGGCCGACAGTCGTGTTCGGCACTTGCCTAATCTGGTCGATGTTTTGGATAGTGAGCCGCGGGATACAGACAGCAAAGATAATCAATAACCTTCTATCTGGAATAAAGATTGTGATGATAGTTTTCATCATCATTGTCTTCTCGCTCTATTTCAAATTCGATATGTTCGATGCCGATATTTGGGGCAATATAAAAGAATTGGGAACAGCAGGGGATCAGATAAAATCGACAATGATGATCACTCTTTTCTGTTTCTTCGGAGTGGAGGGAGCGGTTATGATGTCGGCGCGAGCCAAGAAGAGTTCAGATGTAGGGAAGGCCGGAGTGGCAGGATTCCTTATATCCCTTATTCTATACTTGGCAATATCGCTTCTCTGCTTCGGGCTGATGACAAGAGCTAAGATGGCCGGATTGCACGACCCTTCTGTGGCATATATATTAAAAGACATTTGCGGACCATGGGCTTACTGGATAGTTATAGCTGCAATTATTATCTCGCTCCTTGGAGGATGTGTGTCATGGACCTTGGTTGTGGCGCAGGTGCCATATGAAGCTTCTATTGTAAAAATTCTTCCTCCGATATTTCGGAAAGTGAATAAACATGGCATGCCTGCTTTCGGGCTCTTTATGTCGAGCTTGGTTGAGATGCTGTTCCTTATGATGGTTGTTTATGCTGACAACGTATATCTTGCCGCGCTTTATATCACGGGCCTGATGATTATCCCGTGTTATTTTTTTACGGCTCTATTCCTTCTGAAGGTTGGAAAGAGCAAGGGGGTGAAAACCCTTGCCATTATCACACTGCTTTTCTGCTGTTGGATGGCCTACGCCGGAGGACTGAAAGAACTTTTCATGACCTCCTTATTCTATCTCTTGGGAGTGGGGTTCTATATAAGGGCACGGAGAGACAATTATCCGGATATAAAGCAACTCTTCACACGCAATGAAAAGTTCCTACTCGCCTTCCTGATTTTAGCCTCAGCAGCTACTATCTTTATGGTGTTATAAGGTTATAAGATTATAGCTTAAATTCTTCTTGCATCTTATAACCTTATAAACTAACAACTTTATTCAGCGACCACCCATTCCGGTTCCTTTCTTTGGGAATTGGCTTTCTCAAACAGTTTTCCGGCAAGGATATATTTCAATCCCGAATATTTTCGGGCATATTGTTTGCAGATAAAGATGCAACGACCGCAGGAGATGCATTTGTCATTATCCGTGGCAGTAGGATCTTTAGGGTTAATCGCTCCAACCGGACAATGTTTAGCGCAATCCTTGCACGCATTGCAGAGCCTTGAATCGCATTTAGGATGGAACGGAACATTTCCGGGTCGTTTGTAAGGGAAATTACCTTTCACATCGATCTGTGCAAACGGCAACCCCGCCTCAACCCGTTCTCGGCAAGCTTCTCCAAATTTGGAAAGGACTTTCATATCAGCTTTATCAGGACGATGTGCGCCTACATTCGGGAAAATGGAATGTTGCCCAATGAAAGCTCCCGCACCGATAATATTGAAGTTGGAATCCTTGAGCATGTTGGTCAATTCAAGAAGGGCATCATCGTAATCTCTGTTGCCATACACCACTAAAGCCACGGCATAGGCTCCTTTCCCTCGAAGGATACGTATTGTCTTCACCGCATGCTCGGGCAAGCGACCTGCATAGACAGGAGCTGCAATTATCGCGATGTCGTCAGATTCAAAGAAGGGGAGTTCGGTGGCATGATTGTCAGCAATATTGATCTCCCTATTGATAGGCAACCCCATAGCTTCTCCGACAGCTTTTGCACATCGGGCCGTAGTGGAGGTGGCGCTAAAGTATATGTAAGTAATTCCTTTCATTGTATTAGAAGCACTGTATTATGTGATTTAAGTTATAAGGTTATAAGTTATAAGAGGATGGCCTTATCGCTTGCTCACTTATTCACTTATTACCCTCAACCTACAAGTTGAGTAAGTAGATATGCAAAGTTAATCAAAAAACTGCAAACCACAAATAGATAGATTTGAACATGAAAGAAAAAACAATGTTATAATTCTAAAGGCTTAAGCAAGGATTGTGAGCTTGTGCAGCCAATCATCCAACTATTATAACTATGTTTGAATCATTTGTAAATATATTGAGGGAATATCCACCTCTTGCTTTGTTTCTCACCGTCGGATTAGGATTTCTTATCGGCAGGGTTAAGATAGGTAATTTTTCGTTAGGCAGCGTCACGGCGGTTCTATTGGTTGGCGTGCTGATAGGGCAGTTGAATATACCGATGTCCGGGCCGTTAAAAATGGTGTTCTTCATGATGTTCCTTTTTTCAATCGGCTATAGTGTCGGACCCGATTTCTTCAAATCACTGCGTGGCACCGGACTCAAGCAAGCACTCTTTGCTGTAATTATGGGTGGAACCTGTTTTGCGACTGTCATCTCGCTCGCCATTCTTTTCGGATATACGAAAGGGGAGACAATAGGTCTTTTCTCAGGATCCGAAACCTGCTCCGCCCTTTTGGGAGTGGGAACAGAAGCCTTGGGGCGCCTTGGATTGCCCAAGGATGTTCTGAATCGTGAATTGAATATTATCCCAGTGTGCTACGCCGTAACATATATTTTCGGCACTCTCGGCACAGTGATAATCCTTGGAAACCTTGGTCCGCGACTTTTAGGAGGAGTGGATAAAGTGAAAGAGGCCACAAGGGAATTGGAAAAGAAACTCAATTCCGGCGACCATTCCAAAGATCCGGCATATGTCAATGCCATGAACACTGTGTCATATCGTGCATTTCATGTTAATTCGGAATTTTTTAATCTTCCACGCACGGTGCAGGAGACAGAGCGTTATTTAAGAAATGCCGGTATAGAGGTTTATGTGGATCGAGTGAGACATAATGATGAAATATATGCTCCTCGCCATGACGACCGTCTATATGCCGGAGATGAAGTGGTGATATGCGGACGGTCTGAGTTTATTGTAAAGGTTGAGGGCTATATAGGGAATGAATTGGCAGATGCCGAGATTCTATCTTATCCGCTTGATAGAATAGGGGTCTTGGTGGCAAAAAAGGAATTCATCGGGAAGCGAATCTCAGATCTCAGAAAAGAGAAATTTATGCATGGAGTAGTGATCAGGGATGCATTGCGCGGCAATCAACAGCTCGAAGTTACCCTTGACACTACATTCCGTAAAGGGGATAGGATTACGATAGTGGGTCGCCCTGTACAGGTGAAGAAAGCCACGAGTCATATCGGGCATGAAGACCGACCTTCGGTTCAAAGCGATTTGATGTTTGTGGGGCTTGCCATTTTCATAGGCGGACTTTTCGGCGCTATGAGCATATGGATAGGGAGTATCCCGGTGAGTTTCGGCACAAGCGGAGGCGCCTTGATAGCAGGCTTGGTATTCGGTTGGCTAAGATCAAAACGCCCAACGTATGGATATATTCCTGATGGTGCCCTATGGCTTATGAATAATCTTGGGTTGAATGTATTCATAGCTGTTGTAGGCATTGAGGCCGCTCCGTCGTTCATCAGCGGGATAAAGACCGTTGGGCCGATGCTTTTTGCAGCAGGGGCTATAGCAACGATGATACCCGTTTTTTTCGGATTATGGCTTGGACATAAGGTCTTCAAGTTTAATCCTGCAATCACCCTTGGATGCTGTGCCGGAACAAGGACCTGTACCGCTGCCTTAGGTGCGGCTCAGAATGCAATAGGAAGCACAGTTCCTGCAATCGGATATGCTGTCACTTATGCCGTCAGCAATATAATGCTCGTGATTTGGGGGCTTGTTACCGTTTTATTAATCAAATAACTAACGCTGATGGATCTGTTTGACAACCCGGATGAATATATATTCCGGATATTGAGGCGCCCGCGCGCAACAGGAATTGTAACTACATTTGCCGAACTTAAAGGGAACCCCGAAGAATTTAAGGATATATTTAAATGGAGAGCGAATATACCTGTTCAGACCCATTCCCTTAATGTGGCTATTGTTGACTCTCGCTTTAAGAGGGCGGAGGATACGGATGCATTGATCACATTCTGCGAGGATATTCCGATCGGAGTGGTTACAGCCGACTGCGTACCTGTTCTTATCCATTGTCCCGATGTCAATGGGGTGGCTGCGATTCATGCCGGTTGGAAAGGTACGCTTGGAGGGATTGTGGATCGCACTCTTGATGTGCTTGAAGAGCATGGAGCCAAGCCGGAAAATATGGTTGTAGCTTTCGGTCCTTCCATTTCACAGGAATATTATGAGGTGGATGCAGAATTAGGCAATCGATTCATCGAAGCCGGATTTGGAGATTATGTCTACACAGATACTCCCAAGCCTCATATCGACCTCGAAGGGGTGAATATGGATCGTCTGTTGCGACGCGGAGTGAATAAGGAGAATATAAAGCGAAGCGGATTCTGCACATTCTCGTCTCGTGCTGAAAATGGGAAACTCCTTTTCCCCAGCTATCGCAGAGATGGGAAGGAGGCCGGGCGGCTGCTCTCATCAATTATGTTATTAACTCAATAAAATTATGAAGAAAGTATTGATTATGGGCGCTTCTTCCGGGATAGGGAGAAGAGTGGCAGAAGAATTTGCTTCCCGAGGAATAATGGTCGGAGCGGCTGCGAGAAATCTTTCAGCGCTCCAGACATTGAAAGATCTCTATCCCGATACAATCGAGATTGAGGAGGTGGATATCACCAAGGAAGATGCTCCGGCGAAGATGGGGAGTCTTATTGAGAGAATGGGAGGGATGGATATCTATTTCCATGTGTCAGGGATAGGCTATAGCAATCCGTCATTAGATCCGGAAGAGGAGGTGAAGATGGTGGCTACTAACGCAGCGGGTTTTGCGCGGATGTTAAGCGCGGCCTACCGTTATTTCCGTTCAGAAGGGAAGAAAGGGCAGATCGTAGGTTTGACAAGCGTTGCCGGCACTAACGGAATAGGGCAGATGGCAGCTTATTCCTCCTCTAAGAAGTTTGCTCAAACCTATATGGTGGCTCTTGAGCAGTTGGCAAATAAAGAGGGGGTGGATATTAAATTCACAGATATCCGTCCGGGATGGATACGCACTCCGCTCCTGGATCCGGAGAAGCATTATCCTATGGAGATGACCCTTGAATACGTTGTTCCGAAGATTATCCATGCCATAGTGAAGCATCCTCGGGTAGCAGTGATTGACTGGCGTTATAATCTTCTCGTAGGTCTTTGGAGGATGATACCCAATTCCCTATGGACAAAGATGTATTTCCCGATGGGATGATGTATCTGTATAAAGATTAAATATCGAATAATTGGATTAAGAAAAGGTCCGTACGCGGGATCGCCTTACGGCGGTTCATGCAAGATTTAAGCAGATGGAACGGGGATTTTTCGTAGTTTGATTAAGATTTTTAGTTGGGATAACAGGAGATGAGACCTCTCGGTCTCCGCGGATCCTGGCAGACTCTTTACTCACTATTGACATTACAATATCTTGACAGGATTCTTACCCGAATGTGTCTGCTCTAATCCCCGCTGACCGGAGGTCAGGACTATCTGCCGTTTCTATATAATCTTAGATATCTATTTCCAAATATAAAGATCCCCGTTCTATCTGCTCCCATCCCGCGTCATAAAAAGCAACGCTTTAATCCTGCGTACGGACCAATTCATGATCCATTAGATATTTGAAATCAAGATTAGATATCGTATAATTGGATTAAGAAAAGGTCCGTACATATTATATTATCCCTAAAGAGTTGAGGAAGATGAGAAGGATTGCCACAGGACAGATATATCGGAGAGCAAAACGCAGCGGACCGAGCCATCGGAATTTGTAGAGGCCATCGTCGGTGAATTGATCTTTGAGAAATTTCTTATCCACAAACCATCCTACAAATACAGAGCAGATGAACCCTCCGACAGGAAGGCATATATTTGATGAGACGTAATCAAACAGTCCGAAGAAGGTCATTCCGCAGATCTTGAAATCCTGCAACGGTCCAAAACTCAATGCGCACAATAATCCTCCGGCTAAGGCTATCACGGCTGAGAGAAGAGTGCTTTTCTTTCTCGACATCTTTTTCT
The DNA here is from genome assembly GCA_014800245.1 of Bacteroidales bacterium. GTDB lineage: Bacteria > Bacteroidota > Bacteroidia > Bacteroidales > Muribaculaceae > Lepagella. Next base: position 6,735 of record JAAVGM010000034.1, on the reverse strand, counting down.
CATCGCAAAAGAAACTGATAGAGATTTCGCTCATGGATACTGTAGAGGTGATAGAAGCAATGAAGAGGAGAAGGAAGAAGAGGGTTGACCAGAACATCCCGGCAGGAAGATGAGAGAATATATTTGGCAACACCTCAAACACGAGTGTCGGCCCTGCCTCCGGAGATAACCCGAAAGAGAAAACAGCGGGGAAGATGATAAGTCCTGCGAAAATTGCCACTGAAGAGTCAAGCAAAGATGAGATAACGGCAGTGCGCCCCAAACGGGTGGATTTACTGAAATAGGAAGCATAAGTCATCATGCACCCTAAGCCGAGACTCATCGAAAAGAATGCTTGTCCTAACGCTCCGAGTAGCACGGAGGGGGTGATCTGTCTGAAATCAGGGGCAAATAAGAATTTTGCACCCTCCTTGAATCCGGGAAGGAAGCAGGAATAGATGCAGAACGCTATCAGGATTACGAAAAGGATTGGCATCATGATATTCGACATCTTTTCAATCCCCTTAGTCACCCCTCCTGAAAGAACTGCAAAATTGGCTGCAAGGAAAATTACAGTCCAAAGCACAGGACGCCATCCGGTGGTAAGGACCAGGAATTGGTTATGCCCGGCTACGGGGTCGGAGAAATCGAGTTGTCCGAATAGAGAGGAGATGCAATATTCCATTGTCCATCCTGCCACAACGGAATAGAAGGAAATGATCATGAATGAAGCAAAAATCCCGATATATCCTGAAAGATGCCATTTCCCTTTGGGCGCGAGTTTTTTGTATGCTCCGAACACATTGCTCCTTGTTCCTCTTCCCATGCAATATTCAGCACAAAGCACAGGAATTCCAAGCAGAAGCACGCACATCATATAGCATAAAAGGAATGCTCCGCCGCCATGCACACCCGCTTCATAGGGGAATCTCCAGATATTTCCTAAACCTACAGACGAACCGACGGTAGCGGCGATGGCCCCGAATTTAGTGGCAAATAGGGCTCTCTCTTTGGTATTCTTTTCCATTGATTTGTTTTTAGAGTTTAGAGGAGATATAGTTAGTGAAATATTCACTTATAAAATTTATTTATTTTTAAACGCTTTAGACTGATGATTGGTTAGGAGAAGGTGGAAAGATTTCATATAAAATAAGTGGTTACTACCCTAATTCCTTATTGAGAAAATCTGATAAAAATTAAATTTGTCTAATTGGATTACTTTCTCAAGAGTCGAATAAATGGATTATAAATTGATTTTAAAGGGTATCGCGGATAAGCCTTACGGCTTGGTTAGGGCGCGGATGGAGCGCGGATCTTTTTATAAGATTCCTTCTAATATAAGGATTTGATTATGTAGAAAAGCTACTGTATGTTTATCGCGGTTCAATTTGCTTCGCAATTTGAAGAGTCGGATTAGAGCGGATCGATGCTGTGCGCAGCCAGTTTTTATTACTTTAAAAACAATATTGTTGGATATCTAAACAAATAATACTACTTTTGGAAAAAATTTTTTATGGCACTTAATCCGGATTACATAGAGATAGGAAGCGATATTATCGGCGCCGCATTTGAAGTTAGAAATACAGTAGGATGCGGGATGAGAGAAGAATACTATCAGGCCGCATTGAAATGGGAGCTTGAACAAAGAGGGTATAATGTGGAGATGGAGACACCGGTCCCAGTAACATACAAAGGAAATAAGGTTAATTCGGACTATAAAGCAGATCTCGTTGTAGATGGCAGGGTGATAATTGAGGTGAAAGCCCTTGGAGAAATAGTTGAGAAACAAGGTCGACAAATTGTAACCTATCTACGACTAACGAACTTTAGATTGGGATATCTAATTAATTTTGGAGTAAAGGATTTTGGAATGGGCAAGCTATCCGATACCATACCTTATCGTAAGGGGATTTATAGAATTGTCAATGGGATCTAATTAAGAGTCGAAAAGTATATGGTTCCATTCGTTGCGCAGCCTACCGCGAAAATCCGCTTAGATCCGTTACTGCAATCATATCATGATTGCGGCAGCGATCCTTAAACCCGACCAAGAGATAAAAAGATCCGCAAACAATCCGCACCCATCAGCGAAAAGTCTTAATTGATTAAGACCCGCGATTCCAATTTTTCCTCTATTCATCCCAATGATATCTATAGATAACTGGCGGGTGAAGGTAAGTATTGAGATTTTGAGGATAATCATTCTTTTTTCAATTAAAAATCCTATATTTGTAAAAAAATTAGAATTATATGGAAAAGATGACTGCTTTTTCCCAATTAAGGGAACTGATGAAAGAGAATCGATCTTATCGTCGTTTCGACCAATCAAAAAAGATAGGGGAGGATGTTCTGAAATCGTTGGTTGAACTGACCCGCTATTGTCCGTCAGGACGAAACCTACAGCCTTTGAAATATCGCATAGTGGATGATGCGGATGAGTGCGCCCGTCTGTTTCCTGTATTGAAATGGGCGGGATATTTTGCTGATTGGGATGGTCCCGAAGAAGGGGAGCGCCCTGTGGCCTACCTTGTGCAGTGTCTCGACACGGAGTTGACCACTAATCTTCTTTGCGATGACGGTCTGCAATTGGAGGCCTTGACCTTGGGAGCTTCTTCGCTCGGAATACACGGCACAATCATCAAATCCTTTGATGTGGTAAAGACAAAAGAGATATTGAAGCTGCCTGAGATCTTCAAACCTCTATATATCCTCGCCCTCGGTTATCCTGCGGAGAAAGTGGTTTTGGAGGATACTGACGGCAGGAAGGATGCGGATATCAAATATCGAAGAGATGAGAATGGGGTACATATTGTGCCTAAAAGACCTTTGGAAGAGCTGTTGCTTCCGCAAACATTATAATCATCATCATTAAGGAATATGGCAATCCTCATAATTCCACAATGATTTTTTACGGTGATATAATTGGGGAGGATTAAGAAAAAGTCCGTACGCGAGATTTGGCTTATCGCCAAGGGTCGCAGGATTTTAGCAGATGGAACGGGGATCTAAAATCATCATTAAGGCAGATAGTTCTGACCTTCGGTCAGCGGGGATGAGGGCAGACACATACGAGTGGAAGATTCTGCCGAGATCTGCGTAGACCGAGAGGTCTCATCTCCCTTTATCCAAAATAAAAATCTTAATCGCACTAAGAAAAAAATCCCCGTACCATCTGCTCAAATCTCGCGTATTAAAAGCAACGCTTTGATCCCGCGTACGGATTTTTTCTTAATCCAATGGGAAATTATGAGGATAACCTGTAAAAGAAAAACTCGTCAGGCGGGGATGCCTGACGAGTTTTTATATCTATATCCGGAGAATTAGTCTTCTTCTACGAACTGATCTTTGCCTACGCCGCAGAGAGGGCAGACAAAATCTTCGGGGAGATCCTCAAATGCAGTGCCGGGTGCAATACCGTTTTCGGGGTCACCAACTTCAGGATCATAGATCCAATCACAAACTTCACATCTGTACTTTTTCATAGTTTTATCTGTTTTTAAGTTATTTTATCTTTAAAACATATTTGCTATGTAAAAGTTCAATTATCGTCATTTATTTGCCGTTATAGCATCGATGAGATCCTATATCGTAAAGAAGTATTGTGAGATATTTCCCTAAAGGAGAGGTTAAAGGTATATAGACTATAAAGTCTCAGGCAATATGCTCTGCGCCCATTCAGGCACCTCGGCAACATACATTTTACCTAATAGTCCATCTCTTTCCATTCAGCTTTCCTTTTCTGCGATAGTTTGCGTAGATTTTCAAAGAAAGCACGATTGGTGGATTCATTGCTTTCCTTTACTTCTTTAGCAGCTTTCTCCATAAGATGATCCAGCATCTCATCAGAAGGCTCTGACTCAGAATTGAATCTATACGACTTAAATTCTTTCTCAGACATATTCTTAGGTTTAAGTATCTTTAGAAGCGTTTTAGACTTCCTTATGCAAAGATAACACTTTTAACTTATAAATTACCTTATTCAGTTAATTATATTATAGAGATTTTCGAATTTGTCAACGACCCCATACCGAGTTGAATTTGTCGATGTTGAGTTAAATAGTCTTTTTGTAATTTTACATATCCTTATCATCTTCATTATAAAGTTCTGTATTGAAGAATCTTCTTCTATAACCTTTATTGATTCTCCATATGGAGGTATTCGGATCAACATGCTCTATTTTCGTTAGGGATATAATCTTTGACACAATAATTTTTTTCTCAAAGCGCTGAATATTTTTAATTTCATTATTACATATAGCCCAGATACTTTGATTATTATCCATTACTATAATTTTACCTTTATTGTCTTTGGATATTTTCCCTTGAATTCCTATTATCCATACACGTAATGTTGTATCAATAGGTATTTTTCGGATGCTGTTGATTGGATATTTCTTATATTTGTTTACTTTCATTGAGTTAATGCTTACGAAATAGCGAGGCATCGGCCACCATAAGGCAGGTATCAAGCGGATCCACCTTCCGCTCAACACATTCCACCAAAGCATAAAACGACTTCAAGTTAATAGCTACATAATGTCTTTCAGTCAATTCTTTTCAGTCTCCTTTTTACCTTTCTTTGTGTATTTATCTTTAACGATTTCATACGACCGTTTGACGTACGAATAGATTTCCTTGTCCTGCATATCTTCATTCAAATTTATCCTGATCCATAACTTCATCGCCTTGTTTACAGGTGGTGCCACAGCCGAATATCGCTCAGTAATCTTTACAATATCTTCAGGCGTGGAGCGGAACGACACTGACGTAAAATCTTCCATATCCGCCATGCAAAACATGTGGCCAAGGACGTAGAATACAATTGTCGAATTAAAGCGCGGTGCAAACTTAGCAAATGGTGTTTTCTCCGTCGCACCTTCCATTGATATACAATATTCTCTAAATTCCTCAATATTCATGGCTATTAAAAAGTCCTGAATTTAAGCCGGTCTCCGTAAAACTTCATTTCTTTTTCGACTTTTGCATTGAGCTTAATACTTCCAAGACTCTTGTGATGAGTGAGAAGGTGCATAAGCCACAACTCAAAAAGAAAACTATCATGAAATGGTACAGCTTTAGCATAACCCGTTACGAGTTTAGCTCCCGTAATTTCCTTAAACTCAGATATAGTATCACTATCTACTTTCAAAGTACTACATGATCCGAAGTGAACTTTTCTATCTCCAAATATATTAGGGAACTGCTCTGCAATTTGCGATATACTTATACTTTCTCTATTGGCAAATGTAATCTCTCCTTCCCTTCCATGAAAACAAAGGTAAACAATATCAAAACGTTGATAGGACAATCTTGATAAATGATCAAGGTAGTATTCAAACTCGGCACGAGTCGCTACCTGTCGAAATACAAACTCTGTACCTTCCGAAGCATTGAGATACTGCAACAAAGGGCGTACCGATGATTCCTTTTTCATATCATGAATGGACTGTTCCCATTCTGTTTCAAGACAAAAAATACTACTCATTCTTTCAACGAATTACTTGATTTAAGTTCAATTCTCCAATTCGTGCGATCAAATTCATCGTCGAATCCCAATTTTGTCAGTCTTAATTTATCCCCGACAGACAGCTCGTTAGTGTGGAGACCACATCGAACAATATCCTTTATATAAATATGTGAAATAGAAGAGCCTCTTACTTCTACATCGAAGCCTTTAATACGTCGTCTATCCTTACCAGTGCCCATGATAGTCGAAGTAATTGAAGCCTCATAAGACTCTCCCGTAATATAATCTTCGGGTTTATCTATATGTTTTGATTTCTTAGACAAATTGGCACCCCCTAACAACATCACGACCGGATATTTAAATGTAGGAGTCCAGTTAATTAACAGAACAGGAATAGGTTGACCTGGTATATCATCTGATTCTTTGTTATAAAGCTGGAATATTACGCCACCAACTCTAATTAATTTGTGAGGATTCTTTTTCCCTGATGGTTCAGAATACCCTGCAAATTCTCCCTCCATTGGAAGTTTATAGGGATAATAGGCGTTAAGCTTAATCAGTCGTCCATTTATAATTCCAACTAAACGACCTCTGAAAGTGGAAATCTCATCATATAGATAATCTACTATAACTTGACCTTCAGGATTAAGAATACCCCATTTCCCACCAAGTTTTATCTTCTTATAGCCTTCCTGTAGTTGGATTACTAAATCTTCTACAATCTTAAGGTTGCTGTCAATTACATTCTGTAAAGTACCTTTCCTGACTATACTCTTTCCTTCTTTGAGTGGGGTAATAGAAGAATACTCGAAGTTTAGCAGAACCTTATTATTGCTATCTATGATGCCAAATTTGTTATCCTTTTGCGCAATATACTTATCTTCACCCCAATAAGCGAGGTTATCGTACATGTGGGGAATAATGACATTACCATTTTTTTCTAATCCATACTTCTCAAAGGACTTAGTGATTGAAATGCCATTCTGTGTCTTGGAAATAACCTCAGACACAGGTCTTCCGGTGTAATCTAATTTACCAGACATGTAGCCCCAACCTCTTGCCTCATTAAGCTTTGTAACAGTAAAATAATTCCCGTCCCACCCATCGACAGAACGATAGATGGGTTCGGCTATAATTTGGCCTGTTGAGGTAATTATACCCCAACTGTTCCCCTTTTGAACTTTAAGAAAGTTATCATCAAGGGCAATTATGGAATTATATTTAGGTAAGACTACTTCAAGATCATTACTGTCAGTTATACCCCAATATTCATCGAATGTTTCTACAAT
>JAAVGM010000033.1 GCA_014800245.1 Bacteroidales bacterium | reverse complement strand
TTTGGCATATTTTGCTTTGTCATTCAGTCGCATACGGGAGTATGCTCCTTCATTCCGCAGCAAAATCTGCTCAAAAATAACTTCGTTTTATCTGTTCATTAATTATTCGCAGCTACTTATAAAACAAAAGGAAGCTTTTGAGATTTTTCTCTTGAGTTTCCTTTTTTCTTTTTGCATATTTATCAAATTAATACTATATTTGCTTGAAAATTAACTCTATTAGTGCAATGAAACGACTCTTATTATCTTTATTGATGACCATTTCCGCAGCGGGTGTGACATGGGCAAAATCCTTGCATGAACTGCAGCAGGATTTTGTGGATCTGAAATTCGGATTGTTCATCCATTTCGGCATGGGGACATATCTTAATCACGACTGGGCGGATCCTGATTGCTCTCCCCAAAAATTCAATCCAAAGAAACTCGACTGCAATCAGTGGGCTTCTGCTGCTGAAAAAGCGGGGATGACTTTCGGATGCATTTCAGTGAAGCATCATAACGGATTCTGCATGTGGGATACAAATACCACGGATTATAGCGTGATGAATAGTGGTGTGAAGAAAGACGTGCTTAAGGAATTCACAGATGCTATGCGAAAGAAGGGAATGAAAATCATGTTTCATTTCTCAATCCTCGACCTTCACGAAAAGATTCTTCCAAACCATATCGACAAGGAGAAAAATACGAAATTGATCAAGGAGCAACTAAAGGAGCTCCTTACCAATTACGGTCCTGTCACTGCGATAATGATAGATGGTTGGGACGCACCTTGGGCTCGAATCTCATATGATGAGATCCCTTTTGAAGAGATTTATTCCTATATAAAATCCATTCAACCCGACTGTCTGGTAATGGATCTTAATGGTGCGAAATATCCGGCTGATGCGTTATTCTATTCCGATATCAAGACCTATGAACAGGGAGCCGGACAGCGGATAGACGGAGCCACCGCATGGCTCCCCTCAATGGCGTGCGATCATCTGCAGCCTACATGGTTTTGGAAAGACACTTTCCCCACAATGGAGCTTCCTTCGGCTGAATCGATAGTGAACGATAATATCATACCGAAAAATAAGGTTGGTTGCACTTTTATTCTGAATGTTGCGCCTAACACGGATGGCTTGCTTGACGAGAATGGGGTGAAGCGACTGGAGGAGATAGGGGAGATGTGGAAAAATGATGGCAAGAGCGTAAAACTTGCCGATGCGCCCGCCCCGATTATCAGCACAAACCTTGCTAAAAATTGTCATGCCACCGGATCATGGAGCTACGATTGTGAGATCCACGATTTCGCTAATGATGACAATTTTTCCACAAGCTGGATTTCAAACACTGTCGTGGAGTCGCCCTGGATTATGATCGACCTTGGCGCCCCTAAGAGCTTCAACACTATCTCCCTGAGTTTTGAAAATGATTTCAATCTTGACTCATATGCTCTTGATTATCGTCAGGGGGATAAATGGGTGGAGATTTTCAATGGTGAAGCGATTTCTCCCCGCAGAGTGAAGATTCATCGCTTCGACACGATTGAAGGGGATGCCGTGAGACTCCGCACCACAAAACCTCAGGATGCGGAAGTGGCAATCGCAGAAATTGGAGTATATGATGAGAAGAGATAATTTAAGAATCCATAGAATCAAGAGGCTGTGTTATAACGCAGCCTCTTGATTTGTGTTAACCTCAGGTTTCTTTGTGTTAACCTCAGGTTTCTTCGGTTTTGGCTTTATCTCGGTCTTCTCTATGTTCTCAGATTTGGATGAATCAAAGAATCCATAGGCTAAACACACTCCCCAAAGGGTCAGGAGGGCAGCAATTACAGTCAGCACCCACAAAAACAGATTTGAAAGACGCTTAGACTTCTTTTTAGGTAAGCTTGCTTTATCGCTTACGCTGATAGAAGCTTCTTTCTTTTGCTTTTTTTCATCCTCTTCCTCCGAATCAGCTTGAATCACTTGCGAAAGCCCCGCAGAATCTTTAAGCTTCACTTTCCCTATCGGTATCAGCCAGCAGGAATAATTATCGCGAGTATTTCCATCGCAGATATTCTTTATTTCTGTGAGCTTTTGAGTATCATTTAGATCTTTGTCAGCTAAGATCTCACAAAGTTTCTCATTCGACAGCTGCTCCAGAATACCGTCACAGCAAAGGAAAAAATAATCCCCTCCACGAATATCATCAAAAGTATAGATATCCGCCTTATATCGCTTCTCGAGCTGAGGCTGCATAGCGCGAGTGATGACATTCTTTTGAGGAAAATTCCTTGCCTCCTCCTCATCAATCTCACCGGCTTTGAGAAGGTCATTCACCAACGAATGATCCGACGACTGATAGATTATCCCCCCTCGTTTGCTTTTAGCATCATAAAGGGAAGGGCGGATATGATAAATTCGGCTGTCTCCGATATGTGCCACTAAATAGTTGTCCTCATTAAGGGAAAGACAGGTCATAGTGGTGCCGGGCTTTTTATTTGAATTGGTGTCAATGCTGTCCAACTCATCATAAGCCTTTGCGAGAGCAGCCTCGAATGTAGGGATATCCACTTCCGAACATGAAGAGAGAAAATTTCCCAAAGCATTGGCTGCCGTCATGCTCGCCACCTCCCCGTTATCATGCCCTCCCATGCCGTCGCACAATATAAAAGTGCGAGTCGCCGTATCCGCATCTTTCGGGAAGAGATAATCCTCCTGATTATCCTTCTTCCCGATTTCAGAGAAACAGAGGGGTTGTCTGATTTTAATCATAATTCTAAACTAATCTGGTGGCATCTTCATCATTACCCTCAAGGATAATCTCAGTAGTGCCGAGAATCATTGAATCGCCGAATTTAAGAATCAGGACATCTCCCCGATGGATCGGCTCTCCATTTAATTTAACGATATTTTTCGAGTTTATTTCCACAAGGTGATGTTCATAACCATTCCCTTTCTTCACCACATCAATCAATACATGCTGACGGCTCATATACATATCCGTGCTGATCTTGATATCGGCAGTCCCTGTCTTAGCCCTTCGGCCTATGATATTCCTGCCCGGCTTCAGGAATTGGATTTCATTTGTCTCCTTCACTCGAATCTGCCCCACATCGCTCACCGTAGGAGGGGGCGCGACCAATTGCGTAGGCATATCATCAGATCCCTGCGCCCCACGAGCCTGCATACCACTTTGATACACACTTGCATTCGCCTTGAAATGGCATTTGGGGCATTCCACCACCATATTCTGATAGCCCGGAACCTCATTGAAAGAGAGTTTCTGACCACACTCGGGGCATTCAATAAAAATTTTTCCCATCACACCTCCATTGTGCAGTCAGCATCATTGATATAGTCGGGCATATCATTGTTTGATGCGTAGTATAAATCGGCCTCTTGTTGCTGCATTTGAGCAGCAATAAGATCTTCCACACCGATTCCTGCTTGTGAGATATCGGTAACTTCCTGCTCTTGAATCATGCCGTCGTGGTTAGCGTCATGGAGAAGGACATCCATTCTGCCATTGTTGTCGATATCCACCAACATGGCTTGTTCTCCTCCGCTTTCCAAAAGAGCCACATTCATAATATTACCATCTTCTGTTTCCACAGCTTGAACGCCGAGAACGTGGATCTCATTATCTACTGGTTCCGCTTCAATCATCTCAGCATCGGCAGGTATTTCTTCAGTCACGGAGACTTCTTGTGGTGTCACTTCAATTGTAGTGGCAGCCGCTGTCTGATGAGAAGTTGGTTCGGAATGAGAAACGGGAGCGGATTTCGGGGTAGAAACGTTCTGCTGCGAATTATTCTCTTCCGGCTGAAGAGTCTCTTCTACGGGGTTATCTTCCTGTTCGGGCGTTTCGGTTTCAACCTCCTTGTTTTCCTCTTCGTTAACATCTTCGACCGGTAATGGTTCTTCCGACCGTGTAGCGTATGCAGTCGCGCCTACTCCGGCAGCAGCCCCGGCTACGAACCCGCCAGCAGCAGCGGCAGCCGGGTTTATTCTTCTCTTCTCCTCATTGGAGGCAACATTTGATTTTGCATTGCTAATGTCTCCATCATTGATGAGACGTGTAGTTTCGTTATCCATATTGTTTTTTTAATTTATTTTGAAGCAAATATACTCAATTATGACTCCCTCTCAAAAGACTGTAGACTTTAAAGGATGAAATAGGGGGAATAAATTATGAATTATAAGTATATGGATCGAGGATCTTTAGGATGTCTTTTTTTCCATTTTCTTATTCTTCTTTCATTTAAAGGACTTAGCAATATGGCAAATAAGACCAACAAAATAATATAAATAATAAAATACAATCCGACAATCCCTAAAAGAACTTGCAGTGTTTCTAAAAAAGGGTGAGAGAACATTTCAGAAAAAATTGTGGTATTTTCACCCTTATGGGAAGGTAGCCAAATTAAAATTAAAGTACCAATGATAACGGATAAAACTAAACATGGCAGTTCAAATTTTATTTTTAAATCTCTTTTTAAATCTTCAGCTTTTTCTTTTATATCCAGGATCTCAGACCAGGACTTCTTATCTCCTTCAGTACTTCCTACTGTTTTCTGCTTTTCTTGGTTAACTTTATTCCGCGAAATAACACTGATATATAAAGTATCAGAAACCTCTTGCAGACCTTTAACAACCCTGAGAGTCAATTTCTTAGACCCAGAATTATTATATTTAATTGTTTTTGTTTTATAATTCGGAGACTGTAACTGGCCATTAAGATACACCTTATCACAATTTTGGGTGTCCCATTTTAACACTACATTCTCACCAACGAAACAAGGATTAGAAGAAATTGTAAGAGAATTTATTTTAGGTTTGCTCTCTTCTTGTTGTTCTCTCTGTTTACGGATACGCTCTTGCTCCAAGCGTTGTTGTTCACACTTCCTCTCTTTTTCAATTCTATCGCGTTCTGCCATTGCAGCTCTTTTGGCTCTATCTCTGCGTTCTAATTCTTGTGCGGACCCTTCTATACGTTTCTTAAAATAGCTGTTATAGAAATGTTTATAAATGATGTCTTTGATTCGATCTCTAAGAGAGGAGGTCGAGACACTCTTGCTTGCGTCAATTATAAAGGCATCATAATGAATATAGAATTTTCCTTCAATATCCGATTCATTTGATGATAGTACAAATTTTAGAAACATCCGATTGCCAAAAATTGACGGTAGTCCCAATGCTAATTTAGGGAAAGAAAAATCTCTTAATCGTATTACTTCTTCTATTTGTTCCCCATAAGATTTGTCAATCTCACGATAAGCATCTTGTTTGGTAAATATTGTGCCGGATTCGTATTCCTCTTTATAGAAGAATTCGCCTGTGTGCTCCTTATACCAACTATTTACATCACTTTTGGAATCAAACAATACATAGCCGCTACCCCATGAGTTCTTAAAACAATGGGGAATCTTGTAACCATGTTCTCGAAGAAATTGCTTTTTCGCAGATAACGCATCTGAAGCTGAAGGATAGAAATAACGTCCCATTTTAATTTTATAATGAAATTTTTAGGCTTGATAATACTTTTAATACATAGAAGGATATTCCAAATTACTTATCGAATCAATGTGATTTATATAGTAGGGGGTTTTAGTTATGATATCTTTTGAATTTATGATAACTTTCTCATAAATGATACTATCTTTTTTATCGTATATTTCAAATTTAAGTCCATCACATCCATTAGCCATATTCGGATAAAAATATGGAATCAATGGATCGATTTCTTGCCAAATTATATTGGTTAAATTACTGCCATATTTTTTCCTGAGTAAGTTGGCTGAATCTTTAAAACAATATGTCAGATAGTTATTAGAACCAGCAAATTCGGGTAATATTACCTCCTTTAATACAATTCCATTTCCATATTCAACAGGTAGTCTTGAATTCTCAATAAATCTAAAATGAGAAAGGAATTCTTTGCCAATTATATTTTTATCCCTATCTCCATATTCTTTAATTTTATTAAAGGGAATTTTTTGAGAATTGACTAATTTATTATTTTCATAGAAATTAATAATAAAGTTTGTATTTTTTAATTTCTTATAAATAGTGTCGCCCTTATTGATAATATAATCTTTTATAAGGTTTGAAAATTGATTATAATACTCATTCCTTTCATGAAAAATTACATCTCCTCCGTCACAATTAAAGATAATGTCATTATTCTTTAAGTTTATGCTTTTTATTTCATATCCTTGAATATAAATAGGACAATCTTGACTCATTAAATCATAAAAACTGTGTATAGTCTCTTCTTGACTTATATAATGCTTATTATAGTGTACTAAGCCTAAGGAGATAATTAAAAAAATTGGTATAATGGAGATAAGGCAGGTGAATATGATTGCCTTTGTTTTTGAAACATCATATGCCCAGTCAGAAGGATGAAGATAAGAAGAGAATAATAGCTTTTGTAAACATCTCTTGGGATGATAAATTGAATCATCACTACTGTAATATAAAAATGGACTATAGAATGGAAAAAAAAGAATGCCAAAGATAGATATGATAATAGGGAACCATATTTTTCTTTTTAAAGGAATATATTTTCTTAAAACCAAATTGTTTACTCCAAATAAATAATTCTTTATTTTTTGGCTTTTAGTTTCCCCTTCATTGATTGTAAACTCATCAAAAGTATCATTTTCTAATTGTATTTCTTGATGAGTCTTTTCATCTTCGAGGTATATTGTTTCTTCTTTATGATTATCAATGCTTGTCGTATTTAAACTCAATATAAAAGCATCAACTGAGCTGGGTCTATTCCTACGGTTTGATTGCATTGCCTTCGTGATGCACTCTCTTAAATCCGAGAGAATGGAGTCTGGGAAGATTATTCCATTCTCCATTATATCAGTTGGAACAGGAGGAACTTTCCCGGATAGAAGAAAGAAGAGAGTAGCACCTAAAGAATAGACATCTGTTTGTGGCGAGAATGAAGCCACGCTCCCATAATTGTATAATTCAAGAGGGGAGTAACCTTGGCTGACTCCTTGCATGAGGGTAGAAGTGGCATCTCCGTGAGCATCGTATTGTTTCGACAGACCGAAATCAATCAATATCGGCTGATCGTCATTCTTTCGCACAACGATATTTGCAGGCTTTACATCGAAGTGAGTCATATTGCGCGAATGAATATATTCCAATGCGTCTCCAACTTTCTTGATGTATTTTATGGCTTTTTCCTCTGATAGAGGTCCATTGCGTTTTACCATCTCATTGAGATTTTCACCCTCAATAAAATCCATTACATAGTAGGCTGTATTATTTTCTTCAAATACATCATAGATATGTACTATTCCCGGATGATTGAGCTTGGATATATTCTGAGCCTCTTTTAGGAATCTATTTTTAAGTTTGCCAACCGTATCGGCATTGTTCTGAGTGCCGAGTGTTAGATGGCTTGTATTGTCACGACCGCAGAAATCCTTAGGGAAGAATTCCTTGATTGCCACCTGCTTGCCGAGTATGGTATTTTCGGCAAGATATGTAATTCCGAAACCTCCCTGTCCTAAGACACGGATGATACGGTATTTGCCGGATTGGAGTAGGGCATTTTCTTTCAGTTGCATGACGATGAGTTAAAACAGTTGAATGAAATATTTGCAAAATAAAGGGAAGATAGGGAAATATAAATTATATTTTGGAGATGATTGACAAAATATGGGAGATAATTGACAAACTATCTTTTCCTATATTTCACAATCACCATATTGTCGGGGAAGTTCCCCCACATCACAGGGTGCTGGGTATTTTTGGAAAGCTGTGTCACCCCCTGACTGACGAAATCGAAAAGCTCCTTGGCTGTGATTGCCTTGTCGCAGTTGGCATCCGCTTTCCCTCCGAGACCATGCAGGAGATAGTTTGTGAAAAATCCATTGGATAGGAGAGGGGATTCTATTGAATTCTCATTTCCGCGCGATGAGAGGAAAAGCAAGACGTTCCCGGTATTCGGTTTGGAGGAGGATTTACTTTGGCGTATGGCTCCGCTGTTGCAGGCATCGGCGAATATAATCTTATCCTTAGCCTTTGATTTTGCCATTACATTGACCACATCTGAATAAGTCAATCCATCCCGGATAGAATGCATGTCGTATGGGCAGAATCCTCCGGGATAGCCATGACCGCTGAAATAGAACACAATCTTATCATCGTCTTTGGCTCTTGCGAATTGACTGCGGATGCTATTCAGGATCTGTGCTTTTGTGGCATACTTACCTGTTATGGTGATCACATTCTTGGTCCCATTCTTATAAAAAGAAGCCATTGAGATAGCATCCTTCTCCGTCTTCTCTAAGTTCGGGATATTGGGATCTGCATAATTACCTATGCCCACGCAGACAACGTAGGTTTCGGCGTGGAGTGGAAATACGAAGAAGAGTATTCCTAAAATAGAGAGTATAAAAGTCTGAAGTAGTTTCATAAATTAGAATTTATCGGGCAGAATCAGCTAATACATAATCTGCCAGAGAATCACATTCCACTACATAAACAGTGTCGTAAAGGATTTCTTCAACAGCTGTATCAAAGGCATAATCATACTCATCCATTACTCCACCACTGTTACAATTTCCTGCGATTGAAAAAATGAAAAGAATTGATGCAAAAAATCCAAATGTAATTAAAGGAGGAACCCAACTTGATTCTTTTTTGGTAGCTTTTGTTTTGATTTTATTATGTAGGAGTTTCCTTGAGACTGTATCTGGAACTTTATCATCATCATAAACTTGGACTGAGTCTTTTGTAGTAGGTCTAAGTGGTTGTATTATCCTTGTTGAGTCATCATTGCTATCTTGGTATGAGGATTGAGAGGGGTATGCTTTTTCTTGATTCTGCTCAATGTTTGTAAGGGAATTGAGAAATTTACGCATTGACGCTGGTCTCTTCCCTCTGCCCACCTGCATTGAGGATTCGATGGCTTTTCTTAGTTTGGGATCTCCAACAAAAGAGAGCTCCAAGCCATTCTCAATTATCGAGGAGGGTTGGGGAGGTACCTTCCCCGAAACGAGATAAAGCAGGGTTGCTCCCAATGAATAGACATCCGTCTGGGGAGAGAAGGTTGAGACGCTACCGTAATTGTAGAGTTCGATGGGGGAGTAGCCTTGGCTTATCCCCTGCATGAGGGTGGAGGTGGCATCCCCATGGGCATCGTATTGCTTCGACAGACCGAAATCGATCAGGATCGGCTGGTCATCCTTCTTGCGTATGACGATATTAGCAGGCTTTACATCGAAGTGGGTCATATTGCGCGAATGGATATACTCCAAGGCTTCACCGACCTTCTCAACATATTTCACTGCCTTTCCCTCGGGCAATGGACCATTATGCTTCACAATCTCGTTTAGGTTCTCCCCATCGATATAATCCATCACATAATAGGCAGTATTGTTCTCCTCGAATATGTCATGGATATGTACAATACCGGGATGATCGAGTTTGGCGATATTCTGAGCCTCCTTGATGAAGCGTGCTTTCAGTTTGCTTACAGTGTCGGCATTGTTTTGGGTGCCGAGGGTTAGATGGCTTGTATTATCGCGACCGCAGAAATCCTTGGGGAAGAATTCCTTTATCGCCACCTGCTTGCCGAGCATAGTATTTTCAGCAAGATATGTTATGCCGAAACCACCCTGTCCTAATAGACGGATGATTCGATATTTTCCTGATTGTAAAAGAGAATTCGCTTTAAGTTGCATATCATTGATTTTTAACAGCTGCTTACCGACTACATATTCAAACTACTTTTCCACATATTTGCTTTTGCAATAGGGGCACGCCTGAAAATTGCGAACAAGCAACTTATAATTCTTTGCCATAAGAGAATGACCGCATTTAGGGTTCGGACAGACCCACGCATCATCGAAGGCATCCTGTCGACGCTGACGTTCAGACGGGGATTCGGCATTCTTTAGGCCTATGAAACTATAAATGTTACCTAAAATTCCAATGGCAGTGAGAAGATAAGCCCAAGGGGTTTGGAAAAAAAACGCTATAGGGACTGTGAACATAGTAAGGATTGCAAAAGCAGTCCTGGTGAGATTGATTCTCCGCTGTTTTTCCGCCACTTCTATATTCGTATTGTTATAATCCTCCCAAACTTTTTTTAGATGAGAGATATTGAAAGTTTGAACCTCTTCTTTAGGTTTAGGTTGGGATTGATTATTGAACGAATTGGTGACCGATTGGGAGATAGAAGCGTTCTGGTTTCCTGCGTTTTGTTGTGAGGCGGCAGGATTTCCGATTAGTTCCACCAGGGTGGCGGAGAAGGAATTTCCGAGTTGGATTCGGCTGTGAAGATTGGCGGAGGATCGTATAATATTGCGTCCATCCACTTTTGTGCCATAATCGCTTAGATTCTCAATAGTGAAAGATCCGTCGCCGTTCATTGTAACTTTGCAATGTTCACGGCTTACGGTCGGATCGGTGATGGGGGTTTGCTGATTCCCCTTGCGTCCTATAATTATTTCCATGATTATTTGCTTGAATACAATTGTTTAAGATTCTTGAGTGCCTCTTTTGAGATTGTAAGCTCCATTATATTGGGAGAATCAAAATCGGTAAGTATTAGGCGCTGTTTAGGGATGTTGATCTGAAAGATAAAATTGAGATTTACGATATACCTTTTGCCAATCCGAATGAACATCGGGTCGCCTCCTTGAAATTTAGATGAAAGGAGGTTCTCTATATTTGCCAGACTGGTGAGTAGGGTTGCTTTCGCTCCGTTGATGAAGTTGACATAGCAATAGTTAGAGTCGGCTTCAAAAAAGGCGACCTTTTCCAATTTCACTTTGGCTAATTCATCTCGGGTGTTAAAGAAAAGAGTTGTTTCCGAGGCTTTCAGGTGGCTCATAAGTCAAAAAGGCAACATGAGAAAATTATCTCACGAAAAGCTGTAGGAGCTGGTTAGTTTTGTCTGGCGGCTCTCAATCCCGACGGGTTAAAAATAAGAAAGCGTGAGTGCCTTACCTGTTGCTCATTCCGTCATCAGAGGCCTTCGCATTGCCCGGTTAGTGGAAAGAGCAACCGCAGAAGCCTCACGCAGGATATGAGTAAAACGCCAATGGCTAACGCTCACGCGTTGGCCATAGGCGGAATAAACATCTCCACAAGGCATCTACTGTTGCTACAATCTTGACTAACCTTAGAAAGTTGCGAAGTTTCTGATGATCAAGAAAGAGCGTCGAGTAAACGCTTCCAAAATGTAAGCCGACCCTTTCACTCTGCCATATTAGGGCTTCTGCGTCACGGTCTGCAATGACAAAGTTAGTGAATTATTCTGATTCGGGCAATAGAGTGGTGGATGAATTAAGCATTTTTGGGAGATTTATTTCTGAATATAAGTCAGAAAATAAAAACTATATATACTTCATCTTTCTATATGTTTCTATATGCCAAGAATCCTTCCCCTCCGGTCGGTTATTAGGTATATACCATAAGATATTACGTATATACCATAAGATATGAGTAGGTAAAAAATTTAATGAATACTAAATTTAATGAATACTAATTGGAATTGTTTACAATGCAAAGTTACTATATGAAACCGTATAAAAGAAAAATCTGTCTTTGAAGGTGTATAAAGCGGTAAATACTTTGTATAAAGTCGTAAATTATTATGCTTTTTAAAGGTTCATCCCCGGGGAGCTGCATTTAGTTATAGGAAACCGAGGGTGCGGTCGAAGTCCGAACCCTCGGTTAATAGGAGGTTAAACCGCTCCGCTGTTCCCCATGTTTTCGGAGAATCTGCTCTGCGGTTCTGTTAATTTTTTACTAAACGGCCATAAATATTTGTGACTATGGCTCCGATAGCCATAACGGCTATAGATACTATCAGGACAAGAGTTGCGCCACCGGCTTTCAGAAGCACGGGGATGAAGAAGACACCGAGCACAGCGCCGATCTTGCCGATTGCAGCAGCTATGCCAACCCCTCGGCCTCGTGTTTCCACCGGGTAAATCTTCGGGGGGAGCACATAGGTGATCAAGTGAGGTCCCATGTTCAGGAATAGCTCGAATCCCATGAATGCGCCGATTGAGATCCATTTGTTCCAATGGAAATGATAGGATAGAAGAAGCAGCACGAGAGTGGCGGCACATAACCAGAAACCTACCGATTGAATTGCAGTGATGCTCTTTTTCTTATTTATCAGCCAGAGACCCAAAATAAACCCCGGCAGCATTATACAGCTGATATAAAGTGTGATTTCCACTGAAGATGCAACATGAAGAATCTCAGCTTCCCCGGGAGTGAAATGTTCCAGGCCCAAAGCCATTACAAGAATCGGGAGGAATACTCCGATTCCATACACTCCGAGTCCTTCGCAAGCCCAGGGGATACCGCTAAGGATCACTCGTTTTCCATTCTTGATAATGAATGAAAAGAAATTATCTGAATCCGAATCATTGGATTGGGGTTCGGATTTTTTTGCGGTTGTTTCAGGCTGCGGTGCTTGTGCGGGAATCATCACATCCTTGCCAAGAAAATCCTGCACTGCTTTCTCAGCCTCGGCTGTTTTCCCATGATCGAGAAGCCATTTGGGCGACTCATAGAATTTGATTCGAAGGATAAGCATAAGAGCTGCAATTGCCGCCACTATCCACATCAGGAGATGCCAGTCGGCGGCATTGCGCGTATCCATGATCACCCAGAAACAGAGAGCTGCCGCAATGATATTACCGAGTGCCGAGGCTGTCTTTGTCACCCCCACCATCAACGCACGGTATTTCACAGGCATCAATTCAGACACATATCCTGAGTCGAGGCTATATTCTCCGCCGATTCCGAGCCCGACGAAGAAAAGGGCGATTGTGAGCACTGCCACATTTGGAATGAATAATGCCACCAAAGATGCCGCTAAAATTAGGGCAGGGCAGAAACGGAAGAAGAAAAGATACCCATATTTATCGCTGAGCGAACCGAAAATCACCGAGCCGATTGCAATACCTATCAGGTCAATACATCCGATCAGACCCTGCATGAATGTGGAGAGTTCGGGATGGGCAAGGATATTCATCATCGGGATTATCACTCCCGCCACCGTGGCAACCGCCGTACCGATCAGCTGGCCTAACGACGCCACTGCCACAATGTAAATATGCCTCCATGTAAGAGGCATATCGTTAATGTTTTTCATATTTGTTTGACTTGCAGTCATATCATATAATATTTTATAAAGAAATCTGATTACCTACCTCTTTTTATATGCTACGAATTGCTTTTAGGCTGAAAGAAGTCGTAAGCCGGGAGAAGGAAAAGCCAAGTGGCAACGCAGAACGGACCTGTCAATGTCGGGAGACCCATCGGAGCGAAGAAAGCATTCATTGCAGCCTGAATGAAGACTGTGATAAATATTCCGATCAGAGTCCAGATTGCCGATTTCCAAGAGTTGTTGCAGAATGTGGCACCGAGTGCTATGCCGGTAAGAACGGCGCTAAATCCATAAAGACCTTCAGCAATATCCGCGCCGGGACCTTGCCATACAATGACAGTGATCAGAGCTACGGCAGAGGCTATCGCCGCCCATATCGCCGCTCTCAGGCTGCTCACGGCAAGAGCCGCAAGGAAGAAGATTCCCGTAACCCAATTGTTGATGAGGAACACCTGCGCAATCCCTTTCAGCCAATACACCACTAAATCTCCAAATCCGAAATTCAATGCACTGTGAACATGGTCGGGCAGTTCAGGACTTCCCATAAATTCCGGCGGAATACCGTTGAAATATCTGGAAGCAAGAAGGAAGAACCATGTGGAGAGTACGAATGGGAATGTAAATGCACTAAGTTTCCATTTCCCTAATACATTGTCAAGACCCGATTGAACCCATATTGTCATTGCCGAGCAGATCACAAGGGCTATCCACATCCAGATTGTATTGCCGAGGAATGTAGGGAACGCGCATCCCACAAGACATCCGTTGAATCCCCACAAACCCTGTGCCCCGCTTTTGTCGGGGAGCTGCAGGATATAGCCTGTGAGAGTTGAAACAACTGCGCCTACTACAAGACCCCAAGCCACTGCCGGGAATCCCTCTGCGTATGCGCCCCAAAATATGCCGATTGTGAAGAGCAGGCCTGTCCACATATTATCCTGGAACATCACTTGTCCGATACCGCGCAGGCATGTGCGCGGAAATTCTTTCACTACATGTGAAGCTGTGTAAAGTTGAGCCATAATATTTTTTTTAGAATTTTCTTTTTTCGGGCTTCTCATTTTTCTCAGACTTTCGCCCTCAAAGCTATATGGATAATGGGGGCGAGAGGAGAATAGGCGAGAGGAGAATAAATGAACCCCTCTGTAAATTTTAACGTTTAACAATTATAATAGTTTAAAAACATTAAGGATTATGAATGTATCTGTATTTGGCTCCTTCTTACGGAAGAAGGGATTCATGATGTTGCTAAATATTATCGTGTTGATTCTATCGCTGCTTTTGATAGGGATGATTTCATACGATAGCTTTAAGAACACTACATTTTATGAGGAATATAGTTTTCAGAAATGGCAGTTTGTGATCTGTATGATCTTCATTGTCATCTTTTTTGTAGAGTTGGCAGTGTCGGAAAATCGCAAGCGTTTTTTCTGGACCAATGTTATATTTCTATTGGTTTCGGTGCCTTATCAGGCGATCATATATCATTATGGGATTCATCTTTCGCAGGAGGTGTCGTATCTTATCCGCTATATGCCTCTCATCCGAGGAGGGTATGCATTGGCGATAGTAGTCAGCTGGTTTACAAGGAACCGAGCCACGGGTCTTTTCTTCACATATATAATCATTCTGTTCTCTACCGTCTATTTCGCGAGCCTTACATTCTATCTGTTTGAGGCAGGGGTTAACCCATTGGTCAACGTATATGCGGATGCTCTTTGGTGGGCGGCTATGGATGTGACAACCGTTGGATCGAATATCACGGCCGTTACCGGAGTGGGGCGTGTATTGTCGGTTCTTTTGGCGGCCTTGGGGATGATGATGTTCCCGATCTTCACTGTTTATGTCACCAATATCATCACTCAGCGTAATAAGGAGTCGAAGCAAAACGGCACTACAATTTCACTTGTCCAGGCCTATAAGGAATATGTAAAGAAGCATCCCGAAGAAGCCGATCAAGCTGAATCAGAGCAAGAAAACAA
The DNA here is from genome assembly GCA_014800245.1 of Bacteroidales bacterium. Taxonomy (GTDB): domain Bacteria; phylum Bacteroidota; class Bacteroidia; order Bacteroidales; family Muribaculaceae; genus Lepagella. The sequence continues at coordinate 33,822 of JAAVGM010000033.1, read as the reverse complement.
GGAGGTGGAGGCAGCCACAAAGCAAGCAAAGAGTATAGAGAATGTGGAGGACAAAAACGGATAAGGAGCAAGATTACCATCCACTAACATATCTGTCATATAATTGACATATATTAAGAAAATAAAAAGGGACGCACGAGTGTGCGTCCCTAAATTTATAAGGGAGGTGGATACACCTCCTTTTTTGTTCGGTAAGATTATACGGGTTCTGCAATGTCTTCTACATCTTCCACTATTTTCTCACCATAGGAAAGCTTGATCAGACCCACTGAGAGAGCACCTGCCACAAGGAGCACTCCGGCTGCCACGAGCATATAGCTCTGGTTGCCGCCCAAAAGATTGAGGATAACGCCGCCGAGAGCTGCTGCTACAATCTGAGGCAGACAGATAGTGCCGTTGAAGAGTCCGAGGTAAGCACCCATGTTGTCACCCTTGAGTGAGTTGGTAAGGATAGTGAAGGGGAGGGCAAGCATGGCAGCCCATGCGCATCCGATAAGGAAGTAGCTGATGAATAGGAGATATTTGTCAGTAAAGAAGATTGTGGAGATGAATCCGACAGCTCCGAGAAGAAGGCTGACAATATATGCAGTCTTCAGATTCTTGAATCTGGGGATCACTACCGCCCAGAGCACAGAACCGATAGCCTGCACAGCAAAGAGAGTGCCGACCCAGTTTCCGGCTTCCTGATAGCCGGCGGAAGTTACGTCGGTTGTACCCCATACGCTGCCTGCAATTGCACCGTTAGTGTAGGTCCACATGAAAAGGAAAGCAGCCCAACAGAAGAACTGTACGAGACCGACGGTCCAGAATGTGGAAGGAGCCTCCTTGAGAAGTTTCATAAGATTGAATTTCTCTTTTTTCTGAGACTTTGAAGCATCAATACCGTGATAAGCGGCATATTCTGCCGGGGGCATCTCCTTGATTGTGGCGAAGCTGTAAATCACGCAAAGAATCAGAATTGCCGCGCCGATATAGAAAGAATAGGTCACCGAAGCCGGCACCTCTCCCTTAGGAGCGATATTGCTGATTCCGATAGCGGTAAGGATGATAGGAGCGAGATACCCTACAAGCGAGCCTGCATTGCAGAGGAAGCTCTGAATAGAATAAGCAAGACCTTTCTGCTTCTCATTCACCATATCGCCCACAAGCATCTTGAATGGCTGCATTGCCATATTGATAGAGGTGTCGAGGAACATCAAGGCTACAAATCCGAATATCATAGCTCCGCCAATAGTAAGGCCGAAACTTCCGGCATTCGGGAGCAGACACATCACGATGACTGCAATCAAAGCTCCGAGAAGGAGATAGGGCAATCGGCGACCGAGACGGTTCCATGTGCGGTCGGAGGCCACGCCGACGATCGGCTGGACAATAATACCCATGAGCGGAGGAAGAATCCAGAAATAACTCAAGGAATGAGGATCCGCGCCCAAAGTGGCGAAGATACGCGAGATGTTGGCGCTTTGAAGCGCATAGGCGATCTGAACACCGAAGAAACCAAAAGATAGGTTCCATAGCTTCCAGAAGCCCAAATCAGGTTTTGTTTTCATGCGTAAGAATTTATGTTAATGCATTAATAATTATATTTCTCATTTGAATTGAGGAGGTTAACTTTCAATTAGCGAATAGAGGAGAGCAATCTCTTCCGGCCAGATGTCGGGATTTGGAGTTTCGAGAATCAAAGGGATTCCATCGAAACGGGGGTCATTCATCAGGCGCCGGAAAAATTCGAGTCCGAGAGTTCCCTTCCCAATCTCTTCATGGCGGTCGATTCGGGATCCGAGTTCGCGCTTGTCATCGTTAAGGTGCATTGCGCGGAGATACTTTAGCCCAATAATTCGGTCGAACTCATTCCAGGTCTCGTCATAACCCTCTTCGGAACGGAGATCGTATCCTGCGGAATAGGTGTGGCAGGTATCTACGCATACACCGACGCGGCTTTTATCCTCCACTTTATCGATGATATGGGCAATATGCTCAAAACGATGACCGAGATTAGATCCCTGTCCGGCAGTGGATTCAATCACGGCCGTAACTCCCGAAGTCTGCTCAAGGATTAAGTTGAGACTTTCAGCAATCAGATCAAGACATTTATCCTCCTCGATCTGATTGAGGTGGGAACCGGGATGGAAATTGAGAAGCTTCAGACCTAACTGTTCGCAACGTTTCATCTCATCAAGAAAAGAATCGCGCGACTTTTCAAGTTTTTCAGGATCGGGCGAACCGAGGTTGATAAGAAACTTATCATGAGGAAGGATCACATCAGGCGAGAAGCCGAGATCGAGGCAGTTCTGTTTAAACGCCTCCGCCTCCTTCTTGGAAATTGCCTTGGAGACCCAGCGAGTGTTGGAACCGGTGAAAAGTGCAAAGGCTTTTGCTCCGATTCTGTCTGCTTCAAGAGGAGCGTTGGAGACTCCTCCGGCTGCGCTTACATGGGCACCTATATATTTCATATTATTTTGATTGATATTTTTAACCTACAAATATATAAAAAATTTTCTGATAATTTTGTTCCATAGCGATAAAAATAGTAATTTCGCCGTATGAAGGAAATATCGAAGAGCAAATTATCGCTTTATTCCATGTTGGGGAGCCGAAAACATCGGCTTCGCAATGGTCTTTTTATTGTGGAAGGGGAGAAGAGTGTGACCGACACATTAGGGAATTTTGAATTGGAAGCTCTGATTGTTCGTAGCGGATATGAGCCTAAAATGATCGATTTGACTTCACTTCCGGAGGAGCGAATCTTCACGGCATCGGCTGTGGCAATGGATAAATTGTCGTCGCTCGCTACAAGTTCGTCGGTAGTGGCAGTATATAAATTGCCCTCTCAATCTACATATTTTGAAGGGGCAATAAAAGTATCTTATGATAAATTATATCTGATGCTCGACGGGATTCAGGATCCGGGCAACTTAGGGACTATCATAAGAACGGCCCATTGGTTTGGGATAGGGAAGATTTTTTGCTCGCGCGACACTGTGGATATCTTCAATCCCAAGACAATCCAATCCACCATGGGTTCGCTGGCGAAGGTTGAGGTGGTTTATTGTAATCTTGCAGATGTGATAAAAGCTAATACCGGGGTGCCTGTCTATGGTCTGTTGCTCGACGGCGAGGATATCAATAAGGCAGCGCTTGGAAATTGCGGATTTATTGTGATGGGGAATGAAGGTAAAGGGATTTCGGAGGAGATAAGGGGATTGGTGACGCATCGGTTGTTGATTCCTCCATATAATCCGGAGAATCACAGTGAGAGCCTGAATGTGGCTATTGCCACGGGCATCACTCTTGCGGCTTTCAGACGTCTGTAATTCGGCAGCCGGAATCCGGCAGATAATTTATTTCAATTATGAGATATTATTAGATCCTATTAAATTCTCTTTGCCTTGCAGATATATTTTTGCAAGGCTGTTTTTTGAATATTCTCCTTTATTGATATATGCGAGCCGGGTTTCGGAATTGATATCGTAGGCGGCAATGATGTCTAAAGCGGATTGGAGGTATCTTACGTTACGCTCTCGATTTCTTATCTTTTCAATTTTAATTTTTTCAATCTTTCCCTTTGCTTTCAGGAAGGTTTCTTCCAATAGGATATCTTTGAAAATTGCGAGTGCTTCTTCGAGATTAAGAGCCAAAATGGATTCACGGCAGTGTTGGCATAGAGCGTCTATGAGATAAAAGGGATCGGAAGATTGAGAAGAATTAAGTAGGTCGATAGTATGTCGGAGATGATTAGAACGTTTAGTGAAAATCATTTCCCATTTGGCAGTATCTCTTTCGTCAGCCTCATTTGCTTTTTCGAGATTTTCAATACTTGAAACGTGCCAGCCACAGCAAAACGTGCAATAATAGCTTCTTGTCGGAGCTTTCCCGGTGGCATTAAAAATCTCTTCGCTATTGAATCTAATGAAATTGTTGGCCTTAGCCTCAGTTTCAAATAATATTTTCGTATGATTGCAGCCAAGGCAATATATCCGGTTGGAGATAGGTTTCATAATTATTTAATTGATTATAATCAAAAATCCCCAAAGAGATTTGGTCTCTCACAGAGACACAGAGATTTTCCTTTTCAGTTTTTAAGTCTGGTTTAATATCACAGAGGAGAATGCTTCGCATTGAGAGCTCAGAGCTGAGATACTCATATCACTGGAATTATTAGAGGAAAAATTGGAATCGCGGGTCTTAATCAATTAAGACTTTTCGCTGATCGACGGCGGATTTTTTGCGGATCTTTTTAATCTCAAAGTCGGTTTTAAGTATCGCTGCCGCAATCATGATATGATTGCAGTGACGGATCGAAACGGATTTTCGCGGTTAGGCTGCACAGCATTGATCCGCTCTCATCCGTCTCTTCAGATTGCGAAGCAAATTGAACCGCGATAAGCATACAGTAGCTTCCATCCTCAAAATATAAAAGAATCCTATAAAAAGATCCGCACTCCATCCGCGCTTCGCTAAGCCTTAAGGCTTATCCGCGATACCTTCAAAAATCAATTTTTAATCCTTCTATCCTAAAATGTTGTTACACGTGTATCTCTATGAGGTGCAAATAGGTCTCATTAGAGATGTATGAGAATAGTCATTTTAATTAAAATTTATTGACTTCTCTTTTGAAATCTGAGAGGTCTTCAGAGAAGATATTTGACGGAGCTTTTGCTCCCGAGAGAATGGTTGCAATGACATGAGTCGAACCTCCCGCTGCGCAGCCAAACTGTTCTGCCGGTGAAAATCGTTTAAATATAAGCTTTCTTCTAAAAAATAATTCTCCATAGATTTCTAATTTATTTAAATCATCCGGTTGAAATCCATTATCAATTATCTGATTGATAGATTCCCAAAATTTTGCATTATTCATATTCATTATTGATTGCAAATGTAAGAAAAAAAGAGATATAATGCAAATATGGGCTCATTAATATCTTCCGAGAGGAGGGTAGAAGGCATCGGGGAAATGATCGAGAGTGTAATTTTGTGGAGTTCCGGTTACAGTGATGATGTCAAAGCGATATTTGAAAAGCCGGTCGAGACCTTGAAGATAGATGTTGGCTCCCTTCACCATCTTTTTCATTTTTCTTTCATCAATAGCATCAAGAGGATCAAGAACATTGCCCTTCCGGGCTTTAACTTCAATGAAAACAATGGTTTCGGCCAATTCAGCTATGATGTCGATCTCAATAGTGTTTTTCATCCTCCAATTCTGATGCCTGACCACATAGCCATGAGTGAGGAGCCACTCAGCGGCAATCTTTTCCGCCTCGGCTCCCCATTCACGGTTTTCTTTACCTTGCTGTTTCTTGTCGCTCATTAAGTGGCAATGCAATTAATTTGACCGGATGCTTAATTATTCGCAGCTGCTTAATTTAAAAAGCCTTGAACGACATATCGAGTCCCTTCACGCTGTGAGTCAAAGCTCCGACAGAGATGAAATCTACTCCTGCCTCGCCATACTCGCGAAGGTTCTCAAGAGTGATGCCGCCTGACGACTCAGTCTCCACCTTGCCATCTACAAGAGCCACTGCCTCCTTAGTGAGATCGGGAGTGAAGTTATCAAACATTATTCGATCTACGCCTCCATGGGCAAGCACGCGACGAATATCATCGAGAGATCTAACTTCCACTTCAACTTTCAAGTCCTTGCCATTCTCCCGGCAATAATCATTGGCACGCTGGATAGCCTTTTCGATGCCGCCGGCGAAATCGATATGATTATCCTTGATGAGAATCATATCAAAAAGACCTATGCGATGGTTGGTGCCCCCGCCAATCTTCACTGCCTCCTTCTCAAGCATACGCATACCGGGAGTGGTCTTGCGGGTATCGAGCACACGGGTGTGCAGTCCCTTAAGTTCATCCTGATATTTGCGGGTCATAGTGGCCACGCCGCTCATGCGCTGCATGATGTTGAGCATAGTGCGCTCCGCAATCAGAAGAGCTCTAACGGGACCCTCCGCTGTGAAAGCCACATCCCCCTTCTTCACTTCAGCGCCATCCTTGATGAAAATTTCCATTTTGATGGAGGGATCCACTTTATGGAGCACCTTCTCAGCCACATCAACCCCGGCAAGGATTCCATCCTCCTTGATAATGAGACGAGAACGACCCATAGCATCGGCCGGAATAGTGGAATACGTGGTATGGTCGCCATCACCGAGATCCTCGGCGAAAGCAAGATCAAGCAGTTGATCGATAAGTTCCTCTTTGGTTTTCATAATTAATATTCGTAATTTTGTGCAAAGATAATAATAATTATGGAAATAGAATTGCTTACAGTGGGTAAGACCACCATAAAATTTGTGTCGGAAGGGATTGAAGAGTATGTGAAAAGACTCAAACATTATATCCCTTACCGCATCACGCCCCTCCCCGACATAAAGAAAAACGCCTCTCTCAGCGCCGAGCGACAGAAAGAGGCGGAAGGGGATATCATATTGTCAAAATTGCAGACAAGCGACTATGTAATCCTTCTCGACGAGCGAGGGAAGGAATACAGCTCCATGGAATTTTCCGAATTCATCGAAAAGCAGATGATCGCCGGAAGGAAGAGAGTGGTGTTCGTGGTAGGGGGACCCTACGGATTCAGCCAAGCGGTGTATGATAGGGCCGACAGCAAGATATCGCTTTCACGAATGACCTTCAACCATGAGATGGTACGGTTGTTCTTCACTGAGCAGGTGTATCGTGCGATGACGATTCTTCGGGGAGAGCCTTATCATCATGAATGAGGCGACGGGGAGAGAATCTCATTCGGAATAGGAAAGAGAATGTCACCAGACACGCCATCACAGAGAGGTATAGAGCCGACGTATTGATAAGGATTGCCTTATCGTTGCGCGAGAAAGCCATAGGATTATCAGCCGTTGCGGAATCCATGAAATCGTTGGTATTGATTGAACGGAGTGTGCTCTTCCATAAAATCACACCATCCCTTGTAAAGACCACCGCCGGATTCCCTCTCACCAGCTCCTTCAGATTCGTATCTTCAGCCGTATAGATAGGATATTCAGGCATGGAGAGATCCTCCCATGTTTCAATATCCTCCTTTGTGGCCGCCACTGCCCCGATCATATCTATATCGTGAGAGGAAGCCCAATCGTAAAGAGAGTTGATTTTCCATGTGGAGGCGATCGACACCTTCTCAAGTTCGGGCATCACAAGAATCAATTTGTCGCCGCTGCCTGACAACATTTCTTCGGTTACGTCTTCTTCCGATTCATAATCCCAAAGCCGCAGGGTCTTTTCATTCCTTACTGATATGCGCGACTCTATGCCAGGCTCCGAAACCGCCACCCGGTCGATAAACGTCCATCCGTCGCTTTCATCGGGGAGATCGTCGGATTCCGAAAATTCTTTTTTTACCCCATCCTTTTCGTAGATAAATTTATATACGGGTTCCGCGTCCGGGGTATCCTCTGCTATTTTCGAACCTACAGGATATGGCCGGAAATCCATCAAGGGCTGATAGAAATATCCTGCCGCTTCAACAGCAATGCAGAAACCGGAAGTGGCGATAAGTGCTATCCATTGCAAACCGGGTGTGATTAGCCATCCTGCATATTTATTGAATATCGAGAGCCATATCACGGCGATCATCAGCACGACATTCTTCCAGAATGTTGCCCAGTTGGATATGATGAACGCATCCCCGAAGCAACCGCAATCAGCCACCGGATTAGCTATTGCAATCCAGAGGGTGAGAGGAAGCATGAAGCACATCAATGCAGTTGCTCCCCATGCCACGGTGCGACGGAATGTGCCGAAGCATAGCATCACTCCGATGATGAATTCCACCGCACAGAGAGCGAATGCCCCGACCTTCACCAAACTTGGCCATAATTCGAGATTCATCACTGCAAGGTAATCCTCTATCTTATATAGAGTGCCCCAAGGATCGATAGCCTTTACGAATCCCGAGAAGATAAACACTGCGCCCGTGAGGAGGCGTATAATCCAAGTGACGGTTTTTACTGAGAACGATTCCGGGTTCAGACCAAGAATGGGCTTAATAGTTGAGCTTGATGAGGGCGAAGAGTGCATAATTGATCATATCCATATAATTGGCATCCACACCCTCGCTGATAAGGGTCCGGCCATTGTGGTCTTCAATCTCTTTTGTGCGGAGGAGTTTCTGGAGGATAATATCCGTAAAACTGCTTACACGCATCAGTCGCCATGCTTCGTCATAGTCATGGTTCTTATTAGCCATCAGTTGGGTAGCTCCGTCAAGTTTTTCATCATAGAGTTCGAGGGCCTTATCAATGCTTAGCTGCTCGCCGGGTCCTAAAGAAAGCTGGATTAGGGCGATCACACAATAGTTGACGATTCCGATAAACTCCGGTTCGATCCCTTCATTGACAGAAGCGTTTTCCATCCCTTTCTCTTCAAGGGAGCGTATTCTGCGCGCCTTGATATAGATTTGATCCGTAAGGCTTGACGGACGCATGATGCGCCACGATGTGCCATAATCCTTTAGCTTTTTCTCGAATATATTACGGCATAAACTCTTTGCCTGAGCAAATTCGGCTGCCGTGTCGTGAATCTTTTCCATATTAATAGGTGTCTTCGCTAAATTTAGTTTATACAATGCAAAGTTAGTGAAAAAATGTAAAATATAACGTAGGGAGGAGATTATAAAAACAATAAATGTTTGGTCAATATAAAGATTATTGCTATATTTAAGGGTTGAATTTACATACAGTTTAGAAAAAGTAGAAAAATTACTAATGAAAGATATAAGAATGATTGCAGAATGGGAGGAATGCCGAAGCGTATTGCTCGCCCTTCCTGCACCGCATACCGATTGGAACTATATTCTTGAAGAAGCGCAGGAGCAATACCGCCGACTCATCGCTGCTTTGACGGAGGCAGGCACGCATTGTGTTGTGCTTACCCCGACTAAGGAGTATGGCGAAGATGTGTTGAAAGGATTGGATTTCGGAAGGATTGCGCTTATCGAATGTGAATATAACGACACCTGGACCCGTGATTACGGACCGATAACCGTAGAGCGTGGCGAACGCCGCCGAGCGCTCGATTTCGGTTTCAATGGATGGGGATTGAAGTTTGCTTCAGATAAGGATAATCTTGTGAATCTAAGTTTGAGGGATCGACTGATAATCCTTCCCGATGCGTATCGCAACGAAAGGGATTTCACTCTTGAAGGGGGATCTATTGAGAGCGACGGGAAGGGGACAATCCTCACCACATCGGAATGTCTTCAGAATCCGAACCGTAATGGAGGAAAGAGCAAAGAGCAGCTGAATCAAATCCTTGCCGATCGTCTTGGAGCAGATCATGTATTATGGCTCGATTATGGAGCATTGGCAGGAGATGACACTGATTCGCATATAGATACCCTTTGCCGTATTGCACCCGGAAATGCAATCCTATTCACCGGATGCAGAAATATGGATGATGAGCATTTTGAGGATCTGCTTAAGATGCGCGCGCAGCTCACTCTTTTCCGCAATCCGGAAGGGGAGCCGTATAATCTTATCGAACTGCCATTGCCCGATGCTATCTATGACGAGACCGGCGAGCGACTCCCGGCTACATATGCCAACTATCTTGTTACACCTACCCATATCTTCATGCCTGTGTATAAGCAGCCGATGAATGATGAATTGGCTTGTCAGATGGTGAGGGTGGCGTTCCCGGATCATGAGGTGGTGCCTGTGGATTGCACCACGCTGATCAAACAGCATGGCTCGCTTCATTGCGCCACGATGCAGATACCAAAGGGAATTTTGAATGTGGAATTTTGAATTTCAGCGAATTTTGAATAATATTTTGAATTTATAATATGTCAAGGAAATTAAAAGTAGGAATAGTGCAACATTCCTTCAACGAGGATATAGATTTCAATCGTGCAAGGAATCTGACGGCAATAGAGAATCTTGCGTCGGAAGGGGCAGAATTGGTGGTTCTTTCCGAACTGCATGATTCTCTCTATTTTTGCCAGACGGAGAATGTGGATAACTTTGAGCTTGCTCAGGAGCTTCCCGGCGACTATACAGAGTTTTATGGCGAGGCTGCCAAAGCTAACAATGTGGTTATTGTGACAAGCACTTTTGAGCGTCGTGCTCCGGGGCTTTATCATAACACGGCGGTGGTGTTCGATACTGATGGTTCGATAGCAGGAAAGTATCGCAAAATGCACATTCCTGATGATCCCGGTTTTTATGAAAAATTCTATTTCACTCCCGGCGATCTTGGTTTTGAGCCGATTGAAACCTCTGTAGGCAAGCTTGGAGTGCTTGTGTGCTGGGATCAATGGTATCCTGAGGCCGCGCGTCTGATGGCTATGCGTGGGGCCGAGCTTTTGATCTATCCCACCGCTATCGGTTGGAATCCTGATGATGACGATGATGAGAAAGCGCGTCAGAGGGAAGCATGGATCATAAGCCAGAGGGGACATGCCGTGGCCAACGGATTGCCGGTGGTAAGTGTGAACCGTTGTGGATTTGAGGAAGATCCATCGGGACAGACATCCGGGATAGATTTCTGGGGAAGCAGTTTTGTGGCGGGTCCGCAAGGGGAGATTCTTTTTATGGCTCCCGAGAATGCGCCGCAGGAGCAGATAGTGGAAATCGACAGAACCCGCACGGAGAATGTGCGTCAATGGTGGCCTTTCTTCCGCGACAGAAGAATAGATTGTTACGGCGATCTCACAAAAAGATTCTTGGATTAGGAATTTCCTTCAGCTTAACACGTAAACAACCACATAAAAAGATAACCTCGACATTTCTGCCGAGGTTATCTTTTTATGAATATTATGTATTTAAACTGCTTAAAGGTCAGATGTTTATTCAGGCGATACGCTTAAGCTCCAATTTGCAGTTATCTCCGCATTTGATGGAATCTTATCTGTAACAATTGCAATTTGATAAATCCTCCAATTACTATGATCCTCCTCTTCTTCATCACTATTAAAGTGTGCATAATAATTAACAGCATAGAGAGAATACTCACCTTTTTTTATAGTATAGCTATCGTCTCTATTATAAATAGCAAAAGATATGACTTTTGTGAATTGCCAATAATCATAGTTGAATAAGACAGAACGTATGGCGAGAATTGATTTTGTAGAGAAATCTACGTTCAGCCAATTGGGATTCTCTTCAATGAACCGTTCAGTCTGGGTGGCATATATATCATCTATAGAATTAATTATCTCCATATGTCCCTGACCTTTCCAGGGAAGAAGATCATTGTCTTTCTCCCAAGGGGTAATAACTGTATTTAGTTGGGTAAATTTTTGATGAATATAAAGCGGTTCGCCGGTGTGATTACAAGCAGATAAGATAATCGTTAGGATGATCGTTAGAAATATCGTAATAGTAGGCTTTTTCATTAGATAACTTTTTATAATGCAATAACGTGGCTCTGCCAATATTTATTATATCCTTAAAAAGAAAGAAGATGTGTCATGATTTTTATATGTCATGACACATCTTCCGATGTATGTTTAAGAAAAATGAATATCCTCATAAATTCCCAATTCTTATAATGTGATTATTCTCTTAGTATTCATTCCGCAGAGGAAGAAATGCACCGGATTAAGATTACAGAGCAGAGACAAGTATCTATATAAGTATAGGATGGATAAAGAAAAGGTCCGAACGCAGGATCAAAGCGTTGCTTTTTATTACGCTGGATTTGAGCAGATAAAGCGCAGATTTTTTACTTACTGCAAGATTAATTATCTATGAGATAAAAGCAGATTAGACCTGTCGGTCTTGGCAGATGGGAGCAGACTATTCATTCGTATGTGTCCTGCTCGGATCTCCGCTGACCGGCAGGTCAGGACTATCTGCTTTTTTACTCTGCTCCCATATATATCTAAAAAAATCCCCGTTCATCTGCTTAAATCTTGCGTAACAAGCCGTAAGGCGATCCTGCGTACGGACTTTTCCTTTATCTAATGGGGATTTTTGAGGATAAGCATTTTAAGAAATTACCGATTTAGAAGAAGATGCAGGATGGACCTGAACCTACTTCGCATTTTTTCTTGAATGTAAAGTTCTTATCGTATATGGCTACGAAGCCGGGGAGGATATAGCTTGGATAGGTACCATCCATATAGTATGAAGCTACATAGATGTCGCCTGAGAAGGGATCTACATTGAGTTCGTTGGGATAATCCACTTCCGGCGCCTTCCATGTTGTGGTGTTTCCGCTCTTGATATCATATTTTGCATAATATCTTAGAGTAGAATTAGTGTAGGGTGTGTTGAGATACACTAATGCATCCCCGAAGGCTGCAAAAGATGTGGCTTCGGCAATGAATTTATAACCATCCCCGTTATCCTCTTTCTGCAGATTAGCAATGGAAGGATCAATCTCATAGATAGCGCCGTCAATATCGAGGTAGTTACCCTTGGTGAGGAGATATAGATTATTTTCTGTAGCAAGGAACTTATTGGGATTCAAAGGAACTTTAACAGTCGATTCAACAGTGAATGTGGCGAGATTGATGATGGAAGCGGTTTCGCCATATCCCACTGCGTAGTTTAGCCCATCAGAATTTGGCACGAACAATTTCCCATTGAACACAGCCGGAATTTCAGGATTTGGTCCAACCTGCACTCTGCCGTCAATCTCAAGAGAAGCAGTGTCGAGGCGGGCAACATAACCATCGAACATGGTGACATACACTTTCCCGTTGTCTATAGCCATACCACGCGGAGAAGAGCCGGTGGTGGCAGCATCAAGTTTGATCTGCTTCAGCGACTTGAAGGTGGAGGCATCTACGATCTCGATTGTGCTTGAATCGCATATACCGAGATAGAGCTTGCTGCCATATCTCACGCCACATTGCGGAGTGCTTCCCAAGCTACGCTTGTTGACATTAACAAAGACATTGTTTTGGACAGAGAAATTATCAGCAGGGTTGATATATGTGAGCGAACCCTCAACCTGAGCATAATCCTGTCCCTGATTGAGCACGTATGTTCCATAGCTTACTGCCACCGGATCGGGATTCTTGCCGCCATTATCCGGCTCGTCATTATCGGAGCAGGAGGGGAGAAGCGTCACAGAGAGGAGAAGAGTGAGCGCATTGGCTAAAAAGCCTTTCGAATAAAAGGTTTTTTTCATAACAATGTAAAGTATTTAGAATGATTAAAAATTATATCTAATGGAGAAAGCCCAGCTTCTGCCCGGCATTGGATATCGGGTCACAATCTGATATTGCTTATTGAAGAGATTCATGAGATCTCCGCGAAGCTCAATTGACCCGGTGGGGAGAGGGAACGTGCGGAAAAGCGACATTCCAAAATCAGTATATCCCGGGATTCTTGTAGAGGGGAGATTGGCATTGGTAGTGTAGCGTGCTGAAGTGGCAGTGCCATGCAAGGCCACCGATACCCAAGGATTAATCCATGATAAAGAGGCAGATCCGGAGTTAAGAGGAGTATAGGCAATCTGCTTCATCCAATCAATCATATCGGGGGAAGTGCGCGGCTGCGCACGCTGATAAGAATATGATGCATCCAAAAGGATAGACTGACCGGAAGTGATGGTAAAATCCCCGTTAAGAGTCAGATCCAACCCATAGATACGAACCTTCCCTAAATTAGTCATTGTCCATTTGAAAAGATTATAGGGGATAGCCACAATCTTAGCTTGCACCTTATTTATATATCCATCCGCTATAAAGGATAGCTCCTTAATAAATTTCCAAGACGGGAGCGAAAGCGTGGCGCCTACGTTCCATTGATCAGCTATCTCCGGTTTCAATGATATTGTGCCGTAATTATCGAAATAGAGTTCGTTGAATGTCGGCATTCTGAAAATATTTTTATAAGAGGCCCTGAGATAGAAGGGGAAAGAGATCACAGGGCGGACAGATACAGCTACAGAAGGGGAGAGCCGTCTCGCGTTATTATTAGTGGCATCCACTGGCTGGTTGTTGAGAATATACCCTTCGGCGCGATCCATAAAGATGGAATAAAGGAGCTTGGCAGTGGCTGAAAACCTGTCGGACGAGTATTTAGCCGATAGGGATTGCAGCACCGAGTTTCGATATGGATGACGGTCGGTGGGGAGATTGGAAGAGAGATTATTATAGAACCAATCGGCAGAATAATCGAATCCCCATCCGGCAAGGGGGGTGCAAAGAAGGGCTGCCGATGCGTATCCCTCACGTTGGATATAATTCTGGTCGAGTTTTCCGTCGGGATAAATGCCATCGACATCCTGATACCTTGAGGCCGCCCAATTAAACTTAGCCAATCCCATCAGTGAGAATATAGAGGAAAGCTTGGATTTATATCGAGCCTGCGCGAAGAAATTTCGGTCGTGGAGATGTTCATTCGAACTTGGGGCGTAATAGATCACAGGTCCCGGCAATTGACGGGAATTATCATAATAATAGATTTTGGCTGTGAGCGACGATCCTCCGGTAGGGGTGAAAAGAAGGTTAGCTTCCGTATGCACGGAATTCATCTGCGAGTTGGAACGGCGTTCCTTGGTGGTGTGGTCGCCGTTGAAAAGAGTGAAGGGATAGTTGTTCTTGGCATGAAAAAATTCCCCTAATACCGACACCGACAGATTCGATCCATTTGAATAACCTGCGCGTAGAAAAGGGTTATATAGTCCGAATGAACCGAATTTCATCCTTGCGTCCAATTCCAGGGATTTATCCCAAAGGTCGGGATTCTTCAAGGTAGATATTGCGAGGGTGGAGGCTGAGGAGATATTTCGGGCCGGGGTGAAGATATCGTCATTATCTCCTGCCGAAAGTGCAAGAGAAGATACGCTGTTGAGAGAATATCTTGAAAGGTCGATCTCTCCGCTTCGAAGGTCGGAGAGAGGAACACCATCATAAGAAACGCCGGTATGCTGCGCTCCAAGACCACGCACTGAGACTGTTTTCAATCCTCCGGCTCCACCATAATCGCGGAGGTTGACACCGGGAAGACGTTTCACGGCATCAGAGATGTCAGTGATTCCTGTCTCGGTTATTTTTTTTGCATCAACGATATGAAAAGGGGAGGCAGAAGAGATGGTTTTGGACTCTTTCTGCGACAACACTTCAAGATTAGGAAGGGATTCCGCCGGAAGCTCTACAGAATCGTTTTCATTGTAAATAGGGGAGTTGCCTGCGCCAAAACAGGCGGCAGAATAGAAAAAAGTGAAAAACGGCAAAATTCTTTTCATCCGCGTGAAAACTAAATATATATTAATATTTAAGGCTATATATTAATATTGAAAACAGAGGGTCGGACTATTACCGTAGCGGGACTGTCGGGGAATTTCACCCCGGTTCCATAAGTTTTCGGCGGTAAAGTTAATAATAAATTTTGAATCGTTGAAAAATTTTCTGAAATTTCAATATGAAAAAAGGATATTGCGAATTTCGCAATATCCTTTGCTACCCAATTCCTATTCCCGAAACTATCTAAATCAGAAACGTTTTCTTAATTGAAGTTGATAAGTTGTAGGGTTATAAGTTATAAGAATTTAAGTTGTAGGGTTATTTCACCACTTCCTCAACTTTCTTTTCTACAGCTTTCTCAGCCTTCTTTGCAGCTTTCTTTGCTTTCTTTGCCTCTGCACTTACGGCTTTCTTTGATTCGTCGAATTTTCTTGTGGCGTATCTCTTCTCTACATCGATTTTATTGCCGAAACGCTGACCCTCTCTGCCAAAGGCATTCTGAGGCTGCTGGTTCACATAGAAGTTCTGGAGGAATTTGATATACTGATCCTCCGATAAGATTTTCTGAAGATCGGTGAGATATTTTGAGCGAAGCTCCTTATTGATGTTGGTGAAGTTCTCTCTCTTGCCGACACCATCTTTCTTATCGCCATTCTCCGCCTTTGCCTCCTTAGCCTTTTCGAACATCTCCTTGCGGGAGGTCTTCATAGCGAGGTCGAGGTCTTTCACTTTCTCTTTCTGAGCGTCCGAGAGATTCAGACCCTCAAAGGGATCCTGCATCTGAGCGAAACCTTTCTTAGGATCGCGTCTCACATCCTTTTTCCCTTTCTTATCACATTTTTTATCGCATTGTTCCTTTTTGCAGCTTTCAGGGTTGTTGCAGTTAGCATTTTCAGGGTTCTGTGCATACGCCGATCCGGCAAACGCCGCCATGATGAGGAATGAGATTCCAAGAATTGTCTTTTTCATATCTATTCAATTTTTATTTATTATTTATATATTTGTTTGAAGTCTTGCGGAAATAGCAGTTCTTTTCTTTAAAAGACTCGATTTAAAGACACGGAAAGATAGTTAAGAGTTTAATATATGCGGATTTAATTAACTTTTATTAACAGCATCTTCCTTCATTATTATATGCTCACGGCAGGATGAAAAGAGACGAAAATATGTTCTAAAACATAAAATCATGGTGATAATTAATAATTTTTTTGTAACTTTGCAACCAGTTTTTCATAATATAACCCGAAATGAGAAGATACATAAATTCGATTTTGGCGGGCTTTGCAATAGGGATAGCGGCTCTATGCTTCATGAAAGGGGGGCTATATGTCGGAGCTGCGTTGTTTGCCTTCGGACTCTCGGCGATAGTCTATTCCAAATGGCCGTTGTTCACGGGGATGGCAGGTTTCTTCACAGATTGGAAATCGTTCGGCTGGCTATGGCCGATGCTGCTTCTAAATGGAATCGGCACATTCCTTGCCGCTATGCTTGGGATAGATATGAATCTCGGCGAGGCCGCTCAGACCTTGGTGGATGTCCGCGTGGGAAGAGGGTTTGCCGGATGCATTCTCCCCGCCATAGGATGCGGATTCATCATGTCGGTATCGGTGAAATTTGCACGTCAAGGGAAATGGATTCCATTAATCTTGGGAATCCCTACATTCGTGATATGCGGTTTTCCCCACTGCATAGCCGATATAGCCTACTACACAGCCGCCCCCACGGAAGGGATGCTCCCTGCATGGATCGGCACAGTGTTGGGAAATTTCATAGGATGCAATCTTCCGGTCTATGACCGTTTCCTTAAAGAAGCCAATTCTTAAGACCATTAAGAAATATACTAATTCTTAAGCTCCTTCACCTCATCCACGCCCGGAATGGCTGTGATGTGTGTGATAATCCTTTGGAGTTCGTTGTAGGAATGCACTCCAAATGATATTCTGCAGGTCACGATTGAATCCACCGTATCGGTGTGGATTGAATCGATGGAGAGATTGCAAGTGTTGGAAACGCAATCAACAATATCAATAAAGAGATGATAGCGATCCACGGCCCGGATTTCCACCGTGACAGGGTAGAGGGTTTTGCTCTCCTTATAATCCACCGACACTATGCTGTCGCCCTGCTGGGAAGCGAGACGGATGGCTTCATGGCAATTGCGTTTATGAATGGTGATTTCATCGTTTTTCCCTCTGAATCCGATCACCTCCTCTCCCGGAATGGGGTTGCAGATCTGACAGCGGATGAATTCCTCCTTTGGACGCGCAGCAAGCCATGCATTGATATTCTTGCGGGCTTTATATGTTACAGCATATTTAAGCCAGTCGGCTTCCGGATGGGATGTGGGGGCGCTGAACACCGTGACCACATCGCCGCGATGCAGATGAGTCTTGATGGAAGCAAGCTGATTGTTGATTCTGGCATACTGCGCATGAAGACCGAGATCCGTGTGAACTTCAAAAGCGAAGTCGATCACTGTGGATTTCTGTGGGAGCACGATAGGTTTTCCGTTAGGGGTAAAGGTCATTATGTCGTCGTTATAAAAAGATGTGACGACATTCTCGATGAAGTTAGACCCGTCCTGCCCTTGCTGAGCAATATCGCGGAGCACGCTGCGGAATTTGTCGATCCATTTTCTTACGCTCCCTTCCGAATCATCTTCGGCCATGCATCCCACTCTTGAATCTCTTGCCATTCTCTCGCTTGAGATATGGACCTCCTGCCAACGGCCGAAATCGGCCATGAGCTTGAGATGAAAACTGCGATAACCGTTCTCCTTAGGAGAATCGATATAATTTGAGATTCCTCCCGGCTTTTCCTTGAAACGGTCGGTAAGGATGGCATAGATGCGGAGGGTCATCTCCTTTTCCGATGTGCCGTCGGTAGGATTCGGGAAAACAATCTCGATGAAATGACGGTATTTGAGATGATTGAAATCGTCGCCATATTTCTGCATCTTGCGATAAAGGCTGTAAGGACGGCGATAATCCACGGATACTTGTGCGTCGATATTATGTTCGGCAAGGATCTTCCGGATTTCATCCATGAATTTCTGGATGCGTACGCTGTTGCTGTTGCGGTCCATTGAGATAAGAGAATCAATCTCGGCATATTCATGCGGACAGCGGAAACGGAGCGAGAGGTTTTCAAGCTCTGTCTTCACATGGTAAAGCCCGAGACGATTGGCGAGCGGAGCATAGAAGTAGTCGGTCTCACCGGCTATTTTCATCTGCTTGTCGGGGCGCATCGAAGAGAGGGTGCGCATATTGTGGAGACGGTCGGCCAATTTCACAAGCAATGCCCGGATGTCGTATTGCACGGAATTGAGCATCTGACGATAATTATCGACCTGTTTTGACACGGCATATTTCTCTTTCTTCTGTTTTGTGACCACGCGGACCAGGAAGGCCACATCATCGCCGAAACGCGCTTTGATATCGTCGATAGTGTAAGGGGTGTCTTCCACGACATCATGCAGGAAAGCCGCAATGATGGAATTGGCGTCGAGATTAAGCTCGCGGGCGCAGATATCCGCCACAGCAATGGGGTGGAGGATGTAAGGTTCGCCGGTTTTCCTTTTCTGTGGGGCGTGTGCTTCCCTTGCGAGTTCGAACGCTTCGCGGATACGCACAAGGTCGGTTTCGGAAACCCTTGAAGCAACAGCGCGAAACACCTTCTCGGCACGTTCGTTGATGATATAGTCGTAGTTGACAGCCATAAATTATTGATTAAAACTTTTATGAAGAAAGATAAACCCAAAATTATTAAAAAATATTGAGATTGCAATATTGAGAAATACAAAAAATTAAAAATTTTTTCAAATATATTGTGGATTGAGATTTGCAAAGCTTTTCTGAAGCTTTTTTAAAGATGGTTAACATCTTGATTATTAATTAAAGTGAACCCTCTTCGCTTTATAAGTGTTTTAAATGTGATGAAAAAGTTATCAACATTGTTATTAGTTCTGCTTGCTATAGCTATCCCGGCGCTCACGTGGCTTCCGGGTTATGGCAATGCTTCCACAAAAAAGGAAACAATAGAAAAGCAAGTCGAGAACGTCTCCTCATTTGAGCAGGCAGTGCAGATAATCAAAAAATATGAAGGGCTGCACTCGTCGAAGCATTGGCCTTTTGTAGGCTATGGGCATCGTGTATTGCCCGGGGAGAAGTACAGCCGCTCAACGAAGCTGTCCGAGAAGGAAGCAGAAGCGTTGCTGAGAAAAGATCTTTTGAAGAATTGTGCCGTATTCAGAGAATATGGCAAAGACTCGTTGCTATTGGGCGTGCTTGCATACAATATCGGGCCCGGAGCAGCGTTAAAATCATCGGTAGCCAAGAAGCTTAAGAATGGCGACCGAAACATTCGAGAGAATTACCTTGCTCACAGCAAGTATAGAGGTAAAACCCTTTCCGGTCTGAAGAAAAGAAGGGTGGAAGAATTCGAGGCTCTCTTCATAAATGAAGTTAAACCAGAAGATGGCATAATCGAAATCGACACCCTTGAGGAAGCCGGCAAAGGCTCTATGGCGTATGCATCCATGGAGAGCGACGACAACAGTCTGTTTTCCTCTGTTCTATCGCCCATCCGCTTGATGATGAGTGCTCTCTCCAATCCTTTCCGTCTTGCCACCTGGGGTCTCTCAGAGAGCAAGGATTTATTGCAAACGTATAACCAGCCAGTTTCAAATCTGCTATGCGCGACATCTATTTAATATTATTTGCAAGCATTATCGCTTCAGGAACCCTGCTCTGCAGCTGCGGATCCCGGACTTCTAAGAGTTCCGATTCGCTGACAGTTGCCGCGACCGATTCCCTTCCTGTGGATGTGAGCGACGTTGTCAAGGCAGTAGCTGCCGATGATAGCGTCACATTCTCATCCCATGTGAATTATCCGCTTGAGCGACCATATCCTCTTCCCGACATAAAGGATGAGAAGGAGATGAAGGCCTATTATCCGGTTCTCGTTGACGACTCTTTGAAGAATGTGCTTGCACATTCCGCTCCCGCTGAATGGAACGAGGAGGGATGGCGCGGATGGACTGTGAAAGACGGACAGTATCTATGGATTGACGGAGATGTGTATGAAGTGAATTATGTTTCTTCTCGTGAGAAATCACTTCGCGACAGCCTTATCCGTCGTGAGAAGGAATCTCTGCCTGCCGATCTTCGTTCGGGATGGTTGCCCGAATGGGTGATGGAGGATGAGGCTGAGGGAACGCTCTATCGTATTGATGCTGATTCTTTGGCCTTGGCTTCTGCAAGTATGGAATTGGCCGACGGCGGTTCTTATCGTCTTGCTGTGTATAAGAAAGGAAGCGATCTTCGACGCGAACCGGGCAGGATTCTTCGAGGAAAGAGAAAGATTGAAGGCACGGTGGGCAATGTGAGCTATTATTTCAGTGATCGTCCTATTTCAGAGGCTTCCGATAGCGTGGAATATGTATTCGACCTGTATTCGGAGGAGACCGGCGGACCGAGATTGCATCATAGAGGAAAGAAAAATGATGTGACCGACCATGATCTCCGTAAGGTGTATTGGCTTGATAAAATAGGAAAATGATTTTATTGGATAGGCTCTAAGTTAGGAATTAATAATTTCAAATTCATAAAAATAGAAAGGGATGAACTTTTAAGTTCATCCCTTTCTATTTTTATTCTGCAATTTGTTTGAGAGCCTGCGCGAGCTGGTCGGGGCAGGAGGTGGGTTTGTTGCCGCACTTGATTCCCGTCAGGCGGCTTACCACCTCTTTGGGCTCCATCCCTTTCACGAGGGCGGCTATCCCTTGGAGATTTCCGTGGCATCCTCCTGTGAAGCGGATATCTGAAATCACTTCCTTGCCATCTTTCTCTACAGTTTCTATTTCAATAAGTTTTGAGCAAGTGCCCTGAGTCTGATATTGATATGTCATAATTGAAAAGTAGTTTCCAATTATAACGTCATGCCTCTGCTTAAAATTATAATTTGTCAGGGAAACTTGTGAAATATTCGTGTTCCTGCTTGGGCGCACCTCCTTCTGTTTCTTTTTGCGATTTGATAGCCTTAATGAGGAATGCCATGTTGCGTCCGAGGTTGCGCATGGTCTGGAGTCCTTCAAGATCCTTTTCCACATCTTCGGGTGTGAACCCATGCACTTCATTCCAATATGTAGATGATACGACAGGCATAGAGCTGATCGTGAAGAACATATTTAAATCCGAGAAAGCAGATGTGCTTCCGGCTCGACGAGAAGAAACCACCGTTGCACCGACCTTCATTGTCTTATCGACAGTGTCCATGGTGCTATAGAAAAGACGATCGAGGAAAGCATGAAGCTGTCCGTTGCTTCCTGCATA
This sequence comes from Bacteroidales bacterium, assembly GCA_014800245.1. Lineage (GTDB taxonomy): Bacteria > Bacteroidota > Bacteroidia > Bacteroidales > Muribaculaceae > Lepagella. Next base: position 12,330 of record JAAVGM010000033.1, on the reverse strand, counting down.
ATATACCGGAGTTCCGACTATAAGGCCATCCGCTTCAGCAAATTTAGGGGCAGTTTCATTGACGGCATCATTGAAAACGCATCTTCCGTTCTTGCGACAGAAGCCGCAGTTGATGCAACCTCTGATATCTTTGTTGCCGATTGTGATTCTTTCAGTTTCGATCCCATTCTCATGTAGTGTTTTTTCCACCTCGTCTAATGCGCGGGCGGTACACCCCTTAGGTTGGGCGCTACCATTAACGACTAATACTTTCATAAATTTAGTTTTAATAATTATTGATTAAACAAGATTTTCGAAACGACGGTTCATCTGACGAGATAAGGAATTAAGTGTATTTGGAAAATTCGGGAAAATGCAGTAAATTTGTAGCTGTAAAGTTAGAGGAAATCAAGATGAGCAGAATAGATTTGGTGAGATTGCGCAAAAGGGCAGGGATGAGTCAGAAAGAGCTTGCCGATTATCTTCAAGTGCAGCCAAGTTTCCTTTCGGCTATAGAAAATGGTAAGAGCCGTCTGCCGGAAGAGAAAATTGAAAAGATAAAGGAGATTTTCGAGGTGGATAATCTTGACAACTATATGATCGATACTCTGCAGGATGGTCATGTCCCTCCCCATACTCATACCGACCAGGTTGATTCTCTCACCCAGCTTCTTAATCATTTCCATGACCTGGCGCATAAGAACAGCAATCAATCCGTAGATGCAGAAACGGCTTCGCGGATCGATTTCTTATTAAAGAGGAATGATCGTCTTTCCGATCGTCTCGATGATTTGAGAGAGGAGATAGACAGGCTTAGGGATGAAAATTTCCGATTGAAAGAGATATTATTAAAAAATGGGATAAATTTTTGAGAAAATATTTGGATAATAGGGGATAAATGATTAAATTTGCAAACTTTTCTATCAGAGGATAGGAAAATCTACACGGGGCTGACTGGCTTTGACAGCGTGTAGAAGCGATACGTAAGCATGCAGAGCTTTGGTGTTCAAGCTCTATAATCGCAAGAGCATCGACCTATAATTGGCGAAAATAACAATTACGCTCTCGCTGCGTGATCCGAAGTATAGTAAGATCCCTTAATTCCCTGCACAGTGTAGGGAACGAGACATCTCCCCATTGCCCGGTTCCGAGACGTTTGGACAAGGAGGTGCAGAGAAATTCGGAAATAGGATGCATGGCGTTCCGACGTGCGTCCGAGATTTAGGAACTAAGGACATCATTGGTAGTCGTGAGCCTGTGGTGTCTCGAAAACCAAGTCAATGACTAAGCATGTAGAAAGCCTATTGATTCCGCGTTTGGACGAGGGTTCAATCCCCTCCAGCTCCACTTGGCGGGTCGGACAAGTTCCGGACCACGCAAGACAAAATTAAGACAAACCGCAGACTATCAATTAGTTCTGTGGTTTTTTTTCGTGCCTAAAAATGACGACTCAGAACTGTCATCGGACAAAAAAAGACCACGATGGACGCTCATTCAGTTCTAACTTTCTCATATCATTATACCTTAAAATTTACGAAGGCGAAAATACCTTATCGATGTATCATTTAGCGATACAGATGAAAAATTAAAGCGGACCGTAGAATTTTTTTACCGGATTGCCTCTTTCTAATGATGAGTGCCTATTCCAATTCTCAGTCTGAGCATCTATCAGTATTTGCTGATTTTTACGGTGGAGTTGAAGAATCAAGCGCTCGTAAGCAAGTTTTTTATTCTGCTGCTGAGAGCGTTCGTCAGAAACCTTCACGGCAGTTCCTGTCGGAACATGGATTGCACGCACAGCAGTTTCGACCTTATTGACATTCTGTCCCCCTTTACCCCCGGAGCGACAAGTTTCATAACATATCTCCGACTCATTGATGATGGGTAGTTCCGTCTCGTCAAAGAAATGGACACCAACAAACCAATTCTTTCGTTTATGATGGGGACGATATTGATTTTTAGTGGCAATCCATTGAATCGTTCCCTCCCATTCCCGGATAAAACTTTCAGGAATTTCTTCTGAGGCTAATGTCATAGACATATAACATCCCTCTTGAGTATTATGCGGTTCGTTGTCTGTCGACAATAAAGTCGGCAACTCCTTCATCATATTCCTGGCTACCACAGTAACCACACGGGCGCATTCCACCGGTCCGCGACCGGCTGTGATCTGAACGTATTTTTTCATAATCCGTTGTCTTTTATGTTGAGTTTTGGTCTGACAAATGACGCGATTTCCACGGTGGGTTTTATCAACTCCAAAATTTCTTCTGTCGGCTTATATGCCATAGGCGACTCATCAAGTGTTCCTGAGCATACTGATGTTGAGAAGATTCCTGACATTGATTTTTCAAAATCTTCTAATATAATATTCTTCTTAGCCTGAGCGCGTGACATAATTCGCCCTGCTCCATGAGGAGCTGTATTAAGCCACTGCTGATTCCCTTTGCCAATGCAGATTGCAATCCCGTCGCGCATATTGAAAGGGATGGCAACCTTGCGTCCTTCCAAGGTATCTATTGCTCCCTTACGCAGCATAGGGCGTTCATCATATACATCAATGTAATTATGCGTTGTGAATATGGATTCGGTGCATTTAGCCTTACAGAGTTTTCGTAATATAGCGAAGATTCGGTCACGGATGATCTGATGGTTATACAGAGCGTAGGCTTGGGCGATAATCATGTCGGATAGATAACCGTTGAGCGCATCTCCCCATAGAAAACCTACATATTCTGCCCTTTTGGGATTATTGGCGATGTTATGCCAGTGATTGGCAACCTTCACACCAAGATTGCGCGAACCGCAATGAATAGTAAGCCATCCATCACCGGATTTTTCATCCTCTCCGTACTCAATAAAGTGATTTCCACCTCCGAGGGTACCTATACTTTTGTAGAAGATACCTTCCTGAAGTTTTATTCTCCGGCAAAAATCGCTGATAAAGCGGGCATCGATTCGGGGCGCTTCGTTTATCAGTTCGGGAGCTGCTGAGCGCGCTTTCTGATACTGAGAGTTCAGAAACTTGAAAAGGTCCTTTTCGTTCAGTGAATTTTTAGCACAGATGTTTGTGCCGGTCGGAGTTACTTCTCTGATACGATGATCCATGAGAGCATAATCATCTGGATTTACAGTTCCGGAAAGTTTGTGCATGGAGATGGTACAACCGATGTCAACTCCTACGTGGTCAGGATTGACATATGCTCCAATCGGATATGCCGTGCCGACATTGCATGAGTTTCCGGCGTGGACATCCGGCATTTGCACAATCGTTACTCCAGACATAGCAGGGTGGTTGCAAAGCGAAGTGACCCAATTTAGTGCTGACTCCTCGATATTGTCAGTGAAGATCTCAGCCGATGTTGTTGTTCCGTGAATTATCATATTTAATCTTCTTTTTCAAAGAATTCAGATGAAAACCATACCACTATATCCCAATCTTCAGGGGTGACAGATAGAACTGTATCGCGAGATGCAAGGTGCACCTCATTTCGCAATTTATGCTCCTCAGTTTGTTCTATCCGATTATATATAGGTTCTAATTCGATATTTCCATTACAATCTTTCGCACCCCATAGACCATTTTCTGCTTGAAAGAGAGTAAGAGGTTTAGGACCGGTAAAATTGGGAGGGAGTTCGGTTTTCGGTTTATATTTTCCCGGTTGATGTCTTCTTCGTTTCGGCACTTTTACAAGTTCTTCTTTTAATAAATTATAAATCTTTTCCATCGGGACTATACCAGTCAGCCCGACGTGCACGTTTTCGATCATTCTGAATCAAACGGAAAGAGCGGTCTGTATCATTTGTTTCATATTGGTCATATATAATTTTGGAATATCCCCAATCGGTCAAAATTCCAATCTTGCCACCGATTCGGGTCATAAAGATCAATTACTTCATGATCAAAATAAACCATTATCTATATCTATTATTTAGTTGTCGTAGCCATTCCTTTTTGAATTTATCAAAAGGTACCGCTTTACATTCTTTGCAAGCGACATCAAATGTAGGATAGAGTTTTTGAATAGCGAAAGCTCTTGTGGTAACTGAGATACCAGTAATTTTGATACCTAACTGACGATCGTATGCAGCAAGAATATCATTGATATTCAGAGCTGCATCTTCTTTAGAAATCTGCACTGTCATTCCTTTGACAATGCCTTTGCTACCGCCGATGTTACGGTTTGCAGTAACTTTAAATGCGTATTGCATAGTCTTTGGATTTGTTATTTAGTTTGACCGCAAAATTATAACCACAATCGGCAACACTCGTTCCGATTATATGATTATTTTATTAGGTTGGTTTAAATTGGCATATCCAGCATTCATTATTGCGCCATTTGAGAAAATAGTGTTTCCGATTGTTTTGAATCCAAGCCGTAGATATTTGCACCATAAAGACAATCATCATGATTACCACAGATGAAAATCTTATCTTATAAGGTAGATCGCAAACCCAGTTCATGAAGTTTATGGCTTCTTGTTGGCTCCCATTCATAGTAAAATCCCCTGAGTGGACGATAACGTCTGCTTCGGGTAAATCGCGTAGCTTATGATGGCTGCCGTGAGTGTCGGGTAAGTGTAATATCTTCATATTCTTCTTTCTTTTCTACAAAGGTATTACTTGGTTGTATCATTTCATGCGTCAGCTATATTTTTATGAGAAATTTTATGGTGTACCATAAAGTGCGCCACCATTGGTATAATTTTACTCTCGAAATTTAGAAAACATAATATGAAGACAATAGAAGGACATGACGTGAAGATTTTAACGAACAATATTGAGGAGAATGCTTTGGAGCAGATAAAGACCTTGCTTTCAATCGACGTCTTCTCCGATAAGAAGATAGGTATAATGTCGGACGTTCACACCGGTGCAGGATGCGTCATTGGGTTCACCGGAGATTTGGGCGACAAAGTTATCCTTAATATCGTTGTCATAGATATGATGAATTTATTGAACTCTCAAAAAATATCTTTGAATGGAAAAAGATCAGAACAACATAGATGTTCAATCAATAAAGTCACCGGATGGAGTAGCTCTCCTTATGGAGAATTTTTGGCTACGGTACAAAGCTAGATTGAAGCAGCGTCCGTGTAATGTCTATATGTTTGAGTTACCTCCTCCCGTTGAAGAGGAACTAAGGGAAGCTCGAAAATCGGCCGTGGCAGAATACGAACACGAAGAACTTTTTGGTGGATTTGTGTGATTTTTAATAGAAATCCAAGCCGGACGCATGAAATGATACAAGTTTTCATTAACTTTGCTGTCAGATATGGTAAACTTTGAAAAGCTCATACAAACAATAAATCAATATTCGCTATCCTATCATAAAGCGAATGTTGAACTTTTGTCCCTTGCTTCTGAAGTAGGAGTAATCCGAGAAGAAGAAAAGGCCAAAATACCGTCACATATCAATGTTATTATGATTTCGGCTGTTGGCAGATTGAAAGAAACAGCCCATAGCTCAATTCTACAACATCTTTTGCGAAATCAGTTAATACTTGATTCGTTTGTAAAGACGATTCTTGGGATTGACAATATTAAGGTAAGAGTAAAAAATGTCAGAACTGCGGAACAAGATCGTATAGATGTATCTATATATGAAAAAGGACTTTGTGTAATCATTGAAAACAAGGTAAATGATGCAGTGGAACAACCCGGCCAAATCTATAGATATGTTGAATTGGCATTAGAGGCAGGATATAGTGAAGAACAAATCTTGGTATTATATTTGAACTCAACCCATAGGACGAAACCCTCTGATTTTTCTCTTACTAAAGACGGATATAGAATTCCCAAGATAGTTGAGGACAATATAATTGTCAAAGATTACTCGCATGATATATATAACTGGCTCATAGAACTCATAACTTTTATTCCAGAAAACGAGAAATATCTTCTAAGTGCTCTATGCCAATATATAGATTACCTTGAAGAATACTTCTATCTAACAGATAAATATGAAATTATGAAAGAAAGGATTAAATCCACAATATCCGATAATATTCTGAAAGGTCTTTCGGATGAAAATGATGTTGACTTTAGTCAGCGTCTTTCGGTTCTGAAAGAAGCGTCAGAAAATCTCCAGCAACTTTTGGATGGAGTAAATGATATGATTAATACACTTGCTGTAAAGAAAGATGCTGTTCAAATACAGATAGAATTAAGCAAATCAAACTTTGACTTAATTGATTTGAAGGAATTTGGATACGAACAAGATAATTTTGGCGTAAAAATCGATATTAATGGAAAAGGGGGATATATGGCTTATGGGTATGGTGATAAGGAATATATTGGTTTTGCATTTGATACAGCAACCTTGACTAAAACCGAAATTACTTATCTCAATAGAGTTTTTAAGAAATTTGGGAAAGAGAATTATGGAGAAGAAGAAATTTGGCCTTGTTGGAATTATATAGGCGAAACTACTCTATTGAACGAATTCTCAAACTTCGTTCAATATGTCCATGATTTATCATTAAATGATGATAAATGTATGATTAAATTTCGTTGAAAATGAACCAACTGCAAAAATACACTTGGCTGATCGATACAATTCGCCGTGCCGGAAAGATATCCCACAAAGATCTCTCCGAGAAATGGGAGCGCCATAAAGATCTGAGCGACTGTCGTCCGCTCCATCGTGCCACATTCAACCGCTGGCGTGATGCGATCTATGAGCAATTCGGAATAATGATTGACTGTCAAAAAATTGGCGGTTATCTTTATTATATTTCCAATCCGGAAGATATTGACGAGGATAAGCTCAAAAAATGGATGCTTGATTCGTTCGCAGTCGGCAATATTATTGGAGAGAATCTCTCGTTGAAGGGCCGCATACTGGTTGACGAAATTCCTTCCGGACGTGAGCATCTTACTTCTTTGTTGGAAGCGATGAAGGAGAATAAAGTAGTCAATATCTCTTACCGTCCCTTCAAGAAATCAAGAGGTTTTACTTTCCCGATAGAACCATATTGTGTGAAGTTGTTTGAGAACCGTTGGTATGTTCTCGCACATAACGTAGAATATGATGACATCCGCCTTTATAGCCTTGACCGTATAGAGAGTGTGGAAACTACCGATGAAACTTTCAAACTTCAAAAGGACTTCAATGCAGAAGAATATTTCTCGACTACTTACGGTATTGTGATCGGGTATAACGTGAAACCGGAACGCATTATAATACGCGCCAATAAGGATCACAAGCATTACCTCAAATCGTTGCCTTTACATCATAGTCAGCGTTTGATAGAGGACTGTGGAGAGTATGCTGACTTCGAGCTGTATCTATCCCCAACTTACGATTTTGTAATGAGATTGCTTCATGTTGGGGCTAGGATTGAGGTTATCCAGCCACAATCTTTGAGAAAAACTATGAAAGGGTGGATTTCGGATATGTATAACCTTTATAAGAACGATTGACCATGACTGACTTTGCAGCAATCGTCCTAAAATACTATAACAATAATACTTCTGAATATGAGAGCAAAAGAATCGTTTACGAAAGAATTGCAGGAAATCTTGTCGCGTCTAAATGAACTTGCTGGCAACTATGATAAAAAAGAACCTCAAGCTCTTGATGAACTTGATGAGATTGCTGAGAAATATGATGAAACGGTAAAAAGAGGTAAAATTTCAACCTGTATCTCATTCTGCTACACTTCGGAGTTACTTTTGCATCGGAAAAGTAACTCCGATTTTTTTTATGGCAAAGAAAACAAATACCAAAAGTTCCCAACCCGATACTCCGAAAGAACATGTCCGTAAACTAATTGAATGGATGTCTCAGGGTGTATATGAAAAGGAACAGATTATAGCTATCGCGTTACTCTGCGCCATAGCCGGTGAGAATATGTTTCTTCTGGGGCCTCCCGGAACAGCAAAAAGTATGGTTGCAAGTCGGTTGAAAATGGTATTTAAGGATGGTAAATCCTTTGATTATCTAATGTCTCGATTCTCTACGCCTGACGAGATTTTCGGACCCATTTCAATTTCGCAGCTAAAAAATGAAGATAAGTATGAACGCCTCACCAACGGATACGTGCCTGAAGCCGATGTGGTATTTCTTGATGAGATCTGGAAAGCAGGTCCTTCAATCCAAAATACGCTGCTCACTGTTATCAATGAGCATATATTTCATAATGGAGGTCGGGTAATATCGACACCAATGAAGGTTCTGATAGCCGCCAGTAATGAACTTCCGGCTAAGGATGAAGGACTTGAGGCTCTATGGGACCGTTTCTTAATGAGGATGGTCTCTAACTGCATTGAAAGTGATACGGCATTTTTCAAGATGCTGAAGTCTAAAGACGTATTACTTCCCCCTTTGTCTGAGTCTCTATATATAACTGAAGAACTTTATAATCTTTGGCAGAAAGATTCTAAAGTAATCGATATTCATAATTCGGTTACAAACGCTATAAAGGCAGTTCGCAAGAGCTTTGCTTCGTTAGAAAATGAGGATGGGAATCAACTCAGGTATTATATTTCTGACCGTCGCTGGCGAAAAGCATTCCGGCTTATGCAAACTTCAGCATTCTTGAACGGAAGGAAAGAAATAAATCTCACTGACTATCTCCTGCTTATTCACAGCTTTTGGAATGATGTCGAGTGTATTCCTAATGTTCTTACGGCTTTCACTGCCAGCATTTCAGATACCACTGTTAAGGCACTCAATAAAATTGATAAGTCATTGCGTCAGTTGAGGGTCCCGCAAAAGCAACAATCGTGCGATAACTCTTTTACAACTCAAACTGCCGAAAGTAATACCTTCGCCGAATACGACTATTTCTATTATCTTGTTGAGAATTATCCTGATGGAGAGACGTACTTTTCAAAGTGGGATTACTCCGTGCTTAATACCCAACCGCGTGAGGGAGTAAGGTATTTTGACACAAAGCGTAAAAAGACTATTATCCACACCTTGATACCCGGAAGACCATTTGATGCTAAATCTCAAAATACTACAAATCTAAAGAAAGTAACGATACAGAAATTTTCCAAAGGCGCAATTATTGATGGCACGCCATATTTATTCCGTCAAAAATCCACCTTATCGCGGGCGACCTTTGGTGAAACCTTTCAGAACTTACCGATTTATCAGCGTGTGAGTGTTCTTCAAGATTTGTTCAAAACCTGTGTATCGGAATGGAATCATCTCCTTTCCGAAAACTGGGTCAACTGCGATAATATCTTTTTGTCTCCCATCGATCTTGCTCTGGTCAATAAGATGATCAAGGAAGTTGATGAACTGATTAAGACTACTGAGGTAAAGTTGAACAATGTTGTTATGATGATTAAATGATTGACTATACTGATATTGATGCCAAACTGGAGGAGTATAGCGATGCTTTTGATTTCTATATGGAAAGTGGAGAAATGCCCCCCAATGTCTCAACCGATGATTGTTTGATCGGGTATATGCAGGAAGTGATAGACAATAATCCTCAGATAGATGGTTCAGACCCCACTTGGGTGGAAATTCTAAAAGATGATATAATATCTTATTTCTCTGTATTACTTGAACAATTCAGGGCTTTGCAACTTGAGGCCATGAAAGAATTGGCTATGATAGCACAATTCATGGATGCTTCCATCGAGAAAAAACGGATGATGTGGCAACATGTGTGTGAATCTATTGAGCCCCAATATTCCAGATATGAAGTTAACCTTGCGGGTTATAGTGCTCAATTCAAATCAGAGGATAGAGTAGCTGTTTTCTCAGCATTAACCGATGACTGGAGAAATGCGTGTCTTGCTAAACTCGATAAGGAGGAGCGACAGATACTCAGCAAATCAAAACAGAACTTCGAGTCTTATTGTCGTGATGCCGGAACTAAAGATTATGAGGACAAAAAGAAGATTGATAACTATATCCACAGTTATCCTCAGTTAAAAGAGATTATAGATAAGATTGGTCGTGAGAAAGAATCTTCAAAAGATGAGAAAGACTCGGTAATTTATAAGTTCTTGCCTGTAACGGTAGCCAAAAATAATTCCTTAGAAGAAATTGATCGTATCGAAACAGGGGATAATCTGGAACGTGTCATTCCGGTTGAACTTTCAATGCCTGAAGATTTATTTTTCAAAAGATATGCCACCAAGGAGCTTCAGCAGTTCAGCAGTCCAGGTAAAGATAAACCACGAAAGATAGAGGAAAACCGTAAAGATCTGCGAATGACTAAAGGACCTATTATTGTAAGTATTGATACAAGCGGTTCCATGTCCGGTCGTCCGGAGAAAATTGCTTTTTCCCTACTAAAGCAACTTCTTCGTATGGCAAAGAAACAAAAACGTTCATGTTACCTCATAAGTTTTTCGATAAGGTCGAAATCTATAGACCTTGCCAAACCCCGTAATTGGAATAAGGTAGATAACTTCCTTGAAAATAGTTTTTCGGGAGGTACCGATGGAGAACAAATGCTCGGCGAGGCAATCAGGGTTCTTCAAAAGGGCACTTATGAAAAGGCCGATGTCCTGATAATTTCAGATTTGCAATTTCCCAAGCCACAACCTACGACAATGAAAAAGATTAACAAAGAGAAATCACTTGGAACACGCTTCTATGCATTGCAGATTGGAAAATGGGGACATAAATACAACAATGTTCTTGATAAGATATGGATAGTGTAAAAGAACGATATTCAAAATCAATCCGAATTAGGCTGATTCATGCCAAAAAAAACGGGGCCCGCTTTCCGTGAAGATTTTGACCGCTACCCAGTATTGAAAACCGTACTGGAACGGATGCTCTGCCCGCGCGTCCATTTAAAAATTCTTATATTTGACTTCGAGACAGCCTATATCGGGTCCCCCAACCTGACGGGAGCCGGAATAGGCATGAAAAGCAGTAATCGCCGCAACTTCGAGGCAGGAATCCTCTCCGATGACGTAGCGCTCGTGGAAGCAGCATCAGAGCAGTTTGACAGCGTATGGCGAGGCGAACACTGCATCCGCTGTGGTCGCCGCCAATACTGCTTTGATTATTTCAGTCCTGTCATTTCTTTGAAGGTCTCTTTGGCTCGCTCTGAAGCCATCTCTTCCCATAGACGAGATTCCTGAAGTTTCGCCATTGGGATATATTGCTGGAAGCGTGTGAACAGATCAATCGCATTTTCGATGCGCCAGTTAGTAATCAACTCGGCCCAATCAATCTTGTTTGCGAACTTTTCGAGCAGATCACGATTGGAGTTAAAAAGCGCATCACGATTGCTTAATTGTTTCCAATTCCATCGGTTATCAAACTTGCGGAGGGTTGTCTCGCAGATGAAAGCGTCAGGGCATCTCTCTGAGAAAACATCCCAGTCAATTTTGTAAGCGAATTTCGCAACGCTGTCTATTGTCCATAAGATGTTGTTGTTCCCACTGATTGCTGTCCAATCCAGCTTGTCTTCATACTGTTCAAGCATTTCCATGCTTAGGGTTTCCTCTTCAGACACTTTCTTCCAGACTTCTGTCTCAAAAACAGAGTTGAGGAATTCATTTGTTGTTATCTGTTCCATTGTATTGGTATTAATGATTACACTGCAAAGTTAAGGGTGTGGTGTCCCATTTGTCGGTACAGGATAAGTTTTTTAATCCCACCACTGCATTTCGCTTACGATATCTATGCCATGGCCGTTGCGTTTCTCGGAGTTTTCTTAATGTAGCTAAAAAACAACAGATGACTTAACTTTTAGGTGAATTTATTTATTGTATTCACGCCATATTGGAAGAACGCGGTCTTAAACAAAAGGACCTTGCCAATATGCTTGGTAAGAAGGAGTCTGAAATCAGTAAATGGATGAGAGGTACTCACAATTTTACTATTGATACTATATCATCAATAGAGAACGTGCTGGGGCAGGCTATTCTTCAGATTGATGAGACGAATAGATAAGTATTGAATATCCACAACAGAATTATTATACCTGTAGGGGTATAATATTAGATAGGTTTTAATATTTTATACCCTTTAAGGTGTAATTTGGAATATTTTATTATCTTTGCACCCTAAAAGGTATAATATGACTAATTTGGCGAAATATATAAAGGCTAAGCGCAAGGAATTTGGGCTTACGCAGGTTGATCTATCTCAGAAATCAGGGGTAGGACTTCGCTTTGTGCGTGAAATGGAACAAGGGAAGGAAACCCTCCGACTGGATAAAGTCAACCAGGTTCTTGCACTGTTTGGTGCAGAAATGGCTCCAATGAAACTTTCTGAAATTTAGCACTATGAAAGAAGTCGATTTATACAAAAGTCAGAAACATAGGATTGCTATAAGTTTCTTATGTATGTTCTTCATCACATATCCGAATGTGATGTGGATACCTTGGAATGTAGCTAATCTCCAATCCGGTTCTCAATT
>JAAVGM010000032.1 GCA_014800245.1 Bacteroidales bacterium | reverse complement strand
TCGAAGATAGTCTCGAAGTATTTACGGGCTTTTCTCTTGGCCGCGTCTGTCAGCTGTTGCTTGAACATGGGGTTTTCCTCGACCTCAGTTTTGAACGAGGCATTCGCCTTCTCCTTGATCTCAGCCCGCTCCTTTGAGTCAAGGTCTGACCTCATCATTCCGATATTCTCATACTCTTTACGCATCTCCATATCGCGGCCTGTTATTTCAGTCATTACCGGAGGCAATGTTACCTTAACGGTCTTCGCATCCTCGTCAAAAACGAGGTCGTCCATCTGCAATGCTGAAAGATCCACATAAGCACGCATATATGAGTCATAGGAATAGACCGCTATTCTCTTACCCATCGTGTACCAATTGGAACTTTCCATTTTTGCTGTCTTAGTGATTGCCATGGAAGCGAACACCATTTTGTCAACCGATTTGATCTCCTGATAGAGTTCTTTGGTGTCGGTTTTCGCGCACGATGACAGCAACGCCGCCAACGTACACATAGTTAATAATTTGAATTTCATATTATCGTTTATTTTATGTTTACAGTCATTGAGAAACCTTTGCTGACATTCGCCCCTGGAAAGTTTGCTTGAATCCATTGTGCCTGTTTGGATTTATTTCCCATCAGTTGAGAATAGTAGCCCGTTTCTGAAGATGAACATTCGATTGTGCGAGTGAATGGTTTAGGTCCATTCATCTGGTAAACACCCTTGATTGTTACCTTACGAACTCTATGATTGGTAGCACTGGTGTCTTTACTTAAAGAATCAGATGATATTATGAATCCATTTTTGAAAAATGATACAATTTGGGAAATGATAGTTGCCAAGATTAACAGGACAAATCCCAACACTAACAAGAATCCGGCAATACACCACCAGCGGTCTTCGTCATTCCACATAAGGACAAAGAAATCTCCTATTGAGAGTATTATCTCCCATATTTTATGAATCCATTCTGGGATAGATAATAGAATAGTTGTAAATGAGGTTAGCATCAATAATCGTTCGCTGCCTCCGGACTCTCCTCATTGGCGTTAGGTTAGAAAAAGAAAAAGCGTGAGAGCCGTACTGTTGCTCGTTCCACGGTTAGAGGCTCTGGCATGTGCCCATCTCAGTTGAACGAGCAAACTTGCAGAAGCCTCACGCAGAATATGTGAAAATATACCGATAGCCTGCGCTCCCGCGCCTGCCGCCGGTGATATATACATATCCACAAGGGCATCTACCGTTTGCTACATCCTTGACTGAGATTCGAAACTGCCAGATTTCTAACCGCCAAGAAAGAGCGTCGAGTAAACGCATTTCTTAATTCAATATTTAAGTCTCTCCCTGACAGGCACCGATAACCGAGGCTTCTGCTGGGAGATTATCGGGTGCAAAGGTAATAAATATTTTCGGGAATGAAAATATTGAGACAAATATTTTGTTGCAAAGATAATATGATCCATCCGAATGTAGTGAATCCCTTTTAATCCACTATTTTATAGCATAGTCAATTCAGTCCCTTTTGATCCCTTTTCGTGTCCGATAGTGGTTTGGAAGGAATGTTGGTTTAATTTTGCAACTGGATTGTAGCGATGTATTTGCGAAGCTATGATTTTTTCTTCCGGATGTAATACTTAATTTATAACTTAATAAGACATGAAAATCAGAAAGATTATTTTTGCATTGCTGATGACTTTGGTCATCACTTCCTGCGGTAAGAAACAGGAGACGTCGGATAGTATCAATACGGATACTGCCGCGATTGAGAGCAGTATGGCTGACTATTCCGAGACAGGGGAGAAGTCGTCGGAAGATGGGGTCAATGAGATTAGCAACGATACCCCTGATGACGATGCGCCCACGGTTGCAAGTGCGTCATCCAACAACTGGGATAGCGTATTGGATGAGTATGAGAAATACTGCACTAAGGTGATATCTTTGTCAAAGAAGGCTATGGGGGGTGATATGTCTGTGATGACAGAATATAGCTCGACTCTTGAACAGGCTCAGCGTCTTGCTGATAAGTTGGAGAATGCAGAAGGAGATATGACTCCCGCGCAGGTGGCGCGTCTTAATAAGATTGCTTCCAAGATGGCTCAGGGTGTGATGTGATGATGAGGAGGTATTGCCTTCCGTTGTCGGCATTTATCGTAGCCTCTTAGTCGGCACGTTTATAATATTTAAGGGATGCACCTTGCGTGTGTCCCTTAAATCTTTTGGTAAGGTGCAGGATTGGTTGGTATTCGTTTTTTTTATATTTTTGCTCGAAAATATATTTATTGTAGCAATGAAGGAAGAAGTACCGGTATCGTTGATTATTGAAGAAGGACAGTATGAGGAGTTCGGGATAGAAGAACTTTGCCGACATTCAAGGAGGGTGTTATGGCTCTCTGTCAGGGACGGTCGTCGGGTGGTTTATAAAGGTCTCACGGAGGATTTGCGGGATCATCCGGAAGAGATTGCCTCATTGCGCAAGGAATATTCCCTCGGTCTTCGTATGGATTGTGAGGGAGTTGTTCGGTATTATTTTTTTGAGATGCATCCTCAGCTTGGTCCGGTTATCGTAATGGAGTATGTAGATGGATACACGCTTCCGGATTATTTAGGTAAGAGCCGGAACGATGGCGTTGATTTGCCGCCTCTTGACGAACGGTTGAAGATATCAATGGATATTGCTGAGAGCATTGAGATGATGCATGGTGCCGGGGTTTTACATCGTGACTTAAAACCGGATAATATCCTTATCCGAAAGAGAGATTTGCGCCCTAAGATAATTGATTTCGGACATGCCGATGCCGAAGATTTTATGATATATAAAAGCTCTGTCGGAACATTGCAATATGGCTCGCCGGAGCAGCAGATGCCATCGGTAGGAAGTATGGCAGGGGATATTTATTCATTTGGTAAGATTCTGGAAAAATTACTTCCAGAGCCCCAGTACCGGTCGATTGTGGATGCCTGCATTTCAGACGATGAATCCAAACGCCCGGATATAGAATGGATAAGGGAACGTCTTTCCAACTCCCGACGTGGAGGTTTACGATGGATATGTATAATAGGGTTTGAGACCAATCGGAATCAACTTTGAGAGTGTATGTGGTAGAAGATCCCTTGGGCTGATCCTGCAACGTAAGAGAAAGGTTTGATGCCGTCTCTTATCACCCGGAAGAATGCCGGGGCATGCTGAGTCAATGAATTGCACTGCACGATATCGCCAATTCTCAGGCGTGAGTTTTCATTATCCACCACCTCGAAATTTTCAGCGCCGACATAGCGAAGCTGCACTTTGCGGTTTGGTTGCCAAAGGAGAGTTATGATTGTATCCGCCGGGAGTGATAGAGTCTCTACGTATTCCCCTTTATAATCCTTCGACTGTATCTCAGCCTCCTCTTTGCAATATTCCGATATGTCATTGAACCCTATGAGTTTGCAGATGGAATTAAGGGTGTAGGAGCTTGGGGTGTAGTCATCGCCTTTGTCGGATATGTATCCCCATACGCGTTTAAGGGTTGTAGGGCTGATATAGCCATGACCTTCATTTTGCAGACGGTCGCTCAGGTATATATAATCGGCAGGAGTGTGGAGCGCACGCGATATGTATCTCTCTACATCCTTTTTCAGGCGAGCTAAATCTTCTGCTTTGATTTTGTTATTATTCATCATTATTTTGACTTATGAAAGAAGTGATTATATGCTATTGCGAATTTACAAAATATAATTGACATCAACAATAATGGGAAGTCTGTTGGATATGAACTGGTCAAAATTTGTGACCGGTTCATATCCATAAAGCATTCTGTGATTAATCTTACATAGAAATCGTGAATCGCTTTGTCTTTCCTGCTTTTACCTCTACTGGAATGAAACGGCTCACGAAGGCGTTGTCGCCGAGCGGACGCATGGCTTCTTCTTCGCTCTCCGCCATAATTGTATATGTGGCATCCATCTTGGTGGGATTCTTAATCTCCAATGTCACCTTCTTCCCGTCGGTTTTCACTATCTTGGCCTCTGCATGATCAAAGACCATCAACTCTTTTCCTCCCTTCACATAAATTCCGGGAATCTCCAGAGCCATCAAAGCACCGTTGGTCTCATTCCAACCGGTTTTCCAATTCGGATCAAGATAGCCGCGGCTGTCGGCATCGCAGTAGGTGAGGCGTTCATTGATAGTGCCGTCAGGCTGAATCCCCTCGGCATGAGCATGGATTACATCGCGAAGCAATTCAGCATAATCACGGTTGCCTCCGGCACGATACAATTTGAAAAGTGCATCGCCGGAGAGTGTGCAGAATCCCGGAGCCCCATGCTTGTTCTGTGTGCTCGCCCATACTGCACCCATCAGATTTGCTCCCGTCTTGGCAAGCATGAGGTCGGGAGGCAATACATAATCAAACGACACAGTCCATGTGGCGCAAAGGTCGGCTAATCTTTCGCCCATAGTGAGATATTTCCTGTCGCCGGTGATTTCATAAAGCGTCACCATGCCGGTGGCAAGGGCAATGGCCGTTTCCGAATCGGAATTCTGGAGTATGTCGCCACATCCTCCGGATGTGAACCCCACCACTTCAAAGGTGTCGTAAAGATTCTCACCCGCCTCACGGGCTGCCTTAAGATAACGGGGATCGTCAAAATATACGGAAGCCAAAGCCATACCAGCTACTGCGCTCGCTCCGCCTGTGGTGTTATAAGTGGCCGGTTCGCCGGTCTCTATATGGAGGTAACCGCCCCAACTGCCGTATTTCTCCCAAGTGTTGAGGAAAGCATCCGCCAAACGTCTTGTCTCCTCCTCCCACATTGGATTGATGGCATCAGAATGATTAGTTTCCTTAAGTAATTCCAGCTGCTTCACCATCCAATAAAGGAGGTCTCCGTTTTTGCGAGTCAATCCGATCCCCGGCACAATCGCGCAGGCATCGCGCAATTCAATAGTGCCGTCAGGTTTGAGGAGGTCGTAGAAATACCCTGATTCACCTTTCCCTTGCGGCAATCCGAAATCGAAAGTGCGGCTCACGCGGCGGAGGTGCTCTTCATCTCCGAGAGCAATCATAGGGTAGGTGTTGATCATCCCTCCGATCCAGCCATACGACATCCAATCCCATCCCTCCGGACGGTAAAACTCCACCCCCTCCTTGACGTAATAACGATTGTCGATATTCTCATTCATCACATCCAAGACGCGGCTCATGGGATAGAAATTACGCGGATTGCGAGAAGTGGGGGAGGTATGGAGCTTGCGTACGTTCATGAACCCCGCGAGGAGGTCGGTGGCAGTCGTGGCAGGGAATCTCACTTCCGTCACGCTCATCGAGAGAGTATCGCCTTTCGCAAAACTCATCCCTCGGTCGGGGCTGTCGCTGAATCCGATGAATTGCGGTTTCTTTTCCCTCACTCCCGGGGCGGCTATCACTGCCGAGGCCCGTGATCGGTCGCGGCTTTCCTCCATGATAAGGGCATGATCATGGATTGCATCCCCTTCCGGGATACCCTGCTCGGTGAGAAGTATAATCGCCTCTTTCCCTCTTCGGTCGAGCACGGCTATGGCAGGGGTAGCGGCATTGCATACGCTCACTTCCAATAGGGAAGGGGCTCCGAAATCGGGGTTAAGCTGGGGGATAGGGTTGGAGGTAAGGGCGAGGTCAGGGCGGTCATAGTCGGTAGGTTCGAGCCCTGTGGCATATTGACGGTTTACGATTCTCTGGCGGTTGCCGTTATAGATTGAGGCAGGGATCATTACGTAATTATCGCTGCTCCAATCGGAGAAATCATGAGCCACAGCCACTCCGCTTTCAGTCATATCCTCTCGGGCTATGAATTGATAGGTGGTGGTAGATACTGTGGCGCTGTCGTTGAGAGCAGGGATATATATTTTCCTTACGCTGTTTTGCTGTTCGACATTCCAGCGGTTGGAATCCGCTATAGGGGTGGACTTTTTGAGATACTGCCTGTCGTATCGGCAATCCAGGAGTCTTGTGCCGGAATGGGAATCATAATGGAGCCATTTACCATTGTTTGCAGCCACGGCTCCGATGAAAGAAAATGAGATAGCGACCACGATAGGCATCGCCTTTTTACAATTCTTTGTCATTAGTAGAGATTGATATTAGATTATTTCTATTGGATTAATGTGGAATATTAGATTCGGTGCAAAATTAAGATAATTAATTGGAATAAGGAAATATTTGAGTAAATTTGCAGAATGGAGAAGATGACACTCATCCTACATAATAAATCTCTCATAATTCTCTGGAGTGATAATCTCAAAGGAAGATCCCGGATAGGCTTCATTAAAAGTTTTCGGAAATGTGGCTTTTGTCTTAGGATTCCATTTGAACTCAAAAGTGCTCAGCTGTCCGTCGCATTCTTCAATATAGTCAATTTCCTGCTGTGCTTGCGTCCTCCAGAAATACATCTGGGCGTACGTCCCTTTATAAATGTTTTGTTTTAGCCTTTCGCTGACTAAAAAGTTTTCCCACAGCGCACCCATGTCTGTTCTAAACTCCGGCTGTGCGAAATTTGAAAGTACGGCATTGCGGATACCGTTATCATAGAAATAGATCTTCTTCCCTTTTTTTATTTCATTACGCAGATTTCTGCTATATGAAGGTAGCCTAAACACTACAAAGCATTTCTCGAGTAAATCAATATACTTTTCGACAGTCACCTTGTCCGCTCCGATCAACTGTGCAAGCTCATTGTAGGATACTTCGCTTCCCAATTGCAGAGCAAGAGCTCTAACGAGATTCTGAAGCAAAGCATGTTTGCGAATACCGTCGTATGTGAGTAGATCCTTATAAAGATAGCTGTTGCATAAGGTCATTAGGGTACGTCTTGCATCCTCGGGATGCATTACGACTTCAGGATACATACCGTAGATAAGACGTTGATTTAACATGCGATTCTCCTCCTTCCAGGAGGTGTCTGCCGCGAGCTCCGCCATTGTAAAAGGAAAAAGATTGTATTCTATAAGTCTACCGGTTGCCGGTTCATTAATTTTATCCCCGAGGCCTAATGAGGATGAACCAGTCACTATTATGTTGGTTGTCGTTTTTAGATCTCCAATCTTTTTTAATGTCAATCCAATATCCTCCACTCTTTGAGCCTCATCTATTATTACAAGCGTGTGTTTGCAGATGAGGTTCTTCAATTCCGTACTACTTCTACCTTGAAGGAGAGTTCGATCATCCTCGTCATCACAGTTCAGGGTCAGAATGTCCTTATTTCCTATCTCTTCGACAATCTGTTCCAGCAATGTAGTTTTCCCGACTTGTCTTGGTCCCAAGAGCGTAATTATTTTTTTTCGGTTGAAATCTTTAACGATTTTTATCTCAATATTTCGTTTGATCATAGAATTTAGTGTTTTCCTGCGAATTTACTAAAATAAATCCTAATCACCAAATTCTATATAAATTTAGTGATTATAATCACTAAATTTATATAGAATTTGGTGATTACAATCTTATTAAGCTTTAATTTAAGTAAATTTGCAGAATGGAGAAGAATAGCGCTAATGAAATCATATTATATCAGCCGGATGATACTCTTACTTTGGATGTGAGAGTAGAAGATGAATCAGTATGGCTGAACAGATATCAGATAGCAGAATTGTTTGGACGTGATGTTAAAACAATAGGTAAGCACATTTCCAATGCCTTGAAGGGAGAATTGGCCGAAATGGCAGTTGTCGCAAAATTTGCGACAGTTCAAAAAGAGGGGGAGAGGATGGTGACTTGTTATGTATAATATTAATCCCTTAAAGTGTAAGCTTCCTATTCTATGCTCAACTTCTTTTTAATTCTTCGATTCCAAGATGTGTGAATTATATTGAGAAATAACTATTCGGAAATTCCGAACAGTTCAAAAGACTGGAAATAGAAATATCGCGGGGAAATAATAGAAATAAAGAAATATTTGAGTAAATTTGTAGAATGGAGAAGAATCAGACGAACGAAATCATATTGTATCAGCCGGATGAAGCGCTGAAGTTGGAAGTGCGTTTGGAAAAGGAAACGGTATGGCTTACTCAACAGCAGATAGCCGATCTTTTTGGCACTAAGCGACCGGCAATTACCAAGCACCTGTCGAATATATTTAAATCTGGGGAGTTGGAGGAAGATTCAGTACGTTCCATTTTGGAACATACTGCCTCCGATGGTAAGATTTATAAGACTCTTTTCGTGAATTGGATGGTAAGGTTGATTTCTTTGTTCGTTCATCGCTCCAACCTAAGGAGGGTGAATTAGATGAGGCGGCAACTGTCAAGGAATACTTGACAGTTCAAAAGGAAGGAAATATCACTTCGTTTTATCTTTTCATTAATTCTTAACAGCTACTTAGAGATTTTTCAATAAGAAAAAAGAGAAGTCAAGTGTGTCTTTGTTGAAGCACCCTAATATCACAAGACTATTATAATTTTATCATATGACATGGGGTTGCCATTAAGGGTTGCTGTATTGGTAACAAGTGGAGCGTTCCCTTTCCATTTAATGCTGTGAGAAACAGATATAATCCACCGATCGGGATAGCCGTCGATATGCAGGGATATGGTAATGTCCTGATTCTGTGCTCCGTCAAATTCACCGAAGGAGAGATAATTTTTATTCTGATCCGGTTCAAAATGATTTCCAGATTGGGTTTAGCCGGTTTGGAGGGTCAAGCCGGAGAAAAATGGCATGTAGAAGCGTGTTCCTTTAGATGCATTCCAATTCAATTCATATTTCTCGTCTTGATATTCTGCAACAATTTTTACCTTGAAGAAAAGTTTGTTGCTGGCGACATGTAGCTTATGCATCCAGGGAATCTGTAGCGAAGTTAGATATAAAATTTAAATTAAGCAAATTGATTCCCCAAGATAATCTCCTAATTCCCGAACAACTTACACCGATCTTTGAAAAATATTCGCTAAATTTGTAAGATGGAATCTAAAGAAGGGAAAGTAAGACACGAGATTGAACCTGTCGCAAATTGCGACCAGTCGATTATTCCGATACGCATCGAATCACTTATCTATATTATTCGAGATCAGCAGGTGATGCTTGACTCGGATTTGGCAAGACTCTATGGCGTTGAAACTAAAGTATTGAATCAAGCTGTAAAACGCAATATTCAACGATTTCCGGAAGATTTTATGTTTCAGTTGACTAAGGAGGAATGTTTGAGGTCACAATTTGTGACCTCAAACGGAAGTCGTGGCGGAACTCGTTATATGCCTTATGTCTTTACCGAAAATGGAGTAGCCATGCTTAGTAGTGTTTTACGCTCAGACAAGGCTGTTGAAGTAAACATTAATATAATGCGTGCCTTCTCCGCGATGCGAAACTTCCTTATGAATAATGCTGCCATTTTTCAGCGTATGGATCAGTTGGAGATGAAACAATTGAAAACTGATGAGAAAGTCGATGCAATTCTTGATAAGCTTGGTGATAATGAGAAACCGAAGGAGGGTGTCTTCTTCAACGGACAGATCTTCGATGCCTACGCGCTTGTGGCAGATCTAATCCGCCAAGCAAAAACTCGTATTGTTGTTATTGATAATTACATTGATGATTCGGTATTAGTGCAACTATCAAAGCGCAATCCCGGGGTGACGGTGGATATTTATGATGGCCAGATTTCAAAACAATTGCGTCAGGATGTTGAGAAACATAATGAGCAATATCCCGGTGTTACGCTTCATAAATATACCAAGGCTCACGACCGCTTTCTGATAATCGATGAAGATGTTTATCATATCGGGGCCTCTCTGAAAGATCTCGGCAAGAAACTCTTCGCTTTTTCAAAAATGGAGGTGATGACGGGGTCGGAACTCCTAACAGGGCTTTGACTGCAAAGTAATGATTAATTTCTAAAATGTGGTCTACTCATCTGGGTTCATAGACCATTTCATTAATGTCCCATTAAAATCTAAAAGAGTACTTTGAAATTATTGAAATTTAGTTTGTTGTAAGAAGATTTGACTCGAACGGACTTGATTTGTATATTATGATACTTCAATCTGAT
>JAAVGM010000031.1 GCA_014800245.1 Bacteroidales bacterium | reverse complement strand
TGTCGTCGGAACATGAGGCCAGCATTGCCGTGGCAAGCAGGCCGTACGTTAGGTTCTTAAGTTTCATAGAAAATTAATTGTTTGAATTATTTTTATTTAGTTTCCTTATTATTTCTCCAGACCTAGCATCGCGCGGTTATGCTTAGCCTCCGGCAGATCTCCTGCTTTCTCGAAATATCGGATTGCCTCATCATAGTTTTCCTCTGATGTAGCCACTATTCCGCGGAGATTGTTGGCCTCGGGCGAATTGCCGGCTTTTTCAAGCAGGGTCTTTGCTCGTGAGTAATCCCCTTTTGCCACCTCCGCTGCAGCTGCATTCAGATTGGCTGTGGGATCGTTGGGATAATATTTAAGCGCAGTGGATATCACACGGTTGAAATCGTCGGAACCCTCGGGATAGAGACGTGCCACGCGGAACATCTGGTTGAGCGACATCTTCTCGGGTGAAGTAAGGATGATCTCGGCAAGCTGCTCATCGGGCATCGGCTTGAGGCGCGTGCTGATCGCAAACTTGGTGGCGCGCAGCTGCGGGAACCATTTCGGGAGGATCGTGCTCTTGTAGAGGGCCGCGAATTTCGGGCTTGTCTTCAGCTCCTTCTCCTTCGCGTCGTAGTCGGCCGGGCCGTAGGCGGGGCGGTCGATGAGCTCGAGAAGGTCGGCGCGCTGCTTGTCGGTCAGTTCCTTTGAATCAACCACCTGCTGGCGGAACTCCACCCAGTTCTCCGGCACCGAACCGTAATCGGCGATCCCGCGGGGAAGGCTGAAGCGATCGGCTATGTACTCGGACAGGGCGCGGGAGCGGTTGGTAGCGAGGTAGTCGTTGTGCTCGTAGGGGGATTCGGGCGAGGCATATCCGGTGATGGTGATCTTGGCGATCTCAACGTTGGGGTCGGAGGTGGCATAGCGGATGGAATCCTCTATGATGGCGAGCTGTGCGCGGTTGTCGATGCGCTGCCCGTTCTTGCAGACGTAGGGCTGAGGGTGAAGCTCGGTCTTGTCAACCTCAAACTGCACTCGCGCCTTCCCCTCATGGATCGACACGGGAAGTTCGGTCACGGCGGGGGTGATCATGACTGTACGCATCTCCTTCACAGGATTCTCAAACAGTGGGATTTCCGGAGAGATGCGGCTTCCGTAGAGGGCGCCGCATCCGCAGGAGTCATATACGAAGGTGACAGTGGCATTCTTGCTGCGCATCCAGCTCTCGGCCGGGGTGCGGGTGGAATAGCTCACATTCTGAGGCTCGCCGTTGCGGCGCTCCACTTCATTCCATATCTCATGGGATTTGATCTCCTTGAACCCCTTGAGCGCACCGCGCTGGTAGCTTATATGCATCCTGCGCCCGTTCACGAGAAGCGATGGGAGCTCCATGCGGTGAGTGCCGCCATCGGAGATGACGGGGGTGACAAACACCTGACGGTTTCCGCCCAGCTTAAGCGAATCGAGCACAAGATCGGCATTGAGGTGGAAATAGTCGCCCGACACCCCTGTCTCGACATTGCGCGTCGTGATCCCTTCGGAAAGTACGGAGCCGGTGGCGATCGACCCGAGGGTCATTATTGTAAAAATCTTTCTATAAAGTCGCATTTCGTTTTGATAATATAGGATAGCCGGTAAGTTCGCTGATGGAATCTACCGGTGTGATCAGAAGATATAAAGGAAAGAAAGACCGAGTTTGGTCAGGCCGACGTAGTTGGTGGATCCGTCGGCGAGTTTGGTTCCGCATTCGTAACAGGGATATTTGTCATACCACACATGGTTGTAGCCAACGCCGATCTCTGCTTCGATGTTCCAGTGCTTGCTGAGAATCCATTGGTAGCCATAGGTGAAGCCCGCGCCGGCATACCATCCCTGATAGCGGCTGTCTTTTACACCTTTCACGAGGTTATCGCCCGAAAAGAAGGCTCCGGGAAGGGGGAAATCGAGGTTGGAGGCGTTGTATTGTCCGCCCATGAGGTGAACGCCAAGGAAGTGGCCGTTGAATTTAGTACAGGTCCACCATCGGTATTCGGGCATAAGCAGCCAATGCTTGGCCTTGCGATTGCCGTGTGAGTCGGAATTGAAGGTCCATGGGTTGAGGCCATAGACGAGCTGTAGGGTGTTCTTGCGTCCCACGCCAATCTCCATTCCGAGGTTGGGTGTGGTGGTCGCATCGTAAAGGAGGTTAGTCTTGACTGCCACCTGGCCGGTGCCCTGCAGCGCACAGAGCGCCACCAGGAAGGTCAGCAAGATTCCTCTCAGCAATTTTGCTTGAAGAACCATTTTAATAATTCACTATTAGGTTTGTAATATTCGCTTATGCAATCAAAATTGCATTCATTATAATATCATTATCACCAGAATGTAGTTTTTCTGATCTTAATGTGGATTTTATTCTTATATTATAAATTCGCTATTTTTTGTGGAAAACGAATTTTTGTAAGTAGTCAGTCCTTAATTTTTGTGCAAAGTTATATCAAAAAAACCGTTTTACCCCCCCCGATTTGTTAATTTATGTTAACCACTATTAAGAATATTAAATACGATATGTACTGAAATTAGTCACTATGAGGATAAAAATTTCATCTTTTATTCAAAATTTGAAAGAATGTTTACTTTTTCAGGTCTAACAATTGAATGGGAAGTAGAATCGAATTAATTGCAAATTAACTGTAAATAGTAAGTGGTATATTTTTAGCCATATAATTTAAACATCATAATATCAACGTTATAAAACAAAGCGAATTAAAGAAGAATAAAGAAAAAAAGTAAATTAATATTTTGTACAATTATGTTATTTAACATCTCTTATCCATATTTTCTAAATATTCCCGATACTTACAAATCAAAAAGACCGTTTGGAAAATAAAATATTTTTTATTATATTATGCGGCTGCAAATTCACAATTGTGGTTCATTAATGTTTCTTGTGATTATACATAAAAATCCCCATTTTCCACAATGATATATAAGACTTCACGCCGATTGGCTGCGCACCGCAATTATCCGTTATAATCCGTTTCTTCAAATTGCGGAGCAATATGAACCGCGATAAAGATTAATTCTCTTTTTAATACTTCCATCACATAGATAAATCTTCCCTCTCACAGAGTTACACCGAGGCACAGAGTTTTTCTTATCTCTATTCCGGTTCTTTCCACAGAGAGGAGCATGCCTTGGCATGGAGATCTCAGAGCCGAGACAGGTGATTTTTTTGACAGGAGAACAGGAGTGGATTGTCAAAGGGGTGTATCCCGGCTCTGTGGGCTTAATGCGGAGCATTCCTCCCTCTGCGGGAATAACCGGAGGAGGGATTATCTAAGGCTCCGACTCTGTGTTTTCTCTGTGAGAGGCTCCAAAACTCTCTCAAGATTCATCCTCTCCCAAGCTGTGGCTGATACATATATGGAAATTTCTCCTGTGCTCCTGTCCAAAAACGATTAGAAGTTGCTCTAACAATACATGAATTGATGTATCTTTATCCAAATATCGTAAGCCATTATCCCTAAAATTCGTTGTCGTTCTGAGAAGATTCCCAAAACCGGCAGGTTTTGTAATTCCCTTCCAAATCGTTGCTTAAAAAAATTCTACGATAGTTCAGTGATCTTCTTTCAATTCTGCGAGTCAAAAATTTCCATGACTCGGCAACATCCTCTGGCGGAGCCCGAATATTATTCAGATGTGGATTTTAAAGGGAAAAATGGAATCGCGGGTCTTAATCTATTAAGACTTTACGCCGATTGGGAGCGGATTTTTTTGCGGATCTTTTTATTTCATCCTTCTGTTTTAAATATCGCTGTTGCAATCATGATATGATTGCAGTGACGGATCGGAGCGGATTTTCGCGGCAGGCTGCGCACCGCAATTATCCGCTATAATCCGTTTCTTCAAATTGCGGAGCAATATGAACCGCGATAAAGATTTATTCTCTTTCTTATCATTCCAACGCCTTTAATTATTAAAAGATCCGCGCCACATCCGCGCCTAAACAAGCCGTCAGGCTTATCCGCGATACCCTTAATAAATCAATTTTAATCCTTCCATCTCATAGATAAATCTTCCCTCTCACAGAGTTACACTGAGGTACAGAGTTTTCCTTATCTCTATTCCGGTCCTTTCCACAGAGAGGAACATGCCTTGGCATGGAGATCTCAGAGCCGAGACAGGTGATTTTTTGACAGGAGAACAGGAGAACAGGAGTGGATTGTCAAAGGGGTGTATCCCGGCTCTGCGGGCTTAATGCGGAGCATTCCTCCCTCTGCGGGAATAACCGGAGGAGGGATTATCTAAGGCTCTGACTCTGCGTTTTCTCTGTGAGAGGCTCCAAAACCCTCTTAAAATACATCCTCGCCCAAGCTGTGGCTGATACATATATGAAAAAATCTCCGGTTCTCCTGTCCTCCGGTTCTCCTGTCTAAAAAATTGTGGATATTGAGAAATTATTAGGATATTCAACAAAATTTTTCTTATTTTCGCATTATGAAAATAGAAATTGAGAAAACGGCCGATGGATCCCCTACCCTATATCGCGAGGATATCGACGAACATTATCATTCCGTGAAGGGAGCGTTGGCGGAGAGCCGGCATGTATATATTGATTTAGGATGGCGCAAGAGATCTGCCTCCGCAAATACAATAAGTGTGTTTGAAATCGGATTCGGCACCGGTCTCAATGCCGCCCTCACTGCCAAAGAGGCTCTCGATGATGCCACGAAAACAATCTATCATTCCGTGGAGCTTTTCCCACTTCCGAAGCAGACCACAGATATTCTCCTCCCTTTTCAAGAGGAGGGATATAGAGATGAGTTCCGATTGGTGAACGATGCCGGATGGGGTGAGATGGTTGAGATAAATCCTTTTTTTACTCTCCATAAGATTCAGGACTCGCTTCTCACTATGGATCTGCTACAGGGGATTGATGTGGTATATTTCGATGCTTTCGCGCCGGAAAAACAACCTGAGATGTGGGCGCCGGAGATCTTCCGCCGACTCTATGAGGCGATGAATCCGGGAGGAATACTCACCACTTATTGTGCAAAGGGGAGCATACGGCGTATGCTCCGCGATATAGGCTTTATCCCCGAACGCCTCCCCGGTCCGCCGGGAGGGAAACGAGAGGTGTTGAGAGCCACTAAAGTTTTAGGGTTATAGGGTTATAAGGTTATAAGATGTAGCTTCTGACACATAAAAATCTACCCTTGTTATAAATTAAATATACCTAATATAAAAAACAACTCTTTATGATTAATCCCCCTTATTATGCATCCGACAGCCGCTATGACGGCGAGATGACATATGAACGATGCGGAAAGAGCGGTTTGCTTCTCCCGCGTATCTCTCTTGGTCTGTGGCATAACTTCGGCGATGTGAACACTCTCGCCAATAGCCGCGATATGCTTCATTTCGCTTTCGACCATGGCATCACATGCTTCGACCTCGCAAACAACTATGGTCCTTCCTATGGATCTGCTGAGGAGACTTTCGGACAGATAATGAAGAAATCTTTCATGCCCTACCGCGATGAGATGGTGATTACGACCAAGGCCGGTTATGACATGTGGCCCGGTCCTTACGGCGAATGGGGTTCGCGCAAATATCTCTTTGCTTCGCTCCACCAGAGCCTTCGCAGAATGAACCTCGACTATGTGGATATATTCTATAGCCACCGTTTCGACCCTAACACCCCGATGGAGGAGACTCTTCAGGCGTTGGTGGATATTGTGCGCCAAGGGAAGGCTCTCTATGTGGGGATCTCTCAATGGCCTTATGAAGCTTCTCAGTTTGCTTATGATTATCTCGCCGCTCACGACACCCCCTGCCTTATCTACCAGGGTCGTTATAATATGATAGACCGTCGCAAGGAAGAGGAAGGGATCGTGCGTCAGGCAGCTGAGAATGGTGTGGGTTTCACTGCCTTCTCCCCTCTCGAACAGGGAATCCTTACTGACCGCTATCTCAACGGCATCCCGGAAGGTTCGAGAGCTTCTATCGGAAAGTTCCTGAAGCCGGATAATATCACTCCGGAATTGATTGAATGTCTTAAAGGGCTGAATGCAATCGCCGAACGCCGCGGACAGACATTGGCGGAGATGTCGCTTGCATGGCTCCTCAAAGACCAAAGCGTCACCTCTGTGATCATCGGCAGCAGCTCTATCGGTCAGATACGCGACAGTCTCGGAGCGCTCAAGAATCTATCCTTCTCACCCGAAGAATTAAAAGAGATCGACCGGCTTCTCGCCGACCGATCCCGTTTCCTCAGTCGATAATATCAGCTGATGGTATAGATTTATCAGTCGCTGACACTATATTTCAGCGGATTGTCAATACGTTGCCGGAATAACTTTAGATAGTTGACCCACGAGTCCATATCCGGCATTGATCCTTTCGACCACCCCGAGCCCCAATAATAGAGGTAAGGGGTGGCATTTTTGTATGGACTGCGTGCCAAGAGATGACCTATGGCAGCTCCTTCCGCCGAGCCAAACGGCCGATATGACAGACTCTCTGCTTCGGGAGCCACAACTCCTACGAAGATTATCCCGTTTCCTGCATCGGGATTATCTGTCGGGTCGGCATAAGCCATGACTCCATCCTCCGCTATCAAAGCATACCCATCCGGGTTAGGAGAATGAACCACTATTCCCGGCGCGATGGAATAACCCTCCGGAAGAGCTTGGAATAGAATCTCCGTACGGTTGAGATATTCCCCTGCATCAAGAGATATCAGTCGGATCTCCTCTACATCCTCCCCGGCTTTCGAAGAGTATGTGAGACATGCAGTGAAACGCAATGGTCCATTGTCAAGTATCTCATAGCTCTTAAAGCAATATGGGAAAAGAATCCTGTCGAAGGAATCGATGAGAGCGGCAGTGCCTCCTCCCAAAGTCGGGCCTACGGTGTAGGCATCCATTCCGTCGCCATTATCTTCATGATACCCTTTCCCATTTTCAAGCGCATCATGGTATCTTCGTGCCACTACGGGATATTCCACCGATTTTGTCCATATATCATAACCGAATGCCCTCTCGCCGCTCTTCTCAAGTGCAGGTCCGTAGGCACGGTAGGCTGCGCGATTGTTCTCCCACGCAAGGTCATCCTTCCGCCGGGGATAGAATGCGCCGCAGGCAAGCGTGTCGGCTGCTACAACCGGTCGCCCCTCCACAATATCGTAGGATACGCAGGAGCCGGCCTCTACCGTAACGGGGAAAATCAATTTGCCATCATAAGTGATCTGATGAGCCACTGCGTTCCCCTCCGAATCAACTATTTGAAAAGGAGTCTTCCCTATTCCCGGAATTTGCAATGTGTCGATCTCCACAATCTCATTGATCCGCCCGATCGGCATTTCATTGACAATAGTGACCCTTTTTCCTTCCGCCGATAATGACAATGCCAACGAAGCTATTATCAGAGATATTAAATCCTTTCTCATTATCATTTCTTCCTCCCCAAGGCTTCAATGTAATAATAATCGGCATAATTGAGCGGAACATCAATCTCGGATCCGGCCGGGTGATGACCTGTGCTGTGGTCGAGTATGAAACCATATTTCTCGCCTGTCGGAATCCGGTAGGAATCTGTGAGATTCTTCACCATTTCATCTGCATAGGTGCAATAACAAGCCCCCTCTTCAGGCGCTACGAAGTCGCTGAGCATATAGAGTCCGGAGGCAAGGATGGCGGCTGCCGAGGCATCGCGCGGAACATCCTCGCGAACATTCTCCGCTGTGGCGTCCATCACTTCCGGCATACGCATATCCCAATAAGGGATCTTATCCCCGGGCATATTGGGGAGGGAAAGGAAGAAATCGGCTATCTTCCTGCTCATGTCGAGATATCGCCTGTCGCCGGTGTATTTATAGCATTGTGCAAACCCGTAAAGACCCCATGCCTGACCGCGACTCCAGAAGGAATCGTCGGCATACCCCTGGGCGGTGCATTTCATACGCACATCCCCTGTGGCGGGATCATAATCAACCACATGGTAGGACGATCCATCCTCGCGGAAATGATTCTTAAGGGTGGTGTTGGCATGATTCACGGCTATGTCATAGTATGTGGAGTCGCCGGTGAGTTCTGTGGCGCGGAAAAGCATCTCAAGGTTCATCATATTGTCGATGATCACAGGAAATTTCCATTTGTCGGCATTATGATCCCATGAACGGATAGATTTCACCGTCGAGTTATAGCGTGTGGATAAGGTCTTCGCACTGCGCAACACCACATCGCGATACGACTGTTCCCCCGTAAGCTCATAAGCTTTTCCAAAACTATCGTTCATCATGAAGCCAAGATCGTGGGTTCCTTTATGCCATTTAGCTTCTTCTATGGGCCAGGTCCAGGAGATGGCTGTTTCGCGCCATTCAGGCCGGTTGGTGTAGTCATAGACCATCCACAGAGTGCCGGGGAAGAATCCCGAACACCAATCGTGGGGATGGATCATCGCCAGTTTACCATCCTTATCTATCGAACGCGGAATCACTTTCCTTCCGGCTGCATTATCGGGGTTGTTGCGTGCTTCCGTGGCGCATTCCACAGCATATCTCAACTGCGGAATCACCTCTACCATCGCATCATCTATCTCGCGGGGCTGAAGATAGAGAAGGTTGAAGGGATCGGAATAATCAAGGATACGATTGCTGAAATATTTTTCAGCAAAATCTTTGCGTTCGGGATTCAGGAGCTGCCATCGGTAAAGATCCTTCAGGAGTTCCTGCTTCTTCCCCTCCATTCCGGAAATCTGCTGATATTCCCATTCGGGTGCATCTTTCCCCACATAGCGGGCAAGGAAATCAAGACCTTTCCCGATGCTTCTGCCGTCGGATGAAACAAGATTCTCCGCAGAGATTCCATATTGATCCATGAGCTCAAGCATATCGAGAAAGTGGGTGAGGTTGTATTGCGAATAGCCATAGGCAAGGGTGCGTGTGAGTTCGTGGGGCTGACGTCCGTCGGGCTCTATCTGTGTGAAGACACGCTTTTCTCCCAATTCCCCGGCTATCTTCTCAGCCAAATCCCTGCGCCCGGCATAGAGGGAGAAAGCCATGAGCTGGGAGTCAAAGGCCGTGGAATGATTGTTGGCCTGACGTGCTTCCTCCTGCCCTTGCTCGGATTCGATCATCCAATCCACGAGTTTACCAAACCATTGCTTCATAGCCTTGGCATCCTTGGGAGTGAAGGAGGCGGAACTTTCAAGAAGTTGCAACGCTCCCACAGTTTCGACGAATGAATATGTGTCAAGCACACCGTAGCATCTCCCTTTCCCTCCGTTCTCACCCGGTATCATCTGGGCATATTCGAGGTTAGGGTTCATGCGGGTGGATTTATTGATGAACCAATGGCGTATCAATTCAGTGGCTTTCCGGGCATATTTCTCCTCGCCTGTGAGATAATAGGCAAGGGCGAGTGTGTTGATGCGGTCGGCTGTATCTCCAAGCCTGTTGCGGTCGAGGCGATAAATCTCGGGATTTGTGACACCATCCCTGTTGACATAAGGGAGACCGTCGGCTTTCGAGGGATCAGGCCAGAAATAACGAGCCTGGCTCATATAGTCGTGGCGGTCGCCGCTCGGAGGGATCGCATCCTTATCCACCACCGACAATGGAGCCACACCAAGAAGGGAATCAGCCCTCTCCACTACATGCCGAAGCGACGCCTTATAATATGGACGGGATATGTTATTTTTCACCGTCTGAAGTCTCGATGGACTCCAGACGGTGGAACTTGCACAGCCTGCGGATGCTACAAGCATCAGGCCGAATATATATTTTTTCATCAGTTTACGTTGAATTTCACTTTGCTGCGGATGTCGGCGGAGGAAGCTCCGATAAGCGCCTCGAAGTCGCCGGGTTCGCACACCCATTCATGTTTGTCGGCATCAAAGAAGCTGAGGTCTGCCTCATTGATGGTGAATTTCACATCTTTTGTCTCGCCAGGGAGAAGAGAAACCTTTGAAAAACCTTTGAGCTCCTTCACCGGACGATCTACGGATGATTTGAGATCGGAGATGTAAAGCTCCACAGTCTCCTTCCCTTCGCGTGATCCGGTGTTGGTCACCGGAACGGTGATTGTGAAGGTCTCCCCTTTCTTAGCCGAAGCCTTATCCACTGTGGCCTTGCCATATTTAAATGTGGTGTAGCTGAGACCATGACCGAAGGGGAAAGTAGGTTTGAGCTTATTCTTATCGATGAAGCGATAGCCTACATAGATTCCCTCATTGTAGGGCATATCAAAGATTTCATTGCCGAATTTATCTTTCGACGGGGTGCCGGGATATTCGCCAAGCTTGTGGGCGCCACATTGCATGAGGTCGGCATAATAGGTGTAAGGAAGCTTGCCGCTCGGGTTGACATCGCCGCTGAGCACATCGGCTATGGCGTTGCCGGTCTCGTTGCCGAGATACCAAGCCTGAAGCACTGCAGGCACCTTATTCACCCAAGGCATGGCCACTCCCGTGCCGCTTATGTTCACCACCACTGTGTTCTTATTGGCCTTAACGATTGCATCAATAAGCTCGTTCTGACCATAAGGAAGGTCCATTGTCAGACGGTCGAAGTCTTCAGCATCCTGATGATTTGACTTATTCAGTCCACCGAAATACAACACCATATCCGCTTCTTTGGCAGCCTTGACTGCATCGGCCACAAGCTGTTCGGGCGAGCGGAAGTCGCGGAGATCCTGATTGGTCTTCACTCCGTTGTATTCTCCTAATGTGTCGCCCACATACCCTCGCTCATATACAATCTCCATATCGTTGCCGAAGCGCTTCTTCAGACCTTCAAGAGGAGTGATTTCATAACGTGCTTTCAACGAAGATGAACCTCCGCCTACAGTCATCATCTTTATGGCATTCTCCCCTATCACAGCTATTTTCCTTGTCTTCTCAGGCTTTATGGGAAGAATCTCCCCTTCATTTTTGAGCAGCACAATACCTTCTCCCCCGATCTGACGGCATGCGGCAATATTCTCGTCGCTTCCCATCGACCCCCAGGGGCGATTGCGGTTCATGGCTGTGCGAAAAGTGAGACGCAGCACACGACGCACCTTATCATCAAGTTCCTTTTCTGAATATTTACCCTCCTTTATGCCGTTGAGATATGGATTTGCGAGCCAATAGTTATCGTAGGCATTGGAAACGCCATTGGTCAGACCGTTGGTCCAGCTTCCGAATTCCATATCGAGTCCGCCTTTCACGGCTGATTCAGTGTCATGGACAGCCCCCCAGTCGGAAATCACAGCTCCATCCCAATTCCATTCCCCTTTCAGGATATCGTTCATCAGAATGGGGTTATAGCTTGCGTGTTCGCCTCGGAAAAGGTTATATCCCCCCATCATGCTCCATGCTCCTCCATCGAGAGCGGCTGCCTTGAATGCAGGGAGATATATCTCATAGAGAGTGCGGTCGTCAACAATGGGGTTGGATGTGTGACGGTTGATTTCATTATTATTGAGAGCAAAATGCTTCACACATACAGCCACGCCGTTATCCTGCACACCTTTCACATAATCCGTGGCCATCTTTCCGGCGAGGAATGGGTCTTCACCCATATATTCAAAGTTACGCCCGTTGAGGGGTGTGCGGTAGATATTCACGCCCGGACCGAGAATCACTGCCTTATTGCGGAAACGAGCCTCGGATCCGATACTCTTTCCATAGAGATTGGCAAGCTCGGGATCCCATGTGGCGGCAAGGGCGGTCAGCGAGGGGAAGGCGGTGCAGGAATCGTTGGTCCATGAGGCCTGTTCCCATTCATCCCAGAGCACTTCGGGACGCACTCCCATCGGGCCGTCGGTACACCAAAGCTCCGGGATTCCGAGACGCGGAACACCGGGCGCACTGAATTTCGACTGAGCATGAATGATAGCGATTTTCTCTTCGAGGGTCATTTTCGACAAGGCATCCTCCACACGCTGTTCGAGAGGCTTGCTGTCGTCGAGATAGACGGGGATATCGGCCGATATAGAGAAGGCGGCGCAGAAAGCGGCGCTTGCAAGGAGCAATCCGATTTTTTTCATGACATTTAGTTTTTTGATAAATAGAGTTGTAAAGTTGGTTATTACGGTTATTAAGGCTCCATCCAGTAAAATATGTTAAAACGCCAGGGCGGCTATTTTTGAGCTAAAATATTCTTTTTCAGAAGGAGCAACCTTTGCGTTGCGACTGATGAAAAAGGATATTTGAGCCAAAAAGAGCCGGACAAAAGGTAACTATTTTATCAGATGGATTAACATTATATAAT
>JAAVGM010000030.1 GCA_014800245.1 Bacteroidales bacterium | reverse complement strand
GCGGGAGGAGCAAGCTCCTCCCCCGCTGCCGTTCGACTTGCATGTGTTAAGCCTGTAGCTAGCGTTCATCCTGAGCCAGGATCAAACTCTCCGCTGTTGAAATATATTGCTATATCTTTCTTGCTTTGTTTTGTAGATCCGTGGCGATATTTTATAAAGGATAAGTTGACGGAAACTAAATGTTCCTTGTCTCTTTTCCAATTTCTGTATCATTAAGATTCAGAATTGCTGCTTGTCCTGTGGCAAAATGTCATTGTTCTTTTCGCATTCGAGATTCAAGCGTCATTCTTAGTGAGTGTCGTTGTTTCTCGTTTGCGGTTGCAAAGTTATAACATTTTTCAGCGATGCGCAAGTATTTTCGTAAAATATTTTCAAAAAAGATTTCCTTATATATTTATTTTATTGAGATTCAATTGAATCAATAAATGTTAAAATCTCTTTCGATTTGTTAATTAGAAAATTTAAAACTGAACAAACCGGCGAAAATTTTGTAATAATCTTTTGGGGAGGGATGAAAAATAATGAAAAAATTCTCTTGAACGTCGAGTTTTTGAC
This sequence comes from Bacteroidales bacterium, assembly GCA_014800245.1. Lineage (GTDB taxonomy): Bacteria > Bacteroidota > Bacteroidia > Bacteroidales > Muribaculaceae > Lepagella. Next base: position 18,249 of record JAAVGM010000030.1, on the reverse strand, counting down.
AAGAGAATTTAAGATTAGAGTTGGAAAAAAGCTATGGGGCGGAAGGATTTTCTTCAAAAATCTTTCATCATTTCGACAATTTGAATTATTTATTTTGACAGGAGAACAGGAGGACAGGAGATTTTTTGTATGTTTCAGCTATGGCCTCGGAGAAAATGATTCTTTAAAGGATTATTGAGCCTCTCACAGAGGAACACAGAGTCACAGAGCTTTAGATAATTCTTCCTCCAGTTATTTTCCACAGAGGGAGGAATGCTCTGCATTAAGCCCACAGAGCCGGGATACCCCATTTCATAATCAACTCCTCTCCTCCTGTCAATAAAACTCCTGTCGTCCTATTCTTCTGTCGATAAATCACCTGTCTCTGCTCTGAGATCTCCATGCCAAGGCATGCTCCCCTCTGTGGAAAGAACCCGAATTTGGCATAAGAGAAACTCTGTGCCTCAGTGCAACTCTGTGAGAGGAAGAATTTTATCTATGAGAAGAATGGATTATATGAAGAATGGATTATATTTAGATTTATGAAGGGTATCGCGGATAAGCCTGACGGCTTGTTTAGGCGCGGATGTGGCGCGGATCTTTTTAATGAAGGCGCAATTTTTTCCTTTAAGATCCACATCTAAATAATATTCGGGCTCCGCGAGAGGATGTTGCCGAGTCAAGGAAATCTCTGACAGGAGAACAGGCGGACAGGAGATTTTTTCTATTGATAGAATAATTAAAAATAAAGGGAAGCTGCGAAAAACAGCTTCCCTTTATTATTTAGAAGAAAAATTCTTCGGAATCAGATTGAATTATTTCATCATTTTTTCGGATTTACCCTTCTGCACACGGATGTAAAGGCCGTTTTCGGGCTTGGCAATCTGCACACCCTGGAGGTTGAAGTAGATTGCATCGGGATCGTCAGCGTCGATATCGGCTATGCCGGTGGCGATGTTAAGGGTGTAAGTGGTGGTATCGCTATGGAGACCTGTTTCGGGATCACAAGCATAGAATGAGAGCGTCTTGTGAGCGCCTGTGAGCTCGATATCCTTGCCGTCATGCTTTGTGAAGTCTTTATGCTCGTCGGCGTCGCCATGAGCCTTCTTGGGAGCGTCAACGGCTGTTCCTAAGCTATAATATACATGGATACCCTCAGGAACCTCGAAATTGATGGTGAGGTTGTCTTTGCAGTTGATGAATCCATCCTCTACCTGGGCACCTTCTGCCTTAAGTGTGGGGAGCTCGGGAGCTACGGGTTCGGGGAGAGTGATGAAGAACATATAATTTATCTCCTCGCTTCTGTTTCCAGTACTCATATCAATTGCATAGTATGAGAACTCGCAATCCTTATCGATTACGATAGGTTCGCCGGCATACACTTGCGGCTCTGCATCCTCTTCATCCTCATTAGTGGACATCGTATATACGACCTGCACATTAAATGCTTCCGGATCTATGTCGAATGTGATATTGAGAGCATGGTCAGCCTCTACAAGGAAGCCTGTCTCAGCTCCTTCAACAGATGCATCGTCAAGACCCAACATAGCGGGAGCTTCAAGGGGAGAAGAGATTATGAATACATAAGATACAGGCTCAGTCTGCTCCTCTGTTTTTTCATTAACAGCCCAGTAAACAAGTGCAGTTGCACCCTCGATAGCTATGCTGCTTCCGTCATAAACCTGAGGCTGCGGCTCTTCAGTGAGATCCTGATCCATCGGAGTGAGAACATACATTACCTGTACATCGGAATAAGGATCCACATCAAAGTCGATATCGAGAGCGTGGTCGGACATTACGAAATATCTTTCCTCATCCTCATCATACATGATATTATCTTCATCCAAGTCTTCGAGACCGAAGATAGCAGGGTTGGTAAGAGGCAGAGGATCGCGATAATTAATAGTGATGGAGTTAAGATACACGAGGGCTTCCTTTGCAGGATAGAGAGCAAAGTAGTTATAATCCTTTTCAAACTCAACAGATGGAGAATCCGGAGTGATTGTTCCGACAACTACACCATTTGACGTAATTGCATTCTTATCCTGTTCAAAAGGCTTATTTGATCCGCGAACAGTAAATGACACATTATTATTTGCAGATCCCTCGTAATCAAGAACTATGCTCTTAAGAGAGAGTCCCTCATTATCCCCGGTCTGAATAAGATAACAGAAACGATCTGTTTTATTATCTGTTTTATTATTCATTTGAATACCATGATCCTTACTATGTATTGCATTCATCGCATAATCCACACCATCAACTGAATGAGTATGCGCTACATAGGAAGTGGCGCTTCCATCATGATTTGTAGCAGTAATCACATTACAATATGGATCCCATACATGATAAGTGTGAGAAGCAATCTCGGAAGGAAGCATCTCTACATCAGTTCCTGCATAATAAGCACGTGCCTTAACTGTAATCTGATCACCGGTAAAAGCGAACGGACCCTCATAAAGAGTAGATTCTTCTGTAGGATCTGAATCGTCAAGAGTATAGTAAATATTTACGTTATCAGTTACACAGGTGATAGTTACCTGATCATCCGGTTTTAGCTCACGCTGGTCGGGAGAGATGACCGGAGTTTCGACAGTTTCAACAAATACACCACCTTCAATGATATCGGGTACGATTTGTAAAACATTCTTATTTCTCCATACAAAGCCGGTGATGTCATAATTCATACCATTCTCAAAATCGGTGCCGAAGGTATCGTACATTTCGATAGTTTCCTCTCCTAACTCAATGTTGGCACGCTTACCATTCTTGCCGCTGATATTACAACCCTTGATTATTACATAGTCAAAAAGGTTGTCATCATAATTAAGACCTTCAAATGTGGTTAGCTGGCGTGGTTCCATTTCAGCACCCTCACCACCTAAAGTAAATTCTGCCTCAGTCAACTCAAACAAATTGTTATAAATTGTTGATACTACAGCATAAATAGAAGATATCTTGTCACCGGGGGTAAATACCTCAGAAGTATTATAAACCAACATATTGCTTGTGCCATCCGTAAGCATTAAATACTGTCCCGCTTGACGTATCACCTGGAAATTACCAACAATGGTTACTTTCTCATTTGAGGAGGCATTATCAAGAACATCTTTAAAAGAAGTATAAGGGAGTTCGATAGCAAGACTACTCGGTGCGCTCTTCTCTCCATCTTTCTCAGCATAAGCATAAACAGTACAATTCTCGGTTACTGTGAAAGGATCGGTGTATTCCTTATCCATGGAATCTTCCGAGAAACCATAGAATATCTTTGCACCCTCAGTAGGACAAGTTAAAGAAACAATGCCATTTGCTTTATCAAGAGAATAAGATATGTCAACGCGCTCTACTGAGGAGTTTGTGACATACTCATATTCAATTGACATTTTGGTAAGACGCCACTGTTTATTATTTGCAGCCGTATTCGTGAAAACAATATTGTTTGTCTCTCCACTCCAAGTAGTTACAGCGCTTGAAGTAGAAATTTGCCCGTCTGCATCACTACATGTACCATCAAACGTGTAAGAAGCAGAGGCCTGTGTAAACACAATCTTTTTGACTACAACCTCTTCAGTGGAAGAGATTGTCAGCGTGTTTTTATTATAGATTCTTACTGCACTCCCTGATGTATAGAAGGCAGGATCATTTGAACCCCCTCCTTTGGAGAAGGTAGCAGAAATTGCAGACGTACCTGTCGTAATAGTCGTTACTTTCCCCGCATTCGCATATCCTAACGAGGAGAAGTCGATGTCCACGGTATCTGCGTTAGCTCCGAGAGCCGCAGCAAATGCCATCGACAATGAAAGTAAAATTTTTTTCATAAAATGATTTGTATTTTAGAATAAGTGTAAAAAGGTTTTCATGGTTAAATGCGAGAGGCACAGAAGGTTGGCACGAGGAAGTAAATACGTTGCAGATGTAGCGTATAAGGATTTATTATGTTGTCGGCTCTAACGAGCCGGCAACACAGGGGGGCGCCCCCCTGTGCGATTCGCTGTATTTTTCGCAAATGTAGTTATTATTCGGGATATATGCTAATTTTTTACACTAATTTTTATATTGATTTAAGCTTCGCAAATATTTTTTAGACGCAGAATTGAAAGAAGATCACTGAACTTTCGCAGAACTTTTTAAAAATCATTGACTTGGAAGGGAATTGCAAACCTATCGGTTTTGGGAAAGATCTCAGAACGACAACGAATTTCAGGGATATAGGATAACTGGAGAGCAGGAGATTTATATATATGTGTCAGCCACAGCTTGGGAGAGGATGAATCCTTAGAGAGTTTTGGAGCCTCTCACAGAGAAAACACAGAGTCACTTTAGATAATTCATCCTCCAGTTATTTTTCCACAGAGGGAGGAATGCTCCGCATTAAGTACACAGAGCCGGGATACATCCTTTGTTGCCAATAAACTCCTGTCCTTATGTCAATAAAACTCCTGTCCTACTGTTCTCCTGTCAATAAATCACCTGTCTCAGCTCTGAGATCTCCATGCCAAGGCATGCTCCCCTCTGTGGAAAGAACCCGAATAGAGCATATGGAAAGCTGTGCCTCAGTGTAACTCTGTGAGAGGAAGAATTTTTATCTATGAAATGGATGGATTATATTTAGATTTATGAAGGGTATCGCGGATAAGCCTACCGGCTTGTTTAGGCGCGGATGAGGCGCGGATCTTTTTATAATTAAAGGTGTCGGAATGATATAGCAAGAGAATTAATCTTTATCGCGGTTCATATTGCTCCGCAATTTGAATAAACGGATTATTGCGGATCATTGCGGTGCGCAGCCTACCGCGAAAATCCGCCTTTATCCGTCACTGCAATCATATCATGATTGCAGCAGCGATATTCTAATCTAAAGGATGAAATAAAAAAGATCCGCAAAAAATCCGCTCCCAATCGGCGTAAAGTCTTAATTGATTAAGACCCGCGATTCCATTTTTTCCTTTAATATCCACATCTGAATAATATCCGGGCTCCGCGAGAGGATGTTGCCGAGTCATGGTACAAATCTGAATCGCAGAATTAAAAGAAGATCACTGAACTTTCGCAGAACTTTTTTATAATTATTGACTTATTAGGAAATAAAAAACCTGTCGGTTTTTGGAAACTTCTCAGAACGATAATGAAACAGCGATAATGAAAATCGTTATAGAACTTCGCTATCGTTCCCTGACAATTCCCTAAAGCGCACGCTTTCTATTCCATAATTATCTTATTTTTTAAAAAGTTCTGCGAAAGTTCATGAATATTTTATTCAATTCTGCGATTAAGAAAATCCATGAATTCCTCCTGTTCTCCTATTAAAATTTACTCTGCTTTATCCTTACATCTGGGTGTAGTCTTTTGCGAGGCCTCCGGCACCGGTCTCTTTATAGAGGGATGGGAGGTCGTGTCCTGTCTCACGCATTACCGTGACGAGTTTGTCGAAGCTGACACGGTGGGTGCCGTCGGAGAAAGAGCTGTAGATATTGGCATCCAAGGCTCTGGCGGCAGCGTAGGCGTTGCGCTCGATACACGGGATCTGAACAAGTCCGCAGACGGGGTCGCAGGTCATGCCGAGATGATGCTCCAAACCCATTTCGGCAGCATATTCTATCTGCGCCGGAGACCCTCCAAACAACTGATTGGCAGCCGCAGCCGCCATCGCACATGCCACACCGACCTCACCTTGACAACCAACTTCCGCTCCGGAGATAGAAGCGTTCTGTTTCACTACATTTCCGACGAGTCCGGCAGTGGCCAAGGCTCGGAGGATTCTATCTTCAGGGAGCTGACGGCTTTTCCATATATGATATAACACGCCGGGCAAGACTCCGCAAGAACCGCATGTCGGAGCTGTGCATATCACCCCTCCCGATGCATTTTCTTCGCTGACAGCCAAGGCGTAAGCGAACGTTAGACCGCGCGATTTGAGATTATCACGATAGCCGGTGGCCTTCACATAATATTGCGGAGCTTTGCGACGCAGATTGAGAGGTCCGGGGAGGCGGCCTTCTCGGTTGATGCCTCGCTCCACAGCCTCACGCATCGCCTTCCACACTTCGCGAAGATAGTCCCAGATTTCCGGACCTTCGCAGGCCTCGACATATTCCCAATAGCAGCGGCCGGTGCGTTCGCAATAGTGCATTATGTCGGTGAAATTATTTAAGGCGTAGATCTCTGCCCCCTCGCTCTTCTCATCCCCTTCAATCTCGATAGCCCCTCCGCCCACACTATATACAGTCATTTCATAGAGAGGCTGATCGGCAGATGAATAATCGGCTGTAGAGAATGCCCTGAACTTCACTGCATTCGGGTGTCGTTCGAGAAAGATATCAGGGAGCCAGGTGATTGTAACCGGTTTTTCGGTCTTGTTCATCACGTCGAGTATAGCCTCATCGGTGAGGTGTCCTTTCCCCGTTGCGGCCAAGGCACCATATAGAACCACTTCATAAGCGACTGCCCCTTCGGGAGCACGGCGTAAAAATTCTTCGGCAGCTTTGCGCGGTCCCATCGTATGAGAGGATGAGGGACCGGTGCCGATACGGTATATTTCACGGATAGATTTCATCGGATAGATTTTAATTTTAAATTATTGGAACCCCTGCGACAAACCGGCTGCACATTCCTTATGTATGGGCCCAAAGATACAGGCGATCGGAGGGGCGCACTTTCTGCGGCACGGGCATGGAGAAGAGCTGACCTTTCTCCACCTTCTCCACAGGCTTGAGATCGAAACGCAATTCCTCCACCTTCGTGATTATAGCTCCGGTGGTGGGACCGGTGATTACTATTTCATCACCCACCTTCAATTCTCCGGCCTCCATAAAGAACTCCCCTACCCCGATTTTCGAGAAATATCGGATGGCTTTAGCGGCATATTTCTTTACGCGAGTGGCTGAGCTGCCATATTTCGCACTCCATTCTCCTAATCGCTCGCCGAGATAATAGCCGTTCCAGAATCCACGGTTGAACACCTTCTTCAATCGTTCTTCCCAACCGGCAATCTTCTCTTCAGTGAATTCTCCGGCAATGACAGCTTCGATGGCCTCGGAATAGCATTTCACGGTTTCATACACATATTCCGGACCGCGGGCTCGCCCTTCAATCTTGAATACCGTGACGCCGGCATCTATCATCTTATTAAGGAAATGAATGGTTTTCAAATCCTTGGGCGACATTATATATTGGTTTTCGATGTCGAGTTCTTCGCCTGTCTCGCGGTCGCGCACGGTGTAGGAACGGCGGCAGATCTGATTGCAAGCACCGCGGTTGGCACTCGAATTCATCTCATGCAGACTCATATAGCACTTTCCGCTCACCGCCATGCACAATGCGCCATGACAGAACATTTCGAGTCCGACCCTCTTTCCGGAAGGGCCGCATATATTTTCCTCGCGGATCACCTTCGAAATCTCCCCTACCTGATCCATATTCAATTCGCGGGCCAGCACCATGACGTCGGCAAACTGCGAATAGAATCTCACAGCGGCGGCATTGCTGACATTCACCTGAGTGGAGATATGCACCTCCTGTCCTATCTCGCGGGCATACAGGATGGCAGCCATATCGGCGGCGATGATAGCGGAGATTCCGGATTCCTTGGCACGGCGGATGATTGTCCGCATCGTCTCCATATCGGAATCATATATCACGGTGTTGACCGTGAGATAAGTCTTCACCCCTCTTTCGGAGCAGAAGGCAGCGATCTCAGCCATATCGTCGGCTGTGAAATTAGCACTCGAACGGGAGCGCATATTCAAACCTTCGATACCGAAATATACGGCATCCGCACCCGCCTCTACAGCCGCGGCGAGCGATTCGCGACTCCCCACGGGAGCCATTATCTCAAAATCCTTACGGGTCATTTTCTTGCTAAATAATATGTTACAGCGCCTAATGTGAGTGATTTCCATATGCAATCCTTAAAACCGCATTCCCTCAGAATTGCAGTCATATTCTCTCTCTGGGGAGCGGCGGCGATGCTTTCGGGCAGATATGTATAGGCTCTTGAATCGCCCGACACCATCCTTCCTATCGCCGGAATCAGATTGCGCGAATATAGATTATAGCCTGCACGCACCACCGGATTGGCCGGCACCGACAATTCGATGATACAGATTGCGCCTCCCGGGCGAAGCACCCTATACATCTCGCTCAGTCCGGCGCGAAGATGTTCGAAATTGCGCACACCATAGGCCACCGTGACCAGATCGAAGGAGCAGTCTTTATATTTTATATCAAGGGAATCCCCTTGCTCAAAATTTATCCTCTTTTTTTCCTCATCCGGAAGCGAGGATAGTTTTTCGCCGGCTATCTTAAGCATCCCGGCGGATAGATCCATACCGGTGATTTTAGCTTTCGGGAAAATCTGCGCCAGACGGAAAGCCACATCTCCTGTGCCTGTGGCAATGTCGAGCACATCGGAAGGATCGGGGATCAGGCGCGCGGCTCCCTTCAGAGCCTTGTTTCGCCAACTGCGATGCAATCCGAGGGTCATGGCAGTGTTCATGAAATCATAGGCAGGAGCGATGGAATCAAACATCTGCTCCACCTGCGCCCCCTTGCTCTCCCCTTCGCGATAGGGATTCACCAATTCGGCTCCGGATAGATTCTCCTCAATCTTTTCCTCTCCCATCTCTTATAATTTCTTGGCAAACGAACGGCGATGGCGGTGCTGACGGGTGACGAAATATTCCCATTGGCTCTGCACCTTAGAATTGGTTTCCATCTCGGGGTTGGATTCGGCATATTTGAATCCATATTTCTGATAATAAGGGATGAGGTCGGTGAATAGAAGCGCATTCACCCCCTTGTTCTGATAGTCGGGAGCAACAGCCACGAGAAGGAGATCCACGCGGTCGTTCTTCCCTTTAAGCCCTTTAAGGAGATGATACCATCCAAACGGGAATAGAGATCCCTGCGATTTCTGGAGCGCACGGCTCATGGAGGGCATCGATATACCCACACCTACAAGTTTGTCGTCCTTATCCACGATGAGTGTTACCAAATCGAGATTGAGCAAACCGAGATAAGCATCTATGTAATGTTCAATCTGGCGTTCTGAGAGCATCGAATATTGATACAGATCCTTGTATGCATCGTTGATGAGATGGAAAAGAGCGTGCCCATACTCCTTCTTAATACGGCTCTTATTAGTGTATTTCAACACCCTAAGACCATATTTCTTTTTCACTATCTCTGCAATGCGGCTATATTTTTCGGGGATGGCATCAGGCACCTCCATAAGGAATTCGAGCCAGTCGGATTCCTTTTCATACCCAAGACGCTCCATATGCTCCACATAGTAGGGGTAGTTGTAGATTGTGGCCATTGTGCCGAGTTCTTCGTATCCTCCCGTGAGCATCCCTTCATGGTCGAGGTCGGTGAATCCGAGAGGGCCGATAATCTTTTTCATCCCTTTCTTGCGTGCCCAGTCTTCCACAGCCTTCATGAGGGCGGCAGAGACTTCATGGTCGTCGATGAAATCGATGAAACCGAAACGCGCATCCTTGGAATTTGATTTCTCATTGACCTGACGGTTGATGATTCCGGCAATGCGGCCCACGGGCTTGCCGTCGCGGAAAGCCATGAAGTAGGCAGCCTCGCAGAAATCGAAAGCGGGATTAGCTGTAGGGTCGAGAGTGGCGACGTCGTCGGAGATCAACGGCGGCACGAAATAAGGATTCCCCTTGTAAAGGTCGATCTGAAATTTGGTGAATTTTTTTAGATTCCCCTTCGTAGGGGTTATTTCCTTTATTTCTATCATTAGAATATGGAGGTTATAGGGTTACTGCTTGATCACGAGCCAGAGGAGAAGGCAAGCCATCATGACGATGAATGTGCAGATGAAGATGAAAATCTGACCTGAATTTCGTTTCTCCATAGCTAATTGCACATCTGCGATGGAGTGAAAATTCCCATCTTCGCAGCGTTTGGCAATCTTGCGCAGGCGAGGCAAGGAGGTGGGGAGATGGTCGAGCACTTCATTAAGCACCTTTCCATAGCTCTTGATATCCTCCTCCGTGTCCTGTGCGGAGAGCGACCCCACCTGATCATAACCTACATCTATAAGCTTCAGGTTTTCATTATATTCAGTGAAGATTATAGTGTCGGGAGTGATAGGATTATGCACGATATGATTCTCCTGAATGTATTCCATCGCATCGAGGAGCTGTGTCTGGAGACGATGCACAATCTTTGGAGTGAGACGCTTTTCATCTATCAGGCGACGCAAGGAATAACCGTAAACGTCGTCGGTGATGATTGCACGTCCGACGCCCGGCACATCCTTTTCGAAATCATTGACCATCACTATATTGGCATGAGCCAAGTTATAGCGGGTCTCAAATTCCTGCTCCAGCATGGCGATATACTTCGGATCTTCGGCATACTCCTTCTTGAGAGCCTTTAGCATCACCCATTTGCCATGCTTGCGCACAGTGTAAACGTCGTAAAACTTCTCCTCCCATTCCGGAAGGAGGGTAAGCTCAGACCATTTCCCGGAGGGGTCGTTGATCTCGATAAGCTTTTCGCCTTTGCTGATATATTCGCCCATTGGTATTTAATTTTGAATGTTGAATGTGGAATTAATTCAAAATTCCACATTCAACATTAATTGATGATGTCAAATCCGGTGTATTTCCTCAAGCATTCGGGCACCACGATTCCATCGGGTGTCTGATTGTTTTCGAGGAGTGCAGCCACGATTCTCGGGAGGGCAAGCGCCGAACCGTTGAGGGTGTGGCAGAGATGGATTTTCTTATTCTCGTCGCGATAACGGCATTTCAGACGGTTGGCCTGATAAGCCTCGAAGTTTGATACGGATGAAACCTCCAGCCAACGCTGCTGGGCTGCCGACCACACCTCGAAATCGTAGGTGATGGCAGATGTGAAGCTCATGTCGCCTCCGCAAAGACGGAGGATATGCCAGGGGAGACCGAGTTTTTCGAGAAGCCCCTGCACATGATCTTTCATCTCTTCGAGGGCGGCATATGAATTCTCCGGCTTTTCAATGCGCACAATCTCCACTTTATCAAACTGATGGAGACGGTTCAAACCGCGCACATCCTTGCCATAGCTTCCTGCCTCTCTACGCCAGCAGGGGGAATATGCACAATTCTTCTTGGGAAGATCCGCGGCAGCGATGATTTCATCGCGGTAGATATTTGTCACGGGCACTTCGGCTGTGGGGATGAGATAGAGATCGTCGGCTGTGACATGATACATCTGACCCTCCTTGTCGGGGAGCTGACCTGTGCCATATCCTGAAGCCTGATTCACTACAAACGGGGGCTCAACCTCCACATATCCGGCTTTCCAAGCCTCATCAAGGAAGAACTGTATGAGCGCACGCTGCAGACGGGCACCCTTGCCTACATAGAAGGGGAAACCGGCACCCGTAACCTTCACGCCTGTCTCGAAATCGATGATGCCATATTTCTTAGCCAATTCCCAGTGAGGGAGAGGATTTTCGCCAAGGTCGGGCATATCTCCGCCGGTCTTCACCACTACGTTATCCTCGGCAGTGAGACCTTCAGGCACTTCGGCACAAGGGAGGTTGGGGACAGTGAGGAGAAGATCGCGCATCTTGTCTTCACATTCGGAAAGACGATCCTGCAGACCCTTTGTAGCACCCTTGATGCGTGCCACCTCTTCCTTCACCTTCTCCGCTTCCTCTTTCTTACCCTCCTTCATAAGGGCGCCGATAGAAGCGGCGAGTTTTTTAAGCTCGGCAGCGTCGGAATCGCATTTCTGCTGCAGACGGCGGCGCTCCGCGTCGATTTCCAATATTTCGGTTATAACACCACGCCCGTCGAAGCCTTTGACGGCAAGACGGCTGATCACAAATTCGGGATCATTCTTGATCGTTTGGAGGGTAAGCATATTTTGTTATTGCTTTTTATTTTTTTCTTTTTCTTTGCTTTTGAGGAGAGAGGGCACCTTCGACAGACCGGCTGCACGCTCTTACTTTCCTCTATTCCTTAGAGAGAATTGAGGATATTCTTAACAGTCTCGGATATGGCTCGGCCTTCGGCCTTTCCTGCGAGACGCTTTGAAGCCACTCCCATCACTTTCCCCATATCTTTCGGACCGGCGGCGCCCACCTCTGCTATGATGGCGCGAATCTCCGCTTCCAATTCCTCAGCACTAAGCTGCTTGGGAAGATATTCTTCGAGCACAGCCGCCTCGGCCAATTCATTCTGAGCGAGTTCGGCGCGATTATTTTCCTCATAAATCTTGGCGCTCTCCTTGCGCTGCTTCACCATCTTCACAAGAATCTTGGTGGCGTTCTCGTCGGAGAGTTCGCCGTTGGCTCCCTTGGCTGTCTTAGCCTCAAGGAACTCTTTCTTAGCACCACGCAATGCCTCAAGGCGCACTTTATCGCGCGCCAGCATAGCTTTCTTAATATCTTCGCTTACTTTATCAAATAGATTCATGGTTCTTTCAATATTATTTAATTTGGCAAAATTAAAGAAAATTTACCAATTACACACAAACTTTTGCAATAATTCGTTATCACTCTTCTTATAAAGGGGGATTTCCCGGCTTCTATTCTTCGCCAAGAAGCTCTTTGATGGCGGGGATGATAAGCTTGAGAGTGGTGTCTGGATCGAGACGATGCTCGCCGTCGAAGTCCTGATAGCGGGAATAATGCTCCAAGTATTCATCCTTGCAATTCACTACCGTGTCGCGTGTGCCGAAAAATGCCTGCACCTGCGAAGGATCGTCGGCCCGCTTTCCGATCACCCCGAATTTGGGATCGAATTGCTTCGCCTCCATAGCCTTGAATTTCTTCACTAATTTCTCGCTCACTTCATAATCCTTTGCTCCATCCTCTCTCGGATTATGGAAGGGGCACCTCTGCCCTATCTTCTCCTCAAGATGATTGGAGGTATGGAAGGAGGGGTTGATGAGGATGCGGCGCCAGCCTCGGAAAAGCTGGGCATATAACCCTCCGAGGGATGTGCCTATTATAATATCATCGGGGGAGAGGAACCCTGCAAGTCGCTTCAAAGCCTGGATTGCCAATTCGGGCTGCACGGGGATGTCGGGCGAGATCACCTCCTGCTTCGGAAGCGACCGGCGCAGACGCTGAGCCGTGGTGGAGCTTCCGGAGGACCCCAGACCGTGGAGATATACAATCTTTCTTTTATTTCTATCCATAATTATTTGCAATTATCTGCTTTTTATTTCTACCTCACCTGTGTTGCCAAAGAGATGGAATCTGTGGGATATAGATAGCGCATGTCTTCGAAGAGGGCCATGAAATCGGTGGTCTCCTTTGCGAGGATCACAAGATTAATGACGGTCTTGTTTTCGGTGTAGTTATAATCCATATAAACGTTGCTTAGATGGATGCTGTGGCGACGAAGCACTTCTATATATTTCTCTTCGGTGGTTATGATTTCGGAGAGCTTTATATGCACTATCCTTGATTCGGCACCGGTATGAATCCTATGTTCCCATTTCTCTATTCCTACAAGGATAAGGAGAATAAGGAAGGTGCAGAAGATAGCGAGGGTGTATAATCCGAGTCCGACTGCCATTCCTATGGCGGCTATGATCCAGATCCCGGCGGCGGTGGTGAGTCCGCGCACAGATCCTTTCATCTGTATGATGGCTCCTGCGCCCAAGAAACCGATACCGGAGACCACCTGGGCGGCGATTCGTCCGGGGTCGCCATTCTTCAATCCCATATATTCCTGGGGCACATAGATTGAAAGAATCATGGCAAGGGTGGCACCCATAGCTATGAGGGCGAAGGTGCGGATTCCGGCTATCTGCCCTTTCCTTTTTCTTTCGGCTCCTACCACGCAGCCTAATATGAGGCTCAGGCCTAATTTGAACATCGAGGAGAGGGTGTTGACCTCCACCGCATTTATCTGATCCACTATCTCGTTCCAGCTCATCTTCTCTTTCTTTAATTCTTACAAAAATAAAAAATTTCCGCGCAAAAAGCAAATAAAAAATCCGCCCTCTCTACTTTGGGGAGGGCGAATTTTGCAAAGATTATGAGGTTTGATATCTATAACTGTATTAAACAAAATAAGTCATGAACTATCTCCGTAAGTAATTATTCAAATTAATGTTATACTATTTGTTCATCCTCAATCGATACGAGAAATCTGACATCGCCACCATGAAGAAGAAAGGGTCGCAGGGACCGAGGCCATTGATGACATCAGCGGCATCCGGCTCTCTGGAATGTGGCTTATGTCTCACCATTATTGCAATAGGAGTAAACTTCATAAGGGAAACAAAGAAATTCTGGATAGTATCGGAAGTGAATATGTCATTAACTTTTCTGATGCTGCTTATTAGTATATTTTTAATTTGATAGACAACTCTACATCAATCTGAAATTCCAGTCTCAGATGCCTGCTGAACAATATTTAGCTCCATAGCACCATCCCCTTCCATATAAAAGAATGTAAATTTTCTATTTTTTTTATAAGGATTAGGAAGGATTTTTACTTCCCCTATATATTGTTCTTTAATATCAAGATAATCGTATTTACCCCAGTCGCCTTCCAACCAATCATTAGAGCCATAATACGGCTTATCATCAGGCAAATAGACCATAGATTCCTCTGGAGAATACATTTTATTATCGACATAATAATATGCCATACATACAGAAGAGGATGGTAAATTCTTTTTAAATACTTGGATCTTAAAACATAATCCCTCTGAGGGGATTATTGCTTGATTATGGTTATCGAAAGTAATCCCTTCAGCCTTATAATCTAACCATATTAAACCAAGAGCTTCCTCGCCTCCACATGAAGATAAAAAACACAATAAAATACTGAGTACCGTATGAACGAGGTATGGACGTATTTCACGCATAATAAAATTGCTGTTTAAACTTACCTACGAATATTTATAACAAGCTTTGTATTGAATTGGAAATTATCTTCTTCACCTTCCTTTCCTCTTGTCTGATCATTAAAACTTTTATTATTAACATCAAATACCGTAGATAGGAAGTAACCGTCGCAAGCACCATTCCACCCCCAATTATATCTCGGATAGAACACCGATTCGTAGTATGTATATAATACCTTCCCCTTAGTGTCATGGTGACTTACCAATCTTCGACGTTCCAATAATCCATGAGCCAGCCATTGATGACCAGTATAGTAAGTATAACTAAATTTAATTCCCAATATATTTACTCTATCTCTGTATTGAAAACCGGACACCAAGACAGGATAGCCTTTTTTTAACTCCTCAATCAACACAGAAGAGTCATAATTCACAATAGATCCACCAGAAGTATAACCGAATGCAGACAAAGTACGGGGAATATTTTTTGAGTCTGCACCACTTCCACCTTCTTCAGAGGTTCCATATGCTACATTCAAATGTTTAGGGAGCCCTAATTCTGCCATTAATTTGGCAATTTGACCTTGCACATCTGAACTACAATAAAAAGCAGAAGTTTCTCCTGTCATCTTATTCCAATCATATAATTGCCCATTATATGTAGTCGGATATTTATATATAGACATAAGTTGTGCCACGGCTGTCGGCACACAACCTGTCAACACATTTTTGCCACCATTCAAGTCTATAACAACTTTATTATTTTATTATATGGATTACCTTGTCCCCATTTCACATTACAATTATTAACGGTATGGATAACATTTTCCCACGAACCATATGTGTTGTATTCATCATAGGCAATATTTCCGTTGAACACTGGATCAACAGGCTTTAATTCGAAAAGACTATTATTCTCAAGTCTCTCATAGAAAACAGAAACTCCACCCTCTATACTATTAACCTCATTATTTGCGAGGTTACCCTCTTCTGTCAATACCAATAATGAAGGAATACGATTATCTCCGGACATTAAGGCATATCCCATATTATCCTTAAAATTAAACACATGTAACGCCAATGTATCAAAGTCTCCAGTACGAGTTTCAATTCTTTTATTAACCGTATACTCATCACAAATTTTGCGCGACACAAATTCAGGGGCACGTGTAGAATCTCCCGCAATATCGTATAATATTTTTATGAGATCACTTCTTGACTCTTCAATAGAAATACAATGTTGTGAGATCACGTCTTCTCTCTTCGCTTGGTCAAATATCACTTCACTACTACATGAAGATACCATAGATATAAGACCCAATAAACAACAGGCTTGAATTATACCTTTAATCATCTTAGTTTATTTAGTTAAATATACCATATTGTAAGGAAATTAAGAATTAGGAATCAAAATAATCTCTAATTCGTAATTGACTCCTAATTCTTAATTCTATTAGAGCACACCCTGCAATTCTATTAGAGCACACCCTGCGCCATCATGGCACGAGCCACCTTCATGAAGCCTGCCACATTGGCACCCTTCACATAGTTTACGAAGTCTTTGCCCTCCTCTTTACCATATTTCACACACTGCTCGTGGATGTTCTTCATGATGCTCTTGAGTTTCTCATCCACCTCCTCTTCGCTCCAAGAGAGTTTCTGAGAGTTCTGAGCCATCTCCAAGCCTGACACTGCCACGCCGCCGGCATTCGCCGCCTTTCCGGGAGCATAGAGGATCTCTGCATCAAGGAATTTCTTGATAGCCTCTGGAGTGGAAGGCATGTTGGCACCCTCGCTCACCGCAATCACGCCGTTGTCGAGAAGAGCCTGTGCATCGTCGCCGTCAAGCTCGTTCTGAGTAGCTGAAGGCATGGCGATATCGCATTTCACATGCTTCCAGGGACGCTCGCCGGGGAGATACTGCACATCGGGATATTTGTCGGCTACCTCGCTGATGCGACCGCGATAGTAGTTCTTGAGATCGAAGATATAATCAAGCTGCTCCTCTGTGAAGCCCTCGGGCTTGATGATTGAGCCGCCGCTGTCGCTCATTGAAACGACTTTCGCACCAAGTTCGGTGAGCTTGCGGGTGGTGTATGTAGCCACATTTCCTGATCCTGATACAGCCACCTTCTTACCCTTGATGTCGATGTCGCGAGTGGCGAGCATATTGAGGAGGAAGTAGCAGTTGCCATATCCGGTTGCTTCGGGGCGGATAAGCGATCCTCCGAAGTCAAGACCTTTGCCAGTGAATGTGCCGGTGAATTCGCGGGCCATCTTCTTATAATAGCCATACATATATCCCACTTCGCGACCGCCTACACCGATATCGCCTGCAGGCACATCGGTGTCAGGACCGATCTGTCGCCAAAGTTCGGCGATGAAGGCCTGGCAGAAACGCATGATCTCCATATCGCTCTTGCCACGGGGGGAGAAGTCGGACCCACCTTTTGCACCGCCCATTGCGAGAGTGGTGAGTGAATTTTTGAAAGTCTGCTCGAAAGCAAGGAATTTGAGGATTGATTGATTCACGGAAGAGTGGAAACGGATACCCCCTTTGTAGGGACCGATAGCGTTGTTGTGCTGGATACGGTAGCCCATATTGTTCTGCACCTTCCCTTTGTCGTCAACCCAGCTGACGCGGAAGGAGAATATTCTGTCGGGGATGCAGAGACGTTCGATAAGATTCTCTGCTTCAAACTGAGGGTATTCGTTGTAAACATCTTCGATGGTGCTAACCACCTCTTCTACTGCCTGAAGATACTCCGGCTCGTTTGGAAAACGACGGCGGAGATCTGCCATCACTTCTGTTGCTTTCATAAGCGTTCTATTTAAGTCTAAATTCTTTTTTACCTATTCAAAATTTCGTATCGAAACCTTAATCGCTTACAAATTTACAACATTATTTTTATATACACAACAATTTGTTGTATAAATTTAAATATTTCTTAATTTTTGCTTAATTATTGCCAAAAAAAATTGAAGGAAAGAATATATTTTATGCTTATCCCCAAAAATCCCCATTGGATAAAGAAGAAGTCCGTACGCAGGATCGCCTTACGGCTTGTTACGCAAGATTCAAGCAGATTGAACGGGGATTTTTATATATCTTGGAGTAAGTAAAAAATCTGCGCTTTATCTGCTCAAATCCAGCGTAATAAAAAGCAAAGCTTTGATCCCGCGTACGGACCTTTTCTTAATCGATTTGATGTAAATGTATCAAAATAGGATAAAGAAAAAATCCGTACGCTTGGTTGCCTTAACGGCAAGAGCTGTAGAATCTAAGTTTAAGCAAAAGCAACTCTATTCTGAAATCTTTTATCAGATCTTATTCACTAACCTATATATGCCATGGTGAGGATTGAAAACATCTTGACGCCCGGTAGCGGTAAAGTTCTCTACACCGAAATTAATAAGATAACCCAAATGGAAGTTTGACAGCATCAAATATGTTAG
>JAAVGM010000029.1 GCA_014800245.1 Bacteroidales bacterium | reverse complement strand
CTATCCATTCCTGAAAGAGGGTTGGGTGAGAAAGACTATCACACTATCTGTAGGGGTAAAATATACTTTCTAAGCGCAAATTTCAGTGGTCTCATACATATGAAAATCCGCTCCATTCGCTTCCGAATGGGGCGGATTATAGATAAATACGCTGAGATTCAAATATTTTTTGTAATTTTGGGAAATAAAAGCGAGAAAACTAAAGGCTTTTCACAGAACCAAGCCGGAATTTATGGGGATTTTAGATGTCAGGCAAAGGGATGACAAAGGGATGGCTAATTAATTGCTTGTGCAATATTATAATATAACCCGAATTATGAAAAAATTTTTCTTTCTATTTTGTCTTATTCTTTCCCTTTCTGCGGCTGCCGAAACCAAGACGGTGCAGATGCTGGAAGGAGGCATAAAGGGTGGATTCACCACTCCCCTCGGCTCTTATCATCACAGCAAGGGAGAGATAAGCATGATGCTCGGAATTGAAGGCCGATACAATTTCAAGGACACCCCTATTTCTGCCGGTCTTATCCTGGAGCTTACCTCCGCTTGCCATAAATTTGACATGGGGAAGTATTATAAGACACAGAATAACCGTACACTTATATTTGCTGCCGTAGGAGAGTATAATTTCCGGCAGGGGCATAAGGTGAATCCATATGGGGCTGTGGCGTTGGGATTCGGATCGAATGATATTGTGGGCGACAAGGTTTATGATGCAGATGACAGCTGTCTGCTCTTTTCGCCAAGGATCGGAGTGGAATTTCTATATCATATTCGCCTCGAAACCGGTATAAATATTTGCCGTATAGGCTTCAACAACTATTATATCTCCTTAGGATTCGTGATCGGCGGAAGGCCGAAGAAAAGATAATGGAGTCAAATCCATACGCAATGTAACTATTCACTGAAATGTATCGACCGTTTTTCATATTGCTTATCTCTTCCTCTTGCTGCGCATATGCGCAAGAAATATCCTCTGACTCCACTAAGACCACAGACTTGAATGAGGTTGTGGTGGAATCAAAGAATGCGTGGCTGAATGCCGGAGGAGGCTCCTTCATCCCCTCAGCCAGAGAAAAGAATCTATCCTCTGATGCATATTCCCTTCTGCTTCATATGTCGATCCCGCAACTGAATGTCAGCCCGGCTTCCAATGCCGTGACAACATCCACAGGAAGAAATGTGGCAATATTCATCGACTATGTGAAGGCTTCCTCCGCAGATCTGGAAGGGATGCTCACCACGGATGTGAAACGAGTGGAATATTTAGTGCTCCCTCGCGACCCGAGATTTCATGGGGAGGAGTATGTGGTGAATTTCATTATGCAGAAATATGAGTGGGGAGGCTATACCAAATTGACGGCAAACGGCTGTCTCTTTGAGACCGAGATCGGAGGAAGTCTGTATTCAAAGATGAATTATAAGAAGATGACCTTCGATTTGGCTGTTTCCGACCGCTATTCATCCAATTCACACAATGGAACCGACTTAAGGGAGTCTATCAGCTTGTATGACCCCTCCATATCCGGATTCCGGGATATTTCACGCAAGATGAACACCATATCTTCGACAAGAAGGACAAACCGCGGAAGCATCTCCTTTCAGGCTCTTTACTCTTCAGAGAAGATTAATCTTGCAAACACCTTATCCTATATCGGAGGATATGTGCCCCGAAACAACTCGCATTCAATCATTTCTTATATCGACAACATATTAGCTGACACAGAAACCAAGGTGAATTCATCCGAGAAAAGTAATGGATTGCAATATAATCTTCAGCTCGATGCAGTGATGAGCGAGAAAGCAGCCATGAGCGTCTCGGGAGCGTATGGCTTCACTCATAACAGGTCAAATCTTATGCGCCGCTCCGACGAGCTGGATATCACAAACGATGCTTTGGAACGCGCCCACCATGCCTATCTTACCGACTACTTCCTATGGTCGCCTGACCAACATAACAGCCTCTCCCCTTTTATCCACGGGGAAGCGAGAAGCATCGGGATCGACTACATCGGGAATTCCTCTTCCGAACAGAAATACACTGTTCAAGCATTCGGAGGAGGATTGAGATATATGCATGTCAGGGATAACTGGCATATTGGGGCTATGGGAAATTGGGTGTACGGAAGAACGGATATGAGCGGAATAAAGAGTATAGAGAGCTATCCTCAGGGAAACATCTTCGGCAGCTTCTCGCCCACTGACCATCACCGTCTCGAAGCATCATGGGGCATAGGGAAGGAGATACCTGAAACTTATCAGAAAAGCCCTGTAATGCTCCGTCAGGATGAATTTATATGGTATGCGGGCAATCCTGATCTTAAAAGCTACCTACGGCAGCACTTGAATCTTTCTTATGCGTGGATTCCTAACAATAAGTGGCAGGTGTCAGTGTCGGGGAGTTATTATCACGCCAAAGATCCGATAGCCACGTTATATATTCCCGATATGCAGAATGGATATCTCATCAGAGAATATGAAAACAATGGCTCCTTCCGTAAGGGAACAGCCGCGGGAAGCGTATCGGTAAAGCTGTTGAATGGCAGCTTAGCTGCCAGCCTCTCTCCGGAGTTCGATTACTACCGCAGCAAGGGGGAATACAACAGGTCGCTCGCCAATGCATCAGGGACGATGCAGTTGACATGGTATTTCAGCAATTTCTATCTCATGGGATGGGTCTCAACGCCATATAAATCCTTGGAGGAAGGGAGCGGTGCATGCGTTAAGTATCCCACGCAGTATCAGCTACAGTTAGGATGGGGACGGGGAGGATGGAGAGCGAGGATAGTGTTATGCAACTTCTTGAATTCCGATTGGAAGACGGGTCATACATCCTTGTCAAGCACATATTATAATCAGAATACGCAAAGTTTCGGATATGGGTATCACCGCAGCATCGACCTTCAACTATCATATACATTCGGATATGGGAAGAAGATAACTCGCGAGGAGACTATTTCGGATATAGAACCGGGGGAGAGTGCAATTTTAAGATAAAAACCAAGATTATGAAAAGGATCATATCAATAATTTTAACCGCCTTGGGTTCTCTTTCTCTTTTTGCTCAGAGTGAGGGAGAAGGAAGGGAGAGTCCTCAATCCGGTGAGATCTTGGAGAATCTTGAGGAACATAAGGCGGTGTATAGATGGGGCATCACTGCCGGACTCAATATGGATTTTCCGGGAGATTGGACCAAGATTGAGCGCGGACAGGAGATCAAGATCAGCTATGGAGGGAATATCGGGGGCGTAGTCAATTTCCGCTGGCCTTCAAATTGGATGTTGGAGGGAGGATTAAATCTTGGATATGATCACCTTAAAATTGACTCGTCAAACCCCGAGAATGGAGCGATGAGTCTCGACAGATGGTCGCTATCATTGCCCATTGCCGCCGGTTATCTTTTCCCTCTGACCGACGAAATGGATATAGCCCCCCTATTAGGACTTGAATTCACTTATTCTTTCAGCAATCACATATCTAAATTTCCCTCCCGTCACAATGAGATAGCTATAAATTCCACTCAAACTCAAAAAGGGATATGGAATCCTTTCAATATGGGATGGGGATTCGGATCTGAGTTGAGCGAAGACAGATATGCCGTAAGCATCATGGGATATTTCGGAATCATCAATATGATAAAACGCAACCAATTCATGCTTAAAGATCCAAGCTATCCCCTCAACGTGAGGATCAGCCTCAAATATTTCTTTTAGCAGAAGGGTCTTAGTATATCTCCCCCCTTAACATAGGAGGGGCACAATCATTCCGGCAAAAATCAGGAGAATGCTTCCCACAGCATATGTGACGGTATAGCCCATCACCGGCACCGTGCTGTCCAGACTATCCTGGATTGCTCCCAAGGCCGCCACTGCATTTCGGCTTCCGGCCACACATCCCAATGTTACGGCCACAGGGAATTTAAACAATTTATTGGCAATGAACATGCTTATTATCAAGGGGAGCGTGGTGACTAATATTCCGATGAAGAAGAGCTCTACTCCCACCTGCTTCAGACCGGTGATGAAGGATGGACCTGCCGCTAATCCTACCACTGCAATGAATAGATTCAATCCTGCATTATCCATGAACCATACCACCGAACGCGGGATATGACCGAAAGATGGACGCTTAGACCTCCACCATCCCATGATAAGACCTGCAAGAATTGCACCTCCGCTGGTGGATAGCGTGATAGGTATGCCGTCGCATTTCACCACTATAGCCCCTATCAGACACCCTATTGCAATGCCAAGACCGATGAACACCATATCTGATTCATGAGTGTTGCGGTCGCTATAGCCTATCTCGTCGGCAGCATCCGCCACCTCCTCCGGCAGACCCACAAGTGTCACCGTATCTCCCTTTTCGAGGGTGAGTTTGCGCTTGAGAGGGAGCGACATATCATTTCTGACAACCTTATGGATTGAAACGCCATGCATGTAAGGGCGCGTGCGGAGTTCGCCGATTGTTACGCCGGCAGCCCCGGATTTTGACACCACGACAGGGAGATTCTCTGTGCCGAAAGTAAGCAATTCATGATCCGTAACCTCCGGCCCTATCCAATCGCCATTCTCCACCACACTCTCACGGCGTCCGCTTATCACAAGAATATCCCCTTTTCTTACGCGAATATCAGGATCGGGATCCATTATCTCACCCTTGACACGAAGCCGCTCCACGAAATGTCGGAGATTCATCGACTTATGCCTATGTTCAATCTCTCTGACAGTGCGTGGCTTATCGAAATATTCTGATTCCGCACGATAGGCACGGAAAGATATGGGGCGATTGGCATTCACCTGCCCGGGCTCGGGAACAAATTCCCCTGTGTCGAGTTCTTCCTCCAAACGCCGGGTCTCTTCCATCACCTTCTTGCGTCCGCCAAGAAGGATGGGACCGAGATTGGCGATGATCCAAGCGGAGCCGATTGTGCCGAACACATAGCACACTGCATAACATGAGGGGATGATATCTATAAGTTGCTTTGTTTCCTCTTCAGGGAGTCCGAGCGCACGGATTGTGTCGCTTCCCACTCCAATCACTGCCGAAACAGTCTGGGCGCCGGCGAATACACCGACAGCTATACCCTTGTTATAGCCCATCACACGGCATATAAGCACCGTGACTCCTATCACAACAAAGAATTCCACCACAGCGAATCCTATCTGCTTCAATCCCTCCCCCTTAAGAGAGCGGAAAAACTGCGGACCCACACTATATCCAATGGCAAAAAGAAAGAGCATGAACGCCACGGATTTCACCGTATCAGACATCGGAATCCCCATCTGCCCGATGATTACGCCTACTATAAGAGTGGCTGTGACAGGACCTAAGGAGAATCCCTTATATTTCAGACCTCCGAACCAGAAACCGAGGCCAAGCGTCAGAAAAATGGGTATGACAGGGTTCTCACGGAATAATTCTACGAACCAATGCCCGAGCTGATTTAATAAATCCATAATTATCTTTATAAATTCGATGGTTGAGTTAACGAAACTCGATAGTTGAGTTATACATAATTTTATAGCAGATTCCCCGGTTCCCTTTATAATATAAATTGCAAATTGAGAATATTTGTTCAATATTCAGTGATAATCGTTCATGATAAAGGGGGATTGAAAATAATTCCGTAAATTTGTAAATGTGCTTTCGCAGCGACAAGTTTCTATGTAAAAAATCTAATAATAACCATACCAAAAAACCAACGAAAAAACGATGAAACGAGTTGTATTTCTCGATTATCTCCGCATCTTCGCGTGCTTCCTTGTGATGCTGGTCCACGCGAGCGAGAATTTCTATGGAGGCCCCGATTCCACCGATATGGCAGGCGCCACTTCCCTTCTCCTCAATGAAGCAGACCGCCTATGGGTGTCGCTCTACGACGGCTTCTCGCGCATGGCAGTGCCTTTGTTCGTGATTATGTCGGCCTATCTTTTAGTGCCGATGAAAGAGGGAGAGAATTCCTTCTCATTCTATAAGAAACGCTTCAAGCGCATTCTCCCTCCGATGTTTGCATTCATCCTCTTTTATGCCTTCCTTCCTCTTCTCTGGGGGAAGACCGACATCGACACAGCCATGGGAGACTTTTACCGCACATTCATCAATTTCCCCACATTGGCAGGTCATCTCTGGTTCATGTATCCGCTGATCGGACTTTACCTCTTCATCCCTATCATCTCCCCCTGGCTACGCACCTGCTCAGCCAAAGAGGAGCGCCTTTATCTGGGCTTATTCCTCGTATCGACCTGCATCCCCTACCTCAACCGATGGGTGGGAGAAGTATGGGGACAATGTTTCTGGAATGAATATCATATGCTTTGGTATTTCTCGGGCTATCTCGGCTACCTCATCATGGCGCATTATATCCGCGTGCATCTCAACTGGAGCCGCTCCAAGCGGTTCTATGTGGGTCTTGCATGCCTTGCGACGGGTGCATTCCTCACCATCTATTCCTTCTATGTCCAGGCTATCCCCGGAGAACTTCTCGTCACTCCGGAATTAGAGATCGGATGGAGCTTCTGCACCATCAATTGCGTGATCCTCACAGCCGGAGCCTTCCTTCTCTTCACCTGCATCGAGAAAGAATCCACCCCTGCATATATCCGCGAATGCTCTGATTTCACCTACGGAATGTATCTTATGCATATCTTCTGGCTCGGCATGTGGGTAGGGATCTTTAAAGAGGATATGAATCTGCCTACAGTGGCTTGCATCCCTGCGATAGCCGTCGCCACTTTCGTTTCCTGCTGGCTGTCAATGAAGGTGCTCACCCCCGTGTGGGGCGCCAAATGGATATTGGGAGCGGAGAAGAAATTAGCAAGATCATAACTATCAATTTAGATTGAAATAAAAAGAACAGGAAGCCAATTGGCTTCCTGTTCTTTTTATAATTTCTTTCTCGGCACAGCCGAGGCGGAATTACTTATATTCATCCCAGCTCTTGATTTTGATATCATCGATGGAGAGCTCGCAGAAAGCTTTGATGAATGCTGAGGCCAGACGGGAGTTGGTGAGCAATGGGATGTTCAGATCCACAGCTGCACGTCGGATCTTATATCCGTTGCTGATTTCAGTAGCGGTGAGATTCTTCGGAATATTGACCACCATATCGATCTCCTTGTTGTGGAGCAATTCAAGGGCCTGTGGGCGGCGATTGTCGCTCGGCCAATACACTGTTATTGCCGGGATGGAATTCTCGGCTAAGAAGCGCTGTGTGCCTTCTGTGGCATAAAGGAGATACCCTTTCTGATGCAGACGGCGTGCGGCTTCGAGGAGCGCCACCTTCTGATGGGCATTGCCCGATGAAAGGAGAATACCCTTGCGGGGGATGCGATAGCCCACGGAGAGCATCGATTTGAGGATAGCCTCGGCTGTGTCGTCGCCGATACACCCCACCTCCCCTGTAGAGGCCATATCCACACCCAGAACGGGGTCGGCACCCTGAAGGCGAGAGAAGGAGAACTGAGAGGCTTTTATTCCTACATAATCAAGCTCGAAGGCTGATTTGGCGGGCTTATCTACCGGGAGACCGAGCATGACGCGAGTGGCGGCATTAATGAAATTCTGCTTCGAAACCTTCGACACGAAGGGGAAGGAACGGGATGCGCGGAGGTTACACTCTATGACCTTCACATCGTTGTCCTTGGCAAGGAACTGGATGTTGAACGGGCCCGAGATATGGAGTGCCTTTGCAATCTTGCTTGCCACCTTCTTGATTCGGCGGATTGTCTCGATATATAGTTTCTGGGGAGGGAACTGGATTGTGGCATCACCTGAATGCACACCTGCAAACTCTATATGCTCCGATATGGCATAAAGCTTTATCTCGCCATCCTGAGCCACAGCATCCATCTCTATCTCCTTAGCCTGCTGAATGAACTCAGAGACAACCACGGGGTGTTTCTTTGATACGTTGGCGGCAAGCTTGAGGAAACGGGTGAGTTCGTCTTCGTTTGAACATACGTTCATCGCAGCTCCTGAAAGCACGTAAGAGGGGCGGACCAATACCGGGAAACCAACCTCAGCCACAAACTCGTCGATATCCTCCATTGAGGTCAACTCTCTCCAGCGGGGCTGGTCGATTCCGAGAGAGTCGCAGAGGGATGAGAATTTATTGCGGTCTTCAGCAGAGTCGATATCGACAGCCTGCGTTCCGAGGATTCTGACGTCGTTGGCGTCGAGACGGACTGCAAGATTATTGGGGATCTGACCACCGGTGGAGAGGATCACTCCGTGAGGGGCTTCGAGTTCGAGGATATCCATGACGCGCTCGAATGTAAGCTCATCGAAATAGAGACGCTCACACATGTCGTAGTCGGTGGAGACGGTCTCAGGGTTATAATTGATCATCACCGGACGATACCCCTGCTCTGCCACTGTCATCAAGGCATTCACGCCACACCAGTCGAACTCCACGGAGGAGCCGATACGGTAGGCACCCGAACCGAGCACCACTACCGAACGATGATCGCCGAGGTAATGGACATCGTTTTCAGTGCCGTTGTAAGTGAGATAGAGGTAATTGGTCTGAGCGGGATATTCAGCCGCGAGGGTATCGATCTGCTTCACCACGGGGCGGATGCCTCGCTCAATACGGTTTGATCGGATGAGATCGGTGAGAGGCTCGGCCTCCTCCTTCATCTCATCGCCATAGAGGGCGCGACCGATCTGGAAATCACTGAAACCCTGCTGTTTTGCAAGACGCATGAGATCGTCGGGGAGTTCCTCAACCTTGTTGTAGGTTTCGAGTTCGCGTGATGTATCGTGGATAAGCTGAAGTTTCTGGAGAAACCATTTGTCGATCTTGGTCAATTCGTGGATTCTGTCAACCGTGTAACCCTTGCGGAGAGCCTGCTCAATCACAAATATACGCTTGTCGGTAGGTTCTTTCAGAGCTTTGTCGATATCGGATATCTCAGGGAGCTTGTTCTCCACGAAACCATGCATCCCCTGCCCTATCATTCTGAGACCCTTCTGTATAACTTCCTCAAATGTACGGCCCACAGCCATCACCTCTCCTACAGATTTCATAGAAGAGCCGATTTCGCGGCGCACCCCGCGGAATTTGCCGAGGTCCCAGCGCGGAATCTTGCAGACGATATAGTCGAGGGCCGGTTCGAAGAATGCGGATGTGGATTTTGTCACATTGTTCTTAAGGTCGAAGAGTCCATATCCGAGACCGAGCTTGGCAGCGACGAAAGCAAGGGGATATCCGGTGGCTTTCGAAGCGAGCGCAGAAGAGCGCGACAGGCGGGCATTGACCTCAATCACACGGTAATCCATCGACTGAGGGTCGAAGGCATACTGCACATTACACTCGCCGACAATTCCGATATGGCGGATGATCTTGATGGCGAGTTTGCGGAGCATATGGTAGTCTTCATTGGATAGAGTCTGCGAGGGAGCCACAACGATACTTTCACCTGTGTGGATTCCGAGGGGGTCGAAGTTCTCCATATTGCAGACAGTGATACAGTTGTCGAAACGGTCGCGCACCACCTCATACTCAACCTCTTTCCATCCCTTGAGAGATTTCTCCACCAATACCTGGGGAGAGAAAGATAGTGCCTGCTCCACGAGCTTGATCAATTCCTCGCGGTTGTCGCAGAAGCCCGAACCGAGACCTCCGAGGGCATAAGCGGCACGGACAATCACGGGATATCCGAGACGGTCGGCAGCCACCATTGCATCCTCCACCGAGCTTACAGCCTCGCTCTTGATTGTCTTGACATCGATCTCATCAAGTTTCTTGACGAAAAGCTCGCGGTCTTCAGTATCCATTATGGCACGTACGGGGGTGCCCAAAACGCGGACATTATGTTTTTCAAGAATGCCGTTCTCATAGAGTTTGACGCCGCAGTTGAGAGCGGTCTGACCTCCGAATGCAAGGAAGATACCATCGGGGCGCTCCTTCTCTATCACCTTCTCCACGAAATAGGGAGTGACAGGAAGGAAATAAATCTTATCGGCAAACCCTTCGGAAGTCTGCACCGTAGCGATGTTGGGGTTGATGAGGACTGTCTCAATATTCTCCTCCCTCATAGCCTTGAGGGCCTGAGAGCCGGAATAATCGAATTCTCCGGCCTCCCCAATCTTGAGCGCTCCGGAACCTAAAAAGAGAACTTTCTTTATATCTTTCATATTTACCTGTTTTCCTGATTTGAAAACTTTTATTCTTGACTTAGAGTCCATTTTAAAAATAGGCCCGGGAGCCGGAAAGCTCCAGAGCCATATCGTTAATCACAACAAACTTATGAATTCATCGAAGATGAACTCAGTATCCTTCGGGCCGCTTGAAGCTTCAGGATGGAACTGGGCGGAGAAGAATGGTTTAGTTTTGTGGCGGATCCCCTCATTAGTGCCGTCGTTCATATTGATAAAATGAGGCTCCCAATCGGCGGGGATTGTATCGTTGTCAACGGCAAAGCCGTGGTTTTGCGATGTTATATAGCATTTCTCAGTGCCGACGAGACGCACGGGCTGGTTATGGCTTCGATGACCATATTTAAGTTTATACACCTTTGCTCCGGCCGCCTTGCTGAGAAGCTGATTTCCCATGCAGATTCCACATATCGGCTTCCCGATTTCAAAAGCCTTGCGTATATTCTCCACAGTTTTCTCGGCAAATTCGGGCGAACCCGGGCCATTGCTGATGAAAAGACCGTCGTAGGGGATTGTAGTGAAATCATAGTCCCAGGGCACGAGGGTGACGCGCACACCGCGTCGGGTGAGGCAGCGGATGATATTATATTTTGTGCCGCAATCCACGAGCACCACTCTCTTCTCCCCTTCTCCGAATTCCACCACTTCCTTAGTGGAAACCAAATCGATAAGATTTTCTTTGTTAGGGTCGCGGAAGTCGATATCCTCTCCATCTTCGAATGTGATCTTGCCGAGCATCGAGCCTTTCTCTCTGAGAAGCTTAGTCAGGGCGCGGGTGTCGACACCATAAATTCCCGGGATTTTTTCGTCGTGAAGCCAATCTGAAAGGGAACGTGTGGCCTGCCAATGTGAGGGGGTCCAGCTATAATCCTGGCATATGATAGCCTCGCAATGTATGCGCGACGATTCGAAATAGTCGCTCACATTGTCTTCCGACTTCATATCGGCGGAAGGGACACCATAATTTCCGAGAATAGGGTAAGTGGTAACGAGAATCTGACCCTCATAGGAGGGGTCGGTGAGACTTTCCGGATAACCGGTCATGGCAGTGTTGAACACCACCTCTCCGGCACAAGGTTTCTCATAGCCAAATGAAAGGCCTTCAAACACTGTGCCGTCCTCAAGAGTGAGGAAAGCTTTTCTTCTTTTTTGCATCTTGGATCAGTTTAGGAAGCCGCGGAAATCCCGACGGATTCGGAAAGGCCAAGAGGCCGACAGTTTATAAGGAAGTGAACCAACTTTTATGAGGAAGCTAACCGACTTTCCAAGTTTTCAATCGACCTTCTAAGCTTTCGGAATGCAAAGTTACTCATATCTTCTTTTATACGCAAATTAAACTAAAAAATTCTCGAAATGTCAGCGTTTTTTTGTAACTTTGCAAAAATCACCTTTCGAACATGGAAGAAAACAATATAAAAGAGCTTCCGGGTCTTGCGGATGTGCATGTGCACTTCCGTGAGCCCGGTTTTTCATATAAGGAAACGATCAAGACCGGATCGGAGGCTGCCTTAGCCGGCGGATATACGGCTGTGTGTACAATGCCAAACCTTAAGCCGGCACCCGATTCCCTTGAAAATCTGCGTCAACAACTCGACATCATCGAACGCGACGCCGTGATAAAGGTTATCCCCTACGCTACCATCACCCGCCAACGCTTAGGTCATGAATTGGTGGATTATGCCGCGCTCGCCCCTTACGTGGCCGGTTTTTCCGACGACGGCAGCGGGGTGCAGGATGAGGATGTGATGCGCGCCGCAATGAAAGGGATAGCCCCTACCGGAAAGATTCTCGCGGCTCATTGCGAAGTAAATTCGCTTCTGCGCGGAGGATATATCCACGACGGCGAATATGCACGCAAGAATGGTCATCGCGGAATATGCTCCGAGAGCGAATGGCGCGAGATTGAACGCAACATCCGATTGGCTGCCGAGACAGGTTGCCGCCTCCATATATGCCATATCTCCACAGCTGAGAGCGTGGCGCTTATCCGCGATGCGCGAAAGGCCGGAATCGAGGTTACATGCGAGACCGGTCCGCATTACCTCACTTTCTGCGACGAAGATCTTCAGGAGCACGGCCGATTCAAGATGAATCCCCCTATCCGTTCGCGACGCGACCGCGACGCACTGATAGAAGGGATCGTTGACGGCACAATCGAATGTATCGCCACCGACCATGCCCCCCATTCGGCTGATGAGAAGAGCCGAGGCCTTGAGAAGAGCGCAATGGGTGTCGTAGGATTGGAAACAGCCTTGGCAGCCGTATATACCACTCTCGTGAAACCCGGCATCATCTCTCTCGAAAAACTTGTGGAAATCATGAGCACCAATCCGCGTCGCATCTTCGGCATCGAGGGCGACCCGGGGAAAGTGACCGTGGATTTCTCTGAGAGCTTCATTGTCAACCCCGCGACATTCAAGAGCCTTGGGAAAGCCACTCCCTACGAAGGGATGCAACTCTACGGAAAGATTCTCAAGACTGAAGTCTAATCAGGCCGCAAAAAAGAGAATTAATCAATTCATATTATAAAGGATTTGATTTCAATTGAAAATGAATAACTATCGCAATATTGAAACAATTTACACGGTGAAAACCAATGAGCCTCTCACCCACAAGACCTGGAGGATGAGACTCAGCGGCGACACCTCGGAGCTGACAAGCGCCGGACAATTTGTCAATCTCCGGATCGACGGCAAGTATCTGCGCCGTCCCATCTCCGTGAGCGATTACAGCGAAGGAGAATTGACGCTTCTCTATGATGTGGTCGGAGCAGGGACAAAGGCGATGTCGGAGATGAAACCCGGCACGCAAATCAACACTCTCACAGGATTAGGCAACGGCTTCAACGAGAATATCGCCACAGAGCGCCCGGTGCTCTTGGGCGGCGGAATCGGTTGCGCTCCCCTATTGAATCTCGCCCGCAAGCTTCAGAAGCGCGGAATCGAGCCAACAGTAATCCTCGGATTCAACACATCCGCTGATGTGGCTATGAAAGAGGATTTCAGGGAGATCGGCATTGAGGCCGTGGTCTGCACCGTGGATGGCACAGAAGGAGTGAAAGGATTTGTCACTGACGCAATAAAAGCACTCCCCTTCCTCCCCGACTATTTCTATGCCTGCGGCCCGACACCGATGCTTCGCGCCGTCTGCCTCGGACTCGACTTCCCCGGCGAAGTGAGCCTCGAATCAAGGATGGGCTGCGGCTTCGGAGCATGCATGTGCTGCAGCATTGAGACAAAAGATTCTGCAAAAAGAATCTGCAAGGATGGACCCGTATTCACAAAGGATGAACTGATATGGAAATAAAAGAGATAAGAGAACGCGAACAGAGTGGCGACTGGAGCGTGGAGCTCAGCGGCGTCAAGCTCGACAACCCCGTGATTCCCGCAAGCGGATGCTTCGGTTTCGGCTATGGAATGGCGGAATATTATGATATCAATATCCTCGGCTCGATCTCTTTCAAGGGGACGACCCTGCATCCTCGTTTCGGGAATCCTCTTCCGCGAGTGGCGGAATGTGAGGCCGGGATGATCAATTCCGTAGGGCTCCAGAATCCCGGAATCGAGAAGGTGATCAGCGAAGAGCTGCCAAAGATGAGAGCCGCCTTCCGCAAACCTATCATTGCCAACATCAGCGGCTTTGCAATAGATGAATATGTGGAGTGTTGCCGCCAAATCGACAAGGAGGATCAGGTGGAGATAATAGAGCTTAATGTGAGCTGCCCGAATGTGCATGGCGGCGGCATGAGCTTCGGCACTCAGCCTGAAAGCGTGGCAGAGGTGGTGAAAGCTGTGAAGAAGGTGATTACAAAGCCTCTCTACGTGAAGCTCACCCCGAATGTGACTGATATCGTTTCCATAGCCAAGGCCGCAGTGGAAGCCGGTGCGGATGGCCTTTGCCTTATCAACACCATGCTCGGAATGCGCATCGACCTCAAGACCGGCAAGCCTATCATTGCCAATGTAATGGGGGGCTTCTCAGGGCCGGCTATCTTCCCTGTGGCATTGAGGATGGTGTGGCAGGTGAGCCATGCAGTTGATGTGCCAATCATCGGCTGCGGAGGCGTTTCGACTGCCGACGATGTGAAAGAGATGCTCCTCGCCGGGGCAACCGCCGTGGAGGTCGGAGCCGCAAATCTCCGCGACCCATACGCATGCAAGAGAATAATAGAAGATTTATATAAGAAATCTTGATGAATCATGGTAAAACATGATGAATCATGGTAAAACATGATGAATCATGATGCAACATGATAACCCATGATGCAACATGACAACCCATGATAATCGATGATTAGCCAAGATAAACCCCGAATTAATCAAACAGATATGAATGCAAAAGATGTTATAATTGCCTGCGACTTCTCTTCAAAGGAGGCTACGCTGGAATTTCTTGATAAATTTAAAGAGGAGAAGCCTTTCGTAAAGATCGGCATGGAATTGTATTATGCCGCCGGCAATGATATAGTAAGAGAGATCAAACGCCGCGGACATAAGATATTCCTTGACCTCAAGCTCCATGATATCCCCAACACAGTGAAGAAGGCTATGCGTGTTCTTTCCGAACTTGATGTGGATATGACCAACGTACACGCTGCCGGCACAATCGAGATGATGCGTGCGGCTATCGAGGGCTTGACTCGTCCGGATGGCACTCGTCCGCTGCTTATAGCTGTAACTCAGCTCACAAGCACCTCCGAGGAGGCTATGCGCAATCAGCTTCTTATCGATGCCACCATCGGCGACACAATTATCAAATATGCCCAGAATGCCAAGGAAGCAGGTCTTGACGGCGTGGTATGCTCTCCGTTGGAAGCCGGAATCGTGAAGGAAGCTTGCGGAAACGAATTCATGGCTGTCACTCCGGGTATCCGATTTGCCGATTCAGGGAAGGATGATCAGGTGAGAATCACCACTCCGGAGCGCGCACGCGAGATCGGGTCGGATTATATCGTGGTGGGTCGTCCGATCACAGCCGCCGAGGATCCCGTGGAGGCTTA
The DNA here is from genome assembly GCA_014800245.1 of Bacteroidales bacterium. GTDB lineage: Bacteria > Bacteroidota > Bacteroidia > Bacteroidales > Muribaculaceae > Lepagella. The sequence continues at coordinate 21,409 of JAAVGM010000029.1, read as the reverse complement.
TCGCAAATGCGTGAAAGGATTCCTGGGGAAATAATTGTCACAGCAAGCTGTGGACGTGAACGGCTTCGCGAGGATTGGCAACACAGCAGGGCTGTGGACGTAAACGGCTTCGCGACAATAACTATTCAATATTCATTTACAAAAAACAAATCTACATAGATAATCAGATATGGAAAAAGAGGTAGCAAAAGCGCTTCTCGAAATAGGAGCGGTGTTTCTTCGCCCCGATGAGCCCTTCACATGGGCGAGCGGCATCAAGAGTCCGATTTACTGCGATAATCGTCTAATCCTCAGTGCGCCCAAGCAGCGTAAGATTGTGGAGGAGGCTATAGCCAAGACTGTGAAGGATCTTTATCCTGAAGCTGAAGCCCTTATGGGCACCAGCACTGCCGGTATCGCTCACGCGGCTATCGCGGCATGGCTTCTTGATATGCCGATGGGATATGTGCGCGGCAGCGCAAAGGATCATGGTCGCAACAACCGCATCGAAGGTCGTCTCGAACCGGGCACGAAGGTGGTTGTGATCGAGGATCTTATCTCTACGGGCGGCAGCTGCATCGACGTTGTAGAAGCTCTTCGCGAGGCGGGAGCCGATGTGCTTGGCGTGGTGAGCATCTTCACTTACGGAATGCAGAAAGGTCTCGACCGCTTGGCGGCAGCTAACGTAAAGAACAACTCTCTCTCTAACTTCGACACTCTCGTGGAGGTGGCTGCAGAAGAGGGGAGAATCAAGGAGAGCGACATCGAGCGTCTGAAGAAATTCCGTAACAACCCCTCCGACGAGTCTTGGATCAACGGTTGATATTCCTCTAACTCAATTTATCATGAGACACATAATAGACCCGACCGACCTTAGCCGCGAGGAACTTGACGAGGTTATAGATCTCGCTCTCGACATTATCGACAACCGTGAGAAATATAGCGAGGCTTGCAAGGGGAAGAAACTCGCCACTCTCTTCTATGAGCCTTCCACACGCACACGCCTCAGCTTCACTGCTGCGATGATGGAGCTTGGCGGCAACGTCTTGGGATTCTCTGACGCGCAGAGCACATCGGCTTCAAAAGGGGAGACTGTGGCCGACACCACAAAGGTGATCTCCTGCTTTGCGGATATCATCGCCATGCGTCACTTTGAAGAGGGCGCAGCCCTTGTTTCGGCCATGAATTCGAGAATCCCCGTGATCAATGCCGGCGACGGCTCTCACAGCCATCCCACGCAGACACTGACCGACCTTCTCACCATCAAGCGCGAAATAGGACGTTTCGACAATATCAAGATCGGTTTCTGCGGCGACCTACGTTTCGGACGCACCGTGCATTCGCTCATCAAGGCCCTGGCTCGTTATAGCGGGGTGGAGGTGATTCTCATTGCGCCCGACGAATTGCGCTTGCCCGACTATATGAAGTATGAGGTTTGCGAGAAATACGGAATCCCTTACCGTGAGGTGAAGACCATGGAGGAGGTGATGCCTGAACTCGACATCCTTTATATGACCCGTGTGCAGAAAGAGCGTTTCCTCGATGAGGATGAGTTCGACCGCGTGAAGGATGCCTTTATCCTCACACCTGAGAAACTTGCCGACGCCAAGCCCGAGCTTCGCATTCTTCATCCGCTTCCCCGAGTGAACGAGATCACAGTAGAGGTGGATGCCGATCCGAGAGCAGCTTATTTCCGTCAGGTAGAGAATGGTAAGTTTGTGAGAATGGCATTGATTCTTACTCTTCTCAAATGGGCTGCCGAAGGAGATGACAAACAGAAGCTGATACCGGAAGGGACAGTGGTCAATGAGCATCATTGCTCCAACCGCCGCTGCATCTCCAACATGGAGAATGTGGACCGTCTTTTCCGTCCCGCCACCGACGACAGCGGCATCTACCGCTGCGTTTATTGCGAATCGAAGGCGGCTAAATAAATGTTTGCTCGGTTATAATCAAAAAATTTGCGTATTGCGAAAAAAATATGTAAATTTGCAATCCAATTGGATTGAAATGATTCAGCAAATAGGTCACATATCCGCACTCTCTTTCTTCCGGAAGCGAAAACACCCGGGGATTGTGTCGGAGTGTGCTGAAACATAAAAGGATAGATTGCGCGTGTCAGGCGAAAGATACTGACGCGCGCAAACTTTTTTAATTGACTAACCGTATGGAAACAAGTTGTCGCATTGGGGCAAGCCTCCGGGCGACACTCTAAATATTTCAGGTAGAAGATGAAAGTAGGAATTGTAATGGGCTCAGCCAGCGACCTCGGAGTGATGAAGGGGGCAGGCGAGACTTTGGAAAAATTCGGCGTAGAGTACGAACAGAAGATTTACAGTGCACACCGCACCCCTCGTGAACTTGAAGCGTGGGTCAACTCCCTGCGCGACCGTGGTTTCGGAGCGGTGATAGCGGCTGCCGGAGGCGCTGCTCACCTTGCAGGCGTTGTGGCGGCTTTCACCACACTCCCCGTGATCGGAGTGCCCGTGAAGTCTCGTTCGCTTGAGGGTCTCGACTCGCTGCTCTCAATGGTGCAGATGCCGAGCGGAATCCCCGTGGCAACAGTGGCTATCGACGGATCCAAGAATGCAGCCCTCTTGGCTATCGAGATGCTTGCCATCACAGATGCAGGGCTTAAAAACAAATTAGATGAATTCCGTGCCGAACAGGCCGCTAACGTTTTAGCTAACAATAACTGACGCTAACAATAACAGACACAATGAACCACCGCATTTTTGTTGAGAAACGCGACCCATACCGCATCGAGGCCGAGAGCCTTCGCAAGGAGCTGAATTCCAACCTTGGTCTTGATATCAAGGACCTTCGTTTCCTTTGCGTCTATGATCTCTTCGGGTTCACTCCCGAACTTTTGGAGAAGAGCCGTTACCGTGTATTCGGCGAACCCGCTACAGACACAGTGAGCGACAGCGTGGAGACCGACGGCCGCCCGTTCTTGGCCGTGGAATGTCTTCCCGGTCAGTTCGACCAGCGCGCAGCTTCGGCCCGCGAATGTGTCAACCTTCTCCAGCCTGACGCTGATGTGGAGATCAGCAGTGCCACTATGATGATCTTCGACGACACCGTAGGGGAGGAGGAACTGAAAAAGATTGCCAAATACACCATCAACGCCGTGGAGTCGAGAGAGAAGAATCTCGACGTTCTCGCCCGCCCGGAGCGCGCCCATGCAAAACCCGTGGAGCGTCTCGACGGATTCCGCAATATCAAGGCCGAGGAGGCTGCCGCTTATTGCAAGGAGAAGGGATTGGCAATGAATGGCGACGACTTGATGGAGGTTGTGAAATATTTCACTGAGGAGGGACGCGATCCCAACGAGACTGAGCTCCGCATCCTCGACACATATTGGAGCGACCACTGCCGTCACACCACTTTCACCACCGAACTCACAGACATCGAAGTGGAGGATTCTCCCATGGCCGAGACTCTCAAGGAGAGCGTGGATCAGTGGAAAGAGATCCGCCGCGCATTGGGCCGCGAGAACAAGAGCCTGTGCCTTATGGACCTCGCCACCATCGGAGCGCGCTATCTCCGTAAGGAGGGTCTGCTCGACGATCTTGAACAGAGCGAGGAAAACAATGCATGTTCAATCTTCGTGGATGTGGATGTTGACGGCGAAACAGAGCGCTGGCTCCTTCAATTCAAGAACGAAACACATAACCATCCTACCGAAATCGAGCCTTTCGGCGGCGCATCCACATGTCTTGGCGGCGCAATCCGCGACCCGTTGAGCGGCCGAAGCTATGTATATCAGGCTATGCGTGTCACAGGAGCAGGGGATATCTACCTCCCCGTGAGCGAGACAATGGAAGGCAAGCTTCCCCAGCGTGTGATCTCACTCCGCGCGGCAGCCGGATATTCAAGCTATGGCAACCAGATCGGTCTGGCCACAACTCATGTCCGCGAAATCTATCACCCCGGATATGTGGCAAAACGCCTTGAAGTAGGCGCAGTGGTGGGTGCGGTCAAAGCTTCTGACGTTCGTCGCGAGCGTCCCGAAGCAGGAGATGTAATCCTGATGTTCGGAGGCCGCACAGGTCGCGATGGCATCGGCGGTGCGACAGGTTCATCAAAGGAACATAACACCAGCTCCCTTGAGGAGTGTGGCAGCGAGGTGCAGAAGGGTAACGCCCCCGAGGAGCGTAAGATCGCTCGTCTTTTCCGTCGTCCTGAAGTGACTCGCCTCATAAAGAAATCAAACGACTTCGGCGCAGGCGGTGTCAGCGTGGCTATTGGTGAGCTCACCGACGGTCTGGACATCTACCTCGACCGTGTCACTACAAAATATAGCGGGCTTAACGCCACTGAGCTTGCCATCTCCGAATCGCAGGAGCGTATGTCGGTTGTGGTAGAAGCTAAGGATAAAGAGGAATTCGAACGTTATTGCGCTGAGGAGAACCTTGAGATCCGTCACGTGGCAGACGTAACCGACAGCGGACGCATGCGTATGTATTACAACGGAGAGGTTGTGGCCGACCTTCGTCGCGACTTCATCGACTCCGCAGGCGCACGTCATTTCGCCAAGGTGAAAATCGGCGCCATCGAGCCCAAGAACGCATTCGAGCGCATTCCGGAAGGGGACAACCTACGCGACCGCTTCCTTAATAACCTTGCCGACGACAACGTAACCTCTCAGAAGGGTCTTATCGAGATGTTCGACTCTTCGATCGGTGCTTCCACAGTGCTCATGCCTTTCGGAGGCCGCACTCAGGGGACAGAGACTCAGGTGAGCGTACAGAAACTCCCTGTGGGCAATCATTTCACCAACACAGCCTCAATGATGGCTTATGGCTTCAATCCCTATCTGAGCAGCTGGAGCCCCTATCATGGATCGCAGTATGCTGTAATCGGCGCGATTGCCAAGGCTGTGGCTGCAGGTGCGGAATATCCCAAGATGCGTTTCTCTTACCAGGAATATTTCGAGCGTATGCACAATGATCTTTCCTGGGGCAAGCCTCTTGCGGCTCTTCTCGGAACCCTCAAGATGCAGCTCGACTTCGGATTGGCTTCAATCGGTGGTAAGGACTCAATGAGCGGCACATTCGATAAGATTTCCGTTCCTCCCACACTCATCGCATTCGGTGTGGCTCCCGTGGATGCACGCAAGGTTATCTCCCCCGAATTCAAGAAGGCGGGCGATAATATCTATCTTGTGAAGCATACCCCCAATGCCGACCTCACTCCCGACACCAAGGCCCTCAAGGATCTCTTCACAGCCGTGACTGAGAATATCCACAACGGCAAGATCACGGCGGCTTATGCTGTTGACTTCGGCGGTGTAGGAGAGGCTGTGGCAAAGATGAGCTTCGGTAATGAGATCGGTGCTGAAATCAATATCGACGAGACTGAACTCTTCGCTTCCGGCAACGGTTCGATCGTGGTTGAGGCAGAAGGAGAACTCGATATCCCGGGTGCAATCCTCTTGGGCAAGACTATCGACGCTCCGGAGCTTATCATCAATGGCGAGAAGATCTCCATCGAAGATGCCCGCAAGGCAAACATCGACCGTTTCACTCAGATATATCCCGACCGCAGCGGCATAGCAGGGGAGACTCCGAATGCCGTTTCCGGTCCGAACACCACTGTATGGCCCGGCCAGGCTATCGAGAATCCTCGTGTGTATCTCCCCGTCTTCCCCGGCACCAACTGCGACTACGATATGTGGAAGTCGTTTGAGAAGGAGGGTGCGAAGGTGAGCAGCAGCGTGTTCCGCAACCTCACAGCCGAGGATATCGAGGCATCTGTGAAAGAGATGGCCGACCATATCGACAATTGCGAGATCCTCGCTTTCAGCGGCGGCTTCTCTGCAGGCGACGAGCCTGACGGTAGTGGTAAGTTCATCGCCAACGTAATCATGAATGAGACAGTGAAGGGTGCTATCGAGCGTCTGATGGCTCGCGGCGGTCTAATCTTGGGTATCTGTAACGGTTTCCAGGCGCTCGTGAAGTCGGGTCTTCTCCCTTATGGCAAGATCGGCGAGCTCACAGCTGAATCGCCCACACTCTTCCATAACGACATCAACCGTCATATCTCTCAGATTGTCACCACCCGTGTGGCTTCTGTGGCATCCCCGTGGCTTGCAGGTTTCGAGCTCGGCGAACTTCACAGCGTGGCCGCTTCTCACGGAGAGGGTAAATTCACGGCTTCTCCTGAATTGGCAAAGAGTCTGTTTGACAATGGTCAGATAGCATTCCAGTATGCTGATGCTGCCGGGAATGCAACAATGACTTCTCCGGCCAACCCGAATGGTTCGACCGACGCTATCGAGGGTATCATCTCTCCTGATGGCCGCATCCTCGGAAAGATGGCGCATTCTGAGCGTTACCACGATGGATTGATGAAGAACATCCATGGCAACAAGGAGCAGAATCTGTTCCGAAACGCGATCAATTATTTTAGGAAACAGCAATAACAGAATACAATGGCAAAAAGTTATGAAGCATCCGGTGTGAACCTTGAAGCCGGATATGAGGTGGTAAGCCGCATCAAGAAACATGTAAAGAGCACAGAGCGTGCAGGCAGCATGGGTAACATCGGCTCCTTCGGAGGAATGTTCGACCTTGGCAGCCTCGGCTATGAACACCCCGTATTGGTGAGCGGCACCGACGGCGTGGGCACAAAGCTCAAAATCGCTTTCGCTCTCGAAAAACATGATACAATCGGTATCGACGCTGTGGCAATGTGCGTCAACGACGTGCTCGCACAGGGCGCCGAACCTCTCCTTTTCCTCGATTATGTGGCAGTAGGGAAGAACCATCCTGAGGTGGTTGAGGCCATTGTGTCGGGCGTGGCAGAGGGGTGCCGTCAGGCCGGCTGCGCACTCGTGGGCGGCGAGACTGCCGAGATGCCCGGCATGTACACAGTAGGGGAGTATGATATCGCAGGTTTCACTGTGGGCGTTGTGGAAAAATCAAAGCTCATCGATTGCTCCAAGGTGGCTCCGGGCGATCTCCTCATCGGTATCGCATCGAGCGGCGTTCATTCCAACGGCTTCTCACTCGTGAGAAAGGTGATCAGCGACGCTTTCCTTGAATACGACCAGAAATATGAGGAGACCGGAGATCAGACTCTCGGCGAAATGCTTCTCACCCCGACCAAAATATACGTTAAGCAGGTTCTTGCCGTTCTTAAAGAGGTGGATGTCCACGGCGTGGCACACATCACAGGCGGCGGCTTCGACGAGAATATCCCCCGTATCCTCAAAGAGGGTCAGGGCGTGGAGATAGAAGAGGGGAGTTGGGAGATTCTTCCTGTGTTCCGTCTTCTTGAGAAATATGGGAAGATTCCCCACCGCGAGATGTTCAACATCTTCAACATGGGTATCGGCATGGTGCTTGCTGTTAAACCTGAGGATGCAGCCCGCGCAATCGAGATCCTCACAGAGAAGGGTGAGAAAGCTTCTGTGATCGGAAAAGTAATAGCTTCTGAAAAAGGAGGAGTAACAATAAAGTAAATCAAGATAAGATAAATCAGGCTGCTTCAAGATTAATCAAAATGCAATATGAAGAATAAAGAGAAATCTTGATGCAGTATGATTAATGAAAATAAGATATGAGAGCATTAATCAGCGTAAGCGACAAGAGAGGCATCGTAGAGTTTGCCAAGGCGCTCAAAGAACTCGGTTGGGATATCATCGCCACCGGCGGCACCATGACCAAACTTCGCGAAGCAGGAATCGAAGTGATCAACATCAGCGACGTTACAGGTTTCCCTGAGATCTGCGACGGTCGTGTAAAGACATTGCATCCCAAGGTGCACGGCGGTCTTCTCGGACGCCGCGACCTCGCCGACCATATGGCACAGCTCGAAGCCAACGGCATCGAGACTATCGAGATGGTCTGCGTGAACCTCTATCCTTTTGAGGCAACAATCGCCAAAGAGGGTGTGACACTCGAAGATGCGGTTGAGAACATTGATATAGGCGGTCCCTCTATGCTCCGCTCGGCTGCAAAGAACTTCCGCGATGTAACAGTGGTGTGCGATCCCGCCGACTACGACAAGGTACTTGAAGAGCTCCGCGCCAACGGTCACACTGAGTATGAGACACGCTTCAAACTTTCGGCAAAGGCTTATACCCACACTGCGGAATATGACAGCCATATCGCAACATATATGCGTAAGCACGCAGGTCTTTCCGAAAAACTTTTCCTCGCATTCGATGAGGTTCAGAGCCTTCGTTACGGTGAGAACCCCCACCAGAACGCTATGTTCTATCGTGCGGAAGAGGAGGTGCCCTATTCAGTGGCTTTCGCAAAGCAGCTCGGCGGCAAGGAACTTTCCTACAACAATATCCAGGATGCGAATGCGGCTCTCCAGCTTGTTCGCGAGTTTGAGGCTCCTTTCTGCCTCGGCTTGAAGCATATGAATCCTTGTGGTGCGGCTATCGGCGCAACCATCAAAGAGGCATGGGAGAAGACTTACGAGGCTGATAAGGTTTCAATCTATGGCGGTATCGTGGCTATGAACCGTCCTTTGGACGCTGAGACTGCCAAGCTTCTCAAGCCTATCTTCCTTGAGATCGTGATGGCTCCCAAATTCGAGCCGGAGGCTCTTGAAGTGCTCGCAAGCAAGAAGAATCTTCGTCTGCTTGAGGTGAACATGGAGAAATCCGACAAGAAGCAGAAGCAGTATGTAGGCGTGACAGGCGGATTGCTCGTACAGGATGCCGACCTCGAATGCAAGGAGATCACCGAGGATATGTGTGTCACCGAAGTTAAGCCCACAGCAGAGCAGCTTGTTGACCTCAACTTCGGTTGGAAGGTTGTGAAGCACGTTAAGTCTAACGCCATCGTAGTGGTTAAGAATGGTGCTACAGCCGGCGTTGGTGCAGGTCAGATGAACCGTGTAGGATCTGCCCAGATCGCCCTTGAAGAGGCTAAGGCAGCAGGTTTGACTGAAGGTCTTGTGCTCGCTTCTGATGGCTTCCTCCCCTTCGACGACACCGTGGAACTCGCCTCGAAGTATGGCGTGACAGCTATCGTGCAGCCCGGCGGATCTATCCGCGATGAGGATGCAATCAAGAAAGCCAACGAGAAGGGTATCACAATGCTATTCACCGGCATGCGCCATTTCAAACACTAATTGATGAAGACACTTGTAATTGGTAGCGGCGGACGCGAACATGCCATTGTAGAAGCTCTCAGCCGCAGTCCGCAAGTAGATAAGATATATTGTGCTCCCGGAAATGCAGGAATCGCGAATCTCGCCGAATGTGTCAATATCGGCGTCACCGATATCGAGGCTCTCGCTGATTTCGCAGAGAAGGAGAAGATAGATATGACAGTTGTCGGCCCCGAAGCAGCGTTGGCTGCCGGGGTTGTCAACCTCTTCAATGAGCGCGGACTGAAGATCTTCGGTCCGACAAAGGAGGCTGCCCGCATCGAAAGCAGCAAGGAATATGCCAAGCAGGTGATGGATCGCTTTGAGGTTCCCACTGCCGGCTACCGTGCTTTCGACAATTACGACGAGGCTATCGCCTACGTTAAGGCCGGAAAGATTCCGACAGTAATCAAATACGACGGCTTGGCAGCCGGCAAGGGCGTGGTTGTTGCCATGTCGCTTGAGGAAGCTGATGCCGCTTTGAAGGATATGCTTCTTGATTCCTCTTTCGGAAAGGGAAGAGTGGTGATCGAGGATTTCCTTGAAGGTCCGGAATTCAGCTTCATGTGCGTTGTATCAGGCGATAAGGTGTATCCTCTCGAACTTGCCCAGGACCACAAGCGCGCTTTCGACGGCGACAAGGGTCCGAATACGGGCGGTATGGGTGCTTACTCCCCCGTTCCTTTCATCGGAGAGGATGTGAAAGAGCGCGCGCTCAATGAGATTCTGAAGCCCGTGGCTGAAGGACTCGTGAAGGAGGGGAATCCCTTCACCGGTATCCTTTACGGCGGTCTTATCCTCACAGAGGATGGTCCGAAGGTGATCGAATTCAACGCCCGTTTCGGCGATCCCGAAACTGAGGTTGTGCTCCCGCGCATGAAGAGTGATATTTATGCTCTCTTCGATGCAGCCTTGAAAGGGGAGGAGTTTGAGATCGAATGGGACAAGGATGCTGTTCTTGGAGTGGTTCTCGCTTCAAAGGGTTATCCCGGCAGCTATGAGAAAGGCGCGGAGATAAAGGGGCTGGAGAATGTGGACAGCAGCGTCTATCATATGGGCACATCCCTGAAGGATGGGAAGCTCCTCACAGCCGGAGGCCGCGTGCTGATGGTGACAGGGAAGGGCGCCACTCTCGAGGATGCTCATGCAGCCGCAATGGAGAGCCTCGCCAAGATCGAATGCCCCGCGCTTTTCCATAGAAGCGATATCGGCAAAGCGGCCGTGAAAATTTAATTTCTAACGAACATTCAAAGCGAATAAAATAAAATGATTGAAAGATATGGGCGCGAAGTGATGCGCCAGGTATGGACAGAAGAGAATAAATTCAAGGCATATCTTGAGGTTGAGATCCTTGCCGCCGAGGCTTGGAGCAAACTCGGGGTTGTGCCTGAGGAGGATGTGAAGAAACTCCGCGAGAACGCTCGTTTCGACATCGCCAGAATCAAGGAGATCGAGCTTCAGACCCGTCACGACATCGTGGCTTTCACACGCGCCGTGAGCGAATCGCTCGGCGAGGAGAGAAAATGGGTTCACTATGGTCTCACCTCCACCGATGTGGTTGACACAGCCAACGGCTATCTCTTCCTTCAGGCCAACAAGATCCTTCTTGCCGACATCGAGAATTATATCGAGATCCTCCGCAAGCAGGCAATCAAATATAAATACACTCCTTGCATCGGCCGCACACATGGCATTCACGCCGATATCACAAGCTTCGGCTTGAAGTGGGTGCTCTGGTATGAGGAGATGCGCCGCAACCTCAAGCGCTTCAAGGAGGCTGCAAGAGGCGTGGAGGTAGGTAAGATTTCAGGTGCTGTTGGTAATTTCGCCAACATCCCTCCCTTCGTGCAGGATTATGTTTGTGAAAAACTCGGCATCGAGAGCTCCAATATCTCCACTCAGGTGATCCAGCGCGACCGTCATGCCTACTATATGGCAACAATCGCCCTCATCGGTGCTTCTCTTGAGCAGATGGCTCTTGAGATCCGCAACCTCCAGCGCACAGAGGTGCATGAGGTGGAGGAGGCATTCGGCAAGGGTCAGAAAGGATCAAGCGCAATGCCCCACAAGCGCAACCCGATCTCCTCAGAGAATATCTGCGGCTGTGCCCGTGTGCTCCGCGGATATATGGTGACCACTTACGACAACGTGGCTCTCTGGCACGAGCGCGATATCTCTCACTCTGCCACTGAGCGCATCCTTATGCCCGATGCCACTATCCTTCTCGACTATATGCTCAACCGCATGGGCGGCATTCTTGAGAATCTCGTGGTGTTCGATGAGAAGATGAAGAGCAATATCTACCTCACAAACGGTGTGATCTTTGCTCAGCGCGTGATGAACGCCCTTATCGGCAAAGGGTTTGCCCGCGAGAAAGCATACGATACAGTTCAGCCTATAGCCATGAAGGCTATGGCCACCAATTCCAACTATCACGACCTCCTCAAGGAGGATCCGACAGTGATGGGTGCGCTCACAGAGGAGGAACTCGACGGCTGCTTCACTCTCGACTACTATATGAAGAACGTTGACTATATTTACAAACGCAATAAAATCGAAGACTGATGTCACAGAGATTAGTAGTGATCGGATCCCAGTGGGGAGACGAAGGAAAAGGGAAAATCACTGATTATTTCGCATGTCGCGCCGATATGGTGGTAAGATACCAGGGTGGCAACAATGCGGGCCACACAGTGGTGTTCGACGGTCATAAATATTCTTTGCGTTCTATCCCTTCGGGCATCTTCAATCCGAAGACCGTGAACGTAATGGCCAACGGTATGGTGGTGAATCCGGAATCGGTTATCACTGAGCTTGGAAAGCTCCACGATCAGGGTATCACCGATTATCAGCTCTATATCTCCGACCGTGCAGCTATGGTGATGCCTTGGCATTCACAGCTCGACGGAGCTTATGAGAGCCTTAAGGGGAATGCTCTTATCGGCACAACAAAGAACGGTATCGGTCCGGCTTATTGCGACAAGTATAGCCGCGATGGTCTCCGCATCGGCGACCTCCTTGAGCCTGAGTATTTCGCAGAGCGTCTCAAAGGTGCTTTGGCTGTGAAGAATCCTCAGCTCCGCATGCTCGGCCTTCCTGAATATGATTTCCAGGAGGTATATGACCGTTATATGGAGATTGCGAAGGTGCTCGCTCCTATGATCTGCGACACATCCGATCTCATTAACCGTGCGCTCCACACCGACGCCAAGATCCTTTTCGAAGGCGCTCAGGGGATGATGCTCTGCATCGACCATGGAACCTATCCTTACGTTACCTCTTCCACCCCCTCTTCAGCATCAGTTCCCGTTGGTGCCGGAATCTCTCCGAAATGGATAGATGAGGTGGTAGGCGTGGCTAAGGCATATTGCACACGCGTAGGGGAGGGAGCCTTCCCCACAGAGCTTTTCGACGAGCGCGCACATCAGATCCGCGAGCGCGGTCATGAGTATGGCACTGTAACAGGACGTCCCCGCCGAATCGGTTGGTTTGACGCTGTTGTGGCTCGCTATACAAGCCGTCTTGCCGGCATCGACAATTGGGCTTTGATGCTCTTCGATGTGCTTTCAGGTCTCGACAAGGTGTGCATCTGCACCGGCTACGAACTCGACGGGAAGGTGATCGACTATCCCCCATCGACCGTTTCCAAGCTCGCACGCTGCAAGCCCGTGCTCATCGAAATGGAGGGATGGAAAGAGGATCTTTCCGATATCAAGGATTACGACTCTCTTCCCGAGGCAGCCAAAGCTTATGTTCGTAAGATTGAGGAGCTGACCGGAGTGAAGGTGGGTATAATCTCTGTGGGTCCCGACCGCAAACAAACAATCATCATAGACGAAAAACTAAAACAATTCTGATACTGAGATGGCATTTATAGATGAAAAAATCGTGCTCGAAGGTGTAACTTTCGATGACGTACTTCTGATACCGGCCTATTCCGAGGTTACGCCTAACATGGTGAGCCTGTCCGGTCGTTTCTCACGCAATATCCCCCTCAATATCCCCTTCGTTTCAGCAGCGATGGATACAGTGACTGAGGCTGATCTTGCTATCGCAATCGCCCGCGAGGGAGGAATCGGCGTGATCCATAAGAATATGTCGATTGCAGCTCAGGCAGCTCAGGTCAGAAAGGTGAAACGCGCAGAAAGCGGCATGATCTATGATCCTATCACTATCTCAAAGGATCAGACCGTAGGGGAGGCTCTCCAGCTTATGCACGACAACCGCATCGGCGGCATACCCGTGGTGGATGCCGACAATAAACTTATCGGTATCGTCACCAACCGCGACCTCCGCTTCCAGACCGACATGAACCTTGCAATCGATAATGTGATGACTAAAGAGAACCTTGTGACTACAAGCCACACCGATCTCTCTTCTGCCGCAGATATCCTTCTCAAGAATAAGATTGAGAAGCTTCCCGTGGTGGATGAGGAGGGTCATCTCTTGGGTCTGATCACTTATCGCGACATCACCAAGGTGCATGATTATCCTATGGCATGCAAAGACTCCAAGGGTCGTCTTCGCGTGGCAGCAGGCGTTGGCGTGACAAGCGACACTCTCGACCGTGTGAAAGCGCTTGTTGAGGCTGATGTAGATGCTGTGGTTATCGACACTGCACATGGTCATTCTGCCAATGTTGCCAACACTCTCAAGAAGGTGAAGGCTGCATATCCTCATCTTGATGTAGTGGTAGGAAATATCGCCACAGGCGAGGCTGCCAAGCATCTCATCGAGGCCGGTGCCGACGGTGTTAAGGTAGGTATCGGTCCGGGGTCGATCTGCACCACACGCATCGTGGCAGGTGTAGGCGTTCCCCAGCTTTCTGCAATCTTCGAGGTGGCTAAGGTGGCTCATAGCTATGGCGTTCCTGTAATTGCCGATGGCGGCCTCCGCTATTCAGGCGACGTGGTGAAGGCTCTTGCAGCCGGTGGCGACTGTGTGATGATGGGTTCGATGTTCGCAGGCGTGGAGGAATCTCCGGGCGAGACTATCATCTACAACGGACGTAAATTCAAGGCATACCGCGGAATGGGTTCGGTAGAGGCTATGGAAGCCGGTTCGAAAGACCGTTATTTCCAGAGTGAGAAGGCAGATTCAAGCAAGTTTGTTCCGGAAGGGATCGTGGCTCGTGTGCCCTACAAAGGGACACTCAGCGAGACCATCTATCAGCTCGCGGGCGGACTCCGCTCAGGCATGGGCTATTGCGGCGCAAAGGATATCGATGCCCTTCACAATGCGAAGTTCACTAAGATCACTTCTGCCGGCGTGACTGAGAACCATCCTCATGATGTGACCATCACCAAAGAGGCTCCCAATTACTCACGACGCGAAGCATAAAAGATATGGAAAAGATATTAATATTAGACTTCGGATCTCAATACACTCAGCTTATCGCACGTCGCGTGCGCGAGCTGAATGTATATTGCGAGATTCATCCTTTCAATAAGATTCCGGAGATTGATGCCGATACAAAAGGTGTGATTCTCTCCGGATCCCCCTCTTCGGTGCGCGATGCGGATGCACCGGTGCCCGATCTGAGCAATATCAAGGGCAAGCTTCCTCTTCTTGGAGTTTGCTATGGCGCTCAGTATTTGGCTCAGGCATATGGCGGCAATGTAGAGGGCGCACCCTCCCGCGAATATGGCCGCGCAATGCTGACAGTGGTGGATGCGGCGGATCCTCTCATGACCGGTCTCCCTTCACCCACACAGGTGTGGATGAGCCACGGCGACACCATCACCAATGTGCCGGAGAATTATAAAGTGATCGGCTCCACTGAGAATGTAAAATATGCCGCCTATCACATCGAAGGGGAGCAGACATGGGGCATTCAGTTCCACCCCGAGGTGTATCATTCCACCGACGGCAAGCAGCTCCTCGCTAACTATGTGCTCGGCATCTGCGGCTGTTCAGGCACATGGAGCCCCGCTTCATTCATCGAGACAACAGTAGAGGAACTGAAGGCTAAGATCGGCGACGAGCGCGTGATCCTGGGTCTCTCCGGCGGTGTTGACTCCTCTGTGGCAGCGATGCTTCTTCACAAAGCCATCGGCGACCGTCTCACATGTATCTTCGTCAATAACGGTCTTCTCCGCAAGAATGAGTTTGACGAGGTTCTTGACTCTTACAAGCACATGGGTCTGAATGTGATCGGCGTTGACGCCTCCGAGCGTTTCTACAACGACCTCAAGGGTGTCACTGATCCCGAACAGAAGCGCAAGATCATCGGTCGCGATTTCGTGGAGGTGTTCAATGCAGAGGCCAAGAAGATTGAGAATGCGAAGTGGCTTGCTCAGGGCACAATTTATCCCGACGTAATCGAGAGTTGCTCAGTGAAGGGTCCTTCCGCCACAATCAAGAGCCACCACAATGTAGGCGGTCTCCCCAAAGAGATGAACCTTAAGATTGTAGAGCCGCTCCGTTTGCTCTTCAAGGATGAGGTTCGCCGCGTGGGGAAGGCAATGGATATGGATCCCCGACTTTTAGGTCGTCATCCCTTCCCCGGTCCGGGTCTTGGAATCCGCATCCTCGGCGAGGTCACTCCCGAGAAGGTGCGAATGCTTCAGGAGGCGGATGCAATCTTCATCAACGGTCTGCGTGAGGCCGGTCTTTACGACCAGGTATGGCAGGCAGGCGTGATGCTCCTCCCGGTGCAGAGCGTCGGAGTGATGGGAGATGAGCGCACCTACGAGAGCTGCGTGGCTCTCCGCGCCGTGATCTCCACCGACGGTATGACAGCCGACTGGGTACATCTCCCCTACGAATTCCTTGCAAAGACAAGCAACGAGATAATCAACAAGGTGCGTGGCATCAACCGCGTAGTCTATGATATCTCCTCCAAGCCACCGGCAACAATCGAGTGGGAATAATTTAAATGTGGAATTTTGATTTTAAATCAAAATTCCACATTTATCTTTAAAATTAATTGTCAGGTTGCATCATGATTTATCATGATTTATCAAGTTGCATCATGATTTATCATGATTAATCTTGTCTCATCATGATTTCTCTCGATTAAAATTAAATATAAATTGGAATTAATAAAGCATGAATGCGGAGTGGCCATGATCCGCCTTCTCAAGCCGCTCTCCTATTACGAGGAGAAGTATGGCACAGCAATGTATGGTCTCAATAAGCTCTATCTCCTTATGGAGAAGGAGCACAACCGCGGTCAGGAAGCCGCCGGCGTAGGTTCAGTGAAACTAGATGCAATCCCCGGAAATGAATATATCTTCCGCGAGCGTGCTCAAGGTTCCGACGCTATCCAGACTATCTTCGCCGCCATCGGGGCGCAGATTGACGAAGCAAAACGCAGGGGAGAACCCCTTGAAAACCTCCCGTTCCTCGGAGAAGTCTATATGGGGCATCTGCGATATAGCACCACAGGACGCTCCGGCATCAATTACGTGCATCCCTTCATGCGTCGCAACAACTGGTCGGCGCGCAACCTCCTCCTATGCGGAAACTTCAACATGACCAACGTTGATGAGATCTTTGACGAGATTACGGCTGTGGGACAGCATCCCCGTCTATATGCCGACACGTTCCTTCTTCTCGAACAACTTGGTCATGCCCTCGACCGCGAGAATGAACGCCTTTTCAAGATTCATCATGACGCAGGATTGAAAGCACTCCCTCTCTCGGCCGCCATAGCGCGCGACCTCAACGTCTCCAATATGCTCCATCGCTGCGCTCCGTCGTGGGATGGGGGATATGTGATCTGCGGAATCGTGGGGAATGGCGACATGTGGGCCATGCGCGATCCCAAGGGGATACGTCCGGCGTTTTATTACCGCGACGAGGAGATAGTGGTCGTGGCAAGCGAACGGCCCGTGATTCAGACAGCCTTCGATCTTCAGGTGTCTGACGTAAAAGAGCTGCTTCCCGGCGAGGCTATCATCGTTGACCGCGATGGATCCTCCCGCATTGAGCAGATTCTTCCGGCAGGGGAGAATAAACGCTGCTCCTTCGAGCGCATATATTTCTCCCGAGGATCGGATATGGATATCTATAAAGAACGCAAGCAACTGGGCAAGAATCTCGTGCCGCAGGTGCTTAAGGCGGTGAATAATGATATCGACAATACAGTCATATCCTTTATCCCCAATACAGCGGAGGTGGCTTTCTACGGGCTTGTAGAGGGGATCGAGGAGCATCTGATCAAGGCGAAGATTGACGAAATCCAACGGTTATCGGCCATCGGTGCGTTGACCGACCGCAACATCCGCGAAGTCCTTGTGCATCGTGTGCGCAAGGAGAAAGTGGCGATAAAGGATATAAAATTGCGCACGTTCATAGCCGAGGGGAATACTCGCAACGACCTTGCAGCCCATGTCTATGACATAACCTATGGTTCGATACGCCCCGGCGACAACTTAGTGGCGATTGATGACAGCATCGTGCGCGGCACGACCCTTCGGGAATCGATTCTCCGCATCCTCGACCGTCTGTCGCCCCGCAAGCTGATCATAGTCTCCTCCTCGCCGCAGGTGCGCTATCCCGACTGCTATGGAATCGACATGAGCAGGATGTCGGAATTTATAGCCTTCAAGGCGGCTATAGAGCTTCTCAGAGAGCGTGGAATGAGCTATGTGATAGATTCGGTCTATCAGAAGTGTAAAGCGCAGGAGAATCGCCCTAAGGAGGAATGCGTGAACTATGTGAAGGAGATTTATGCCCCATTCACCGACGAGGATATAGCGGCTAAGATAGCAGATCTTTTGAAGCCTGAAGGATTGAAAGCGGAGGTGGAGATAGTGTATCAGACGGTGGAGAATATGCATCGTGCCATCCCGGATCATCCCGGCGACTGGTATTTCACCGGCGATTATCCCACCCCGGGCGGAAACCGTCTCGTGTCGAAAGCCTTCATAAATTATTACGAAGGACGGACCAACGCAAGATAATAATTCAGGAACCAATCCAATAAAATCTGTTGATGCCGGCAAGGCAGACATCAACAGATTTTATTGTATCGGCAATATATTATCCTCTGAATTTTTATATTATCTTCGAAATTTTTATAAATTTGCATTGTAGAATTCAAACAATCTTTTATGTATGGAAATCATTATTACTGCCATCTTGTCGGTTCTTGCCGGAGCTATCATAGCTGCTGTCATATGCAATGCAAAGGCGACTGCCTCAAAGGGGATGCTTGATGCCGAGATTGAGAATGCCCAAAGGAAAATTGCCGACCTAAAGGAGAATCATCAACGAGAAATTGCCGCCCTCAAGGAATCTTACGAACGTCTCGATTCACAACGCAAGGCCCAGATTGAAGATGAACGCGCGGCTGCCGACCGTCGCCTGGAGGAGGCCGACCGCCAATGGCAACTCCGTTTCGACCGTCTGAAGGAGGAGATTCTAAATCTTAACAATCGCCTGCTCCTCGCACGTCAGGAGAAACTGCAATCCAACAATCGCATTCAGATTGCCGAACTCCTCGCCCCGATAAAGGAACAGTTTGAAGCCTTCAAGAAATCGGTGGAGGAGACTCGCACTGCCGGCGAAGTAACGAAGGAGGAACTGAAAAATTCTTTTGAAGCCAATATGAAGCTCTTCGCCCAGCAGCAGGATATGGCAGTAAGGGCTATGCGGGAGCAGACAGATAAAATCGGGAATGAGGCTCAGAATCTTACAAAAGTATTGAAGCGGGATTCAAAAGCTCAAGGGGATTGGGGGGAGATGATTCTTGAAACCCTTCTTGAAAGCAGCGGATTGGAGCGCGATCTCCACTATTTCGTGCAGGAGAATGTAAAGGATGAAGCAGGGCGTAACTTCCGACCTGATGTTGTGGTCCGCTTTCCTGAGGGGAGAGCGGTGGTGATTGATTCAAAAGTTTCGCTCACAGCCTATGCGGATGCCTTTGATTCTGATGATCCGGCTTTCAGAAAAATAAAACTGAAAGAACACGCAAGGAGCGTGCGCAAGCATATCGAAGAACTAATCTCTAAGGATTACGACCGATTGGTGGATGATTCCATCGGATTGGTGCTTATGTTCATTCCCAACGACCAATGTTATTTGGCTGCTATTGAGCAGGATAAGGAATTGACCCGCTATGCCTATTCCAAAGGGATAGTGATTGTGTCGCCATGCAACCTTATGATTGCCCTGCAATTGGCATTCAATATGTGGCAGCAGGACCGACAGACAAAGAATGTGGAGACCATTGTGCGCACAGCCACCGAGTTATATGAGAAAGTGGCTGTATTTTCCGAAACAATGGAGGATGTGGAGACACATATAGCTCGTCTATCCGATTCATTTGCCAAAGCGAAGGGGCAGCTTCTCAACGGAAAAGGGAATATCTTCCGTCGTATCGAAGCCCTCAAAGACTTGGGAATCACGCCCAAGAAGAATATAAAAGGGATAGAATAACGACACAACGGAATGGATATCTAATTCTCACCCCAAGCAATTTTTATACTTGCAATCCCGGATTAAAAGAGCTATCTTTGCAGAAATAAAAAAGCGCACCTTTTGAAATTCTACCACAATAACATAAAGGTCTTTATATTGAGCTGCATCCTGTCGGTTCTCCTGTTGCTTCCCCTGGTCATATCCTGCGGTTGCGGAAGCTCATACCGTGACGATCCGAGGCTGCGGCATATCGGGGAATCCCTTTCAGATCCGGAGATCTCCGAACCCGAGGCGCTTCCGCTCCTCGACTCCCTCGAAAAGATCCCCGACAAGGATCTGTCGGAAGGGGAGAGGCACTACCGCGATTTCCTCACCATCAAGGCCTCCGACAAAGGCTACTGCCGTCATGCCTCCGACTCGCTCTACCTCACTGTCAAGGAGTACTTCTCATCGCACCACAGCCGGGAGATGCTCCCCGAGGTGCTCTACTACGGAGGGCGCGTCTATAGCGACATAGGCAACTATCCAATCGCCCTGCAATATTTCCAGGAGGCACTTGATTGCATGGGGGACAAGGGATACAATCCAAGATTAAGACGACGTATTTTGAGCCAGACAGGACGGTTACTTTCGGGTATCAGACTATACGAGCAGGCTCTTCCTTATGTTGAGGAAAGTCTAAAACTTGGTGAAACCCTCCCGGATACACTTGTTCAGGTATATAACCTTGAACTTGCCGGATACATATCCGCAAACTTGAGGGATTATCATAAGGCGCAAAAATATTTTGAGAAAGCGTGTCGCTTGAGTGACGGGGTTTTCCCCTCGGAATATGCACTCTGCAGATTTGAGATTGGACATCTTGCATATAAACAAGGTGATGTAAAGAAAGCTATTCCGATTATAAGAGAGACGGTTAATAATACGGATAGCAATAGGAAAAACTATGTGCTCTCCATAGCGGCCCAGGCTTATCTGCAAGCAGGTTCCGCCGATACAGCCTTTATGTACGCGAAAAATCTGATAGAAGATAAGGAGATCCTAAATAAGGAGATAGGGTATTATGTCCTTCTATCCGATCAAGTCCGTTTTAGAATTCAAGCCGACACCTTGGCAGAATATATACGTGCATATAATGATCTTCTTGACAAAGGGAGGAATTCCAATATGGATACTTCCACAATCCTCCAGAATTCTTTCTATAACTATACACTCCACGATAGGGCGAGGCAGAAGGCGGAAAATTCTCGTAAAAACCTTGTAAGGGGTGTAATGATCATGGTGATAATTGTATCCTTGATAATAATAGTGGTGTTATTGTTCCTAATAAAAAACCAGAAAGGGGAAACCCTCCTGTATCGTACCATTGCCTTAGTCTCGGAATTAAAGAATATTCTATCATCAGGAGAGGGAAATGCGAAATGTCCGGAAGGCACAGCGTCGAATGGGAAAGAATCTGTAAAGGAGAAGATGGATAAGTATAGGGAGGAATTGATTGCAACCATTGAAAACAGGGACACTGAGGCTTATAAAAAATTTATTAGCATTTTCCGAGACTCCCCACTCTACGATGAATTAATCGGAAGGATTGATAAGTCAAAGAGTGTGGAGAAGGATGGTAAGTTTTGGAACAGGCTTGAGGAATTCTTCTCGCAATCTTGCCCCAACTTCTTGCCCAATCTTGAAAAGCTGACTGAATCTAAACTGAACGAACGCGAGAAGCAGACAGCTATGTTGATAAAATGTGGATTCAGGATTGGAGAAGTCGGGAAGCTCCTTGCTAAATCAAAGGGTGCAATGGTCTCAAGACGCGAAACATTATCCTTAAAAATCTTTGGAGAGAAGAGGGGTTCGCAGTATATCGACGAGTTGATAAGAAAGTTGTAAGGACTTAAAAATCTTGTAATAAAGAGTACTGAAAAGTACTGAAAAGTACTGAATGGTACGG
>JAAVGM010000028.1 GCA_014800245.1 Bacteroidales bacterium | reverse complement strand
TCCCAAAAACTCTCTGACAAGGATTCTTTTGATACATTCGGCTATCTTCAGGTCGTGGCAAGTACCACATTTTTATTGCCGAAAGATTTTAACCTCACGATGAATTGCTACTATACCTCAAAAATGAAGATTGGCAACATCACCGTTTCCCCGATTCTGAATCTTAATCCTACGATTCAAAAACAATTTGGCAAGCACTGGTCGGTATCGATTGGTCTTGAAGACATGTTGCAGCGGAAATTTAAACTCAGAACAGAATCATCTGGCTATACCCGTTTAACCAAAACAAAAACTTATTTAAACGTGAGACTCGGAGTGACATACAAATTCAACTCCGGAAAGAGGTTCAGAGCACCGAATATTGAAAAGAATACAGACAATTCAAGATTCAGTACGGAATGAAACGATTATCAAACAGACAGGAAAATGGGCTCGCCGAATCGGAGCATTGGCTCAATTCAGCTTCTAATCCCGTTGCGTGTCGTTTCAAGTATGTAGAAAGCACGTTCTGCGTCGCTCTTGATTTTGGGGAGGAGGGAAATGTGGTGATACCAGCTTATGGTTGTCAGTGGAATGTCTACATAATCCTTCCCGTCCGCCAATTTTGCAAGTGCCGCTTGCGAAATTGGCAGATCCTTAAATTCTGCAAGTGACACTTGCAGAATTGGAAAATTAGGATAATTCTCGGCGAACCGTCTCATATAGTGCAGGTTCCTCACTGAGTAGCCCTTATCTTCAGGAAATTTGCGTGTTAAATCCACGGATAGCTGTTCGATTACTTGCGATCCCCAGCCACGCTCTTTTTTCTTTCGGATAATGTCATTACCGATGCTCCAATATAATGAAAGCATGTCGGTATTCACATGGATAGCCGCATTGAGTTTTGCTTTCTCAATGAGATTCTCTATTTTACTACGCCATTCAGCGTAACCATCCGGAAGATTACTTGTATCTATTTCAGCTTTCATAATACAAAATTAATAAAATTTTGCCAATAACATCCTGAATCCCAAATATTATGACTAAATTTGCATTCAGATTGACCAACGTCAGTCCACGACATATTGAAAAATAATTTGAAAATGATTCTCGTATGATAGAAACCTCTCGTTTGATACTCAGACCTTGGCGAGAAGATGATGCTGAATATCTTTTCAAATACGCACAAGATCCCGACGTGGGCCCGATTGCAGGGTGGCCATCCCATACTTCGGTGGAAAATAGTCTGGAAATAATCCGGACAGTATTTGCTGCGCCTGAGACTTATGCTGTTGTTCTTAAAGAGACAAATGAGCCTATTGGCAGTTGCGGAATCATGTTCTCCAATGGTCTTCCTTCCGCTGAAATGAAAAGCGGCGAAGCTGAAATTGGCTACTGGATTGGTAAACCCTATTGGGGACAAGGACTGATTCCTGAAGCGGTAAAAGCGTTGCTCTCACGGTGTTTTAATGAGTTGAGCCTTATTACAGTATGGTGTGGATACTATGATGGCAACGTCAAGTCAAAACGTGTCTGCGAAAAAAGCGGATTCAGATACCATCACACCAACAAAGACATTACATCTCCATTGGGAGATAAACGGACAGAGCATTTCTACATAATGACTAAAGAAGATTTCCATGCCCTATAATCACATAAATTAAAATCGGGGTCAGCCTGAGCTGATCCCGATTTTTTATACCGTTTTGATCGCGGAAGCGCGAAATCCTGCCACGCGCAAGCGCCTGTCTTACATAGCCATCTTAAAGCTTTTCGATCCTTTCTTCACAATATATACACCCGGCACTTGGGGCTTCGCAATCTTCACACCCTGGAGCGTGAAATATTCAGCTTCAACATCCGCATCTATACTCTCAATGCCGCTGTTGTCGCCATTCATTGAGCTGAGATCAATTGTCTTGGAAGCCGACCATCCGCTTTCAGTATATTTCTGCTTATCCAATGGGATAGCCTTGATGCGATATTCATATAGACCGCCCGGAGTAAGATCTGTCAAGGTATATGTGTTTCCCTCGATCCCTTCAATTGTAGTCACCTTATCCTCATCTCCCTTTTCCGTCAATTCACAAGTAAATGTGGCCTGACGTTCCAATCCACTGTTCCAGCTTATCACTGCCGACTGCGAAGAAAGCAATAGAGGATCTTTTAATGCGGGAGCAGGAAGAGGAGACACCTCCAATTTCATCACCCAGAAGGAGGCTGTTCCGTCATCGTTGATCACGATGTCTGTCACAGGTTTATCAAGGAAACCACCTCCGATATTAAGTTTCTGAGAAGGCGAAGAGGTTCGTGTGAAGGAATTATTCCCATTGTAAGGCCAGAGGTCTCCTAAAAGGTCAGACTCATCCACTTCATAGGAATAGTTATAACCATCATATGTCACTTTATACATCTTTAGTCGATCGTCAGCAGGAACCGGAGTCATACGCTGAGTCTCAAAAATATTCACCGTATTCATTTCCCATGCCCCGGGATTATAGGTTACATGATAAATGAACAACCCCTCGGTGCTCAAATATTCATCCCAACCCTGACACGCTCTGTTTTCAAGAATAAAATATTCATTCTCATCCAGGGGATTTGAAAGTTTCACCGCTTTATCAGTTGCCAAATTCTTCTGATTGAACACGGGAAGAGTATAATAGGTGTTTTCAGCTCCCTCCTCAATCTCGATCCATCCCATGAATTCCTTTTCATAAGCTGAATAGCCGATAGGCGTATAAGTATCGTTGTTGTAGGAACCGCTGTCCATCAGCGACCAAGGGCCCATACCGAAATATCTATAGTTGGTGTCATAGAAATCCGGCAACCCGAGACAATGTGAAAACTCATGGCAGAATGTGCCGATTCCATCTATCTGTGAGGGATGACGACCATTCAGCTCATTAAAGCATGCAAACTTATCAATCTTAGTCCCGTCAAGATTCAACGCTTCCTTATAATCTGATGCCGAAAGATTCCATTGGCATGGCCAGACTGAATTTTCAGCATCCAAATCGTTAGAGGAAGCCTCCCCGTCGCCGGCATAAAGAACGATGAGAACATCGCATTCTCCATCTCCGTCATTATCATAGAGGGAATAATCAATTTCCGAATTCAGACCTAAGGCCGTTTCTGCGACCATCCTTCCAAGAGCTTTGTCATTGCCCCAGCCATCGTTCCCTCCATAGACCTCACGATTCTCACTCAATGTATAGGGACCATACACGTCAAATTCAGGCGTGAATTTTCCATTGCTCTGATCGGCAAAATACTGAGCGGCACAAGTCTCGCCATTGGCAAAGAAATCATTGAATGTGGAGAGAGGATTTCTATCCTTGAATTTTTTATCCTTATATTCCACTAAAAGAATCGGAATACGCGGCGATCCCATGGTAGGAACCTGTGTTGCAGATCCTGCACGTGTCTTAACAGACTGTGCTTTTCTCTTCGTGATAGATGTCTGACGCGATTTCACCATCGCCTGAAGATTCATTTCATTCATCTGCTGCTTGATGAAATCGACTTCGGCAACTTTTCTCAATTCGGGATTGTGGGCTTTAATGGAAGTCAGGCCAACAGCAGTCTGATAATAAAAATCACCGTCATTCCCTCTTGCTACAGTCAATCCGTCTGTTGTGACGTATGTATGGAAATGCTCATCTCCTATTAGTTTCACACAGATCTCTGTGCCGTCGCTCTGTCGGAAGGTTCTTATCCCCGGACGAGCAGGAACAGCCATCGCCCCTAAAAAGGAAGCCGACAATAAGGCTGATATTAATATTCTTTTTAGATTCATGATGATTGGAATGTTATCATTTATGTTAGCAAAAATAACATTTCAATCGCATATATCAAAAAAATATTCAAAAATTTTAAATTTAATCACATATTTTATCCCTTTAGTGAACGATATGTCATTATTTTTCGGTCTCTGCCCAAATCGGCTTGTGATCTATCACTATTTTCTTATAGTATGACGTAAGGAGTGTTGTGAGCGGAAGGGCTATGACCATGCCGAGGATTCCCAAAAGTGTTCCCCATATAGAGAGGGAAAGAAGAATCACAGCCGGATTCAACCCCATTGATTTTCCCATTATTTTGGGAGTGAGGATATAATCGCATATCGACTGCGACACCAAATACACCAAACCGCATTCTCCCAACATGCTCCAGAAATCTGCGGCCCCGTCAAGGGAGGTGATGAAGCATATTATCGCAACCGGAATTACGGTGATATATTGGAAATAGGGTATCATATAAAGGATACCTACCAATATCCCCATCAATATTGCCATAGGAAGCCCAACTATCGAAAATCCGATACAATAGAACACTGCCGCACACGAGGCTATCAACAGCTGACTCCTGAAATATTCGTTCATGCTGACCTTGATATCGTAGGCCAGTCTGAAAACAACCGGCTTGTATTTATCGGGCACGAGCAAACGGAATCCCGAGCCGAGCTTATGATAATCTATAAGAATGAATATCAAATATACAAACGTGAGCAGCCATTCCAGGGAATGCATCAGAAAATCAATTGAACCTGTCACCAACGTTTCTCCTTTATCGAGCCATGTGTCCCATTTCCCGCTTTCTATATCTGCCACAATCCCTCGCAAATCGAAACTGCGCTCAAATCTGTCTGTCAGGCTTTCGGGCAACATTGGTATCTTCACATTACGGGCTTGATAATGGTCGATCATTGTGCCTAACTCATGAATTTCCCCGGCTACTATCGGAGAAAGGAAATAGGATAAAGCAGCAATAATGGCTGTAACATCTATGATAGTGATCGCTACGGCTATCCCTCGTTTTTTTAATCGGAATATTTTCTGATTGAATTCCACAAAGGGTTCCATTATATATGCCAACAGACACGCAAGACAGAATGGAAGGAGCACATTCTTTAGAATCCCAAGAAGCCAGATTACACCGGCCAACAATGCAAGCGTGATCAGCAATCGAACAAATCTATCGAAGGTGAATGGTTTCATATCAGTATCAATAAAATTATAATTAATATGAGATTGAGAATAATGGAAACAGCTAATCCCCGCTTATACAACGCCGGAACGACTGTTATTTCTTTAACTATCACAGTCGGCTGTTCCATCTCCTTTTCCGGATTCTCTTCCTCCTTGATTTCCTCCCCTTCCGGCTCTGTAAGCTTATCAGATCCATCCGTCTCGTTCGGTTCCGGCTGCACATCCGAGTCGTTCTGCCCGGCTTCCACTTCCGGATCACTCTGCTCCTCATGATCTTCCGACTCCGCCTGTTCCTCCTGAGAGTCAGGTTCCTCCTGAGAATCAGCGTCCTCTTGAGAATCAGGTTCGGGAATATCCTTTTGTCGCTCCAATTGCTGAAACAGCATAAGTTCGGGCAAGAACACCCTCGGAAAGGAAGCCTCTACCCTCACGCCATAATCTGTGATCAGAATCAAACCGAAATTTGAATATTGCTGACTATATCCCGCCGATAAAATAACCTCAAATTCAGCAAGATTATCATACGGGATATACCCCACTCTCGAACCTGTCATCTTCGGAATAGGAGCTGCGGGCAGATCATCGGATTCAAATTCCTTCCTGAATATGTCGGGCAAGATATCCTCCAGACCCTCCATACTTGTCAAGGCGTCGGGACATCCATAGATTCCTGCTAATTCCGAGGCAGCTAAGGCTATCTCTTCCTTAGCTATGGAGATATCCGTGGGCACAAACATCCACAGGCTTTCATAATGACGACCCGTTTCTGTCCGGACATTCTGACGGCGAACAGCACTGAGAAGCATCCCTTCCTCTACATATCTCATAAAGAAACTGATGCTCTCAAAATCATCCGCCTCAATGCCGGCTTCTGAAAGGATTTTATTGAAATCGCCTTGGAAATTAGAAGCGATATTCCATTTCCCCCCATTAATGGCAGGGAAATTCTTCCCGGTGGAAGAGATATACTTCAGCCCTATCCTCTTCATTTACTCCTCATTCTCCGGAGAAGATACAGGCTCTGCCTTCACCGGCTCCTCTATCTTGGCCGGAGATTCAGGCACAGGCTCGGTTTTAGGCTGCTCCGGTTTCTTTACCTGTTCTTTTCTCTGCTCTTCGGGTTTATTATCCGAATCGTTCCCCTTTCTGGATTTTCCCTCTTCTGTCTTTCTATCTTCAGAAGATACCTTATTTTCCGCAGATGTCTTATTTTCTGAAGAAGGTGCAGCCATTGATCCGTCGCCCTGATTCAGGAAGGCAGTGATTTTCTTTGCCGCGCTTGATGAATATGCGTTGAAGACATTTACACAGAACACTATATCCGTGATCTTATTATCCCTTACATATTTCTTCATATTTCGAGTGAAATAACGGAAATCCACGATATGAATCTCATCGAAAGAATAGAAGAGATAGCCGGGCAAAGCATTTCCATAGCTATCCTTTATCACCATCAGTCGTCTTCCGGGATTTGCACCGGTCTTGACCCTTGTCAACTTCTGATCGCCCCCCATGAATGTGGAATAAGCCGCGCTGCTTCCATCATGGAACTTAGCGAAATACTGCCCGTCGAAGGGTTTTCTTTCCCGTGTTACACGATAGTCTTTATTCACATCATAAATCCAATAGGTGGTGGTGTAGTCGATCCCATTGGGTGTGTAATACACAAAATCCTCCGGAGCGTTCTTCACTGCTATATCATTGGAATAGCCATACATCGACCCAACAAAACCATGAATCACATTTTTTGTATAGGAGGTTAATGGTTTGAAAGGGACTCCGGCTGTCTTTGCAAACTCCTGAGCAGCATAAAATGCCCCAAGAGGAGCCCAGTGATGGTCGGTGCGAAGATAGATATCTTCTTCCACATGGTCGGCAAGAGCATTGTATGCATTCACCCCCCTTGCCCCATTCTCAAGTTTTGAATAAATGTTCTTAATGAAGGGCTGCTGCGGACGTGTCACACTCTTTGCCTTATCGGGAGTATAAAATTCCGACGACAAAGGGATAACCATTGCATATACGTTGACATCCGGCATCTCTTTCTTATATCGGCTCACAGCAGCCGCGAATTCTCCGCCGCCGGAGGCCGAACCTCCGAAGGCATTCAGAGCCCTGACATTTTTGCCGGATCCGACGATGATTATGCCCGAGCTGCCGATCTTGGCATTCTCATCTGCATTGATATGATTTTCGTATTCCTCCAATTGGGCGGCATCTGCGCCGGGAGGAGGAGTGGCGGGAACGTCGGCTTGCTGACTATCCACGGCATGAAAGGAGACAGCTTCTTCTTCGTCGCCAAATGAATAGCGTATCAGATCGCGCACCTTCATGCTTGCCGACATAAACTCGTCGCGGTAAGGTTCCGTATCGCTGAACCATCCCGACAGCTCCTGGGCAAATGTACCGTTCTTTAGTTTTTCGCTGCTGTATTCAGGAAATTCCTTCAGATCTCGTTTTTCAAGATTGGAATATACACTCCTCGGCATGAAAAGCATTACCCCGGCTAAGATTACAAAGCCGATTGATATGATCCAGATATATAATTTTGCAGGTGTCATCTCTTTTCAATTTAAAAACGAGTATAGATGAATGCGTTGTTGGTGGCTCCGACAAGAAGGGTGACACACAACACAAGGATAATCAATGAGGCAAAAGCCTTGAGAGTGGCATCAATGTAATTGCCGCCTGCCGAGTGCTGAGGAAGAATCTTTGCAAATCCGTTCTCTACCCATCTGCGCAAAGGGATACAGAATATCAAAGCCACAACCCATATCCAGAAATAATCGGTCAAGGCTGTTTCTTCCACTATCGAAAATTCCAATGCCCGCTGTCCGAAGGCGGAGCTGAACCATAATTTCATATTGTCGAAATTATCGAAATAGAATATCCCCCACCCTACAACTACTATAATCAGGGCATAAATGTGCATAAGGAAAGCGGGTATCTTATGAGCCACTTTCAATATGGCATATTTCTCGATCACTAATATCAGACCGAAATAGAGTCCCCAGAGGATAAAGTTCCAGCTTGCACCATGCCACATACCGGTAAGAAACCATACAGTAAGCAAGTTGATCATCTGGTGTCGTCTGTTGCCTCCCATCGGGATATAGGTGTAGTCGCGGAAGAAAGATCCGAGCGACATATGCCATCGACGCCAGAAATCTGTCACAGAATTGCAGCAGTAGGGATGATTGAAGTTCTCATTGAAATGGAATCCCATGGCGCGTCCCATTCCGATTGCCATGTCGGAATATCCTGAGAAATCAAAATATATCTGCAATGTGAAGGCCAACATCCCTATCCATGCGCCCCAAATTGAAAGGTTCTCCACTCCATCGGCAAGAAAACGTGTGGCTATCTCTGAAAGAATATTGGCAAGCACCACCTTCTTTCCCAATCCGATAAAGAATCGATAGGAGCCCTCCATGAAGTCGTTGGCGGAGATATGGCGGTCTTTAATCTCGTGTGCCACTGTGCCGTAACGCACGATCGGCCCGGCTATCAGCTGGGGGAACATGGAGATGTAGAGAAGAAGATTGAAGAAATTCCTCTGAACGGGTGATTCCTTGCGATATACATCCACAAGATAGGATATCGATTGGAAAATATAGAAACTGATACCGATCGGAAGTGCAAGTTTGGGAGCGCCGAAATCAATCCCGACCGACACCAATAGGTCGTTGAAGAATCCAAGATATTTGAATGTGCCGAGGATTGCAAGATTAAGAATCAAGCCTATTACAAGCCACATCTTCCGCAGCTTTGAGGTGGCAGCTATCGACAATCCGCACAAATAATTTATTATCACGCAGATTATCATCAGGAAGATATACACCGGCTCGCCCCACGCATAAAACAACAGGGAGAAAATCACGAGCGCGATGTTTCGTGCGATGAATCCGGGGTGCTGATAGCCCGATTTATGAGGGTCGTCGTCGAATAGGATCACCCCCTCTTTCTGCCGGAAGAACACCTTCTTATCAAGCCATGCCGCGATGAGATAGATCACTACAAACGACGGCAGAAAGACAAATATAAAGAATAAGTCAGAAAATACCATCTGAATTTTTTAATTTTTGCTTTGTGTTTTTATCTTATGTTATTTTGACTTGCAAAATTAACACATATATAATTCTATTCAAAATGAAATAGGAGATAAAATAAAATAAAAATGCATTCTAAAGTGTTATAATTATAAAACAGCTTTGACTCAAATAGCTTTTTAATCTACAAAATAATGAGAACCATAGAAAACACTGAATTTGGAGGCGAACGTCCACTATTCGCTTCCCGCGATCTTAAACTTGTAAATGTTACAATCCACGCCGGGGAATCAGCTCTTAAGGAATGCAGCGATATCGAGGCTATCGATTGCCGTTTTGAAGGGAAGTATCCTTTCTGGCATGTTGACAATTTCATTATCCGGAATTGTCTCTTCACTGAGGGTGCCCGCGCTGCCCTCTGGTATTCGAAAGGGTTGCAGATGACCGATACTCTGGTTGAGGCTCCCAAGATGTTCCGCGAGATGTCGGGGATTATCCTCGATCAGGTGAAGATACCAAATGCCCAGGAGACTCTATGGCATTGCCGCAACATTAATCTTCACAAGGTTGAAGTGGCCCACGCTGACTATATTTTCATGCACTGCGAGAATATCGAAATCGACGACTATCATCAGGATGGAAATTACTCTTTCCAGTATTGCAAGAATGTAGTGATTCGAAATGCCACTATCAATTCAAAGGATGCTTTCTGGAACACTGAGAATGTAACCGTAATAGATTCTGAAATCAATGGCGAATATCTCGGCTGGCATTCAAAGAATCTTCATCTCATCAATTGCAAGTTATCGGGAACACAACCCTTGTGCTATTGCGAGAATCTCGTGATGGAGAATTGTACAATGGCTGAGGATAGCGACCTCGCTTTTGAGGAGAGCTCGCTTCAGGCCGATGTTAATTCTGTGATCCCCTCTGTGAAGAATCCTACTTCGGGTGTGATTCGCGCCAAGGGTTATGGGGAGATAATAATTGATGAGAATATCAAGCAGCCTGCCGATTGCAAGATTGAAGTGAAGGAGGGTTAAGAGATGGAGAGAAGTTGGTTTGATTACGTCCCCGACCGTCGAGGTTCGGGTTCGATGAAATGGGATGAAGCCCCTGCCGACGACATTATCCCTCTCTGGGTGGCCGACATGGATTTCAATACCGCCCCTAATGTGATTCGCGCTCTTGAAAAGAGAGTGGATCATGGAGTGTTCGGCTATACTCTTCTTGGGGATGACTATTACCACGCCCTTACTGAATGGTTTGCATCGCGTCATGATTATTTCTTTGAGCGTGATGCTGTGATAGCTGTGCCGGGAGTGGTCCCTGCTATTTCGGCTATCATCAAGGCTCTTGTTCCGGAAGGTCACGGGGTGATTGTGCAGACTCCTGTATATAATTGCTTTTTCTCTTCAATCCGAAATAATGGTTGCCGTATTGTGGAGGCTCCATTGAAACGCATGGATTTTGAGGATGGCACATTCTCTTATTCAATGGATTTCGATGCTTTGGAGAGGGCTGCATCTCAAGATGATGTGGATCTCATGCTCCTTTGCAATCCCCACAATCCTGCCGGCAGGCTTTGGACTCGCTCGGAATTAGAAAGAGTGGCTGAGATTTGTCGCAGAAATAACGTGAGAGTGGTCAGCGATGAGATTCATTGCGAACTAACGAAGCCGGGTAAGGAATATTACCCCTATGGCAAGATTGATGACCGGGCGGTGGTGTGTCTTTCTCCTTCGAAAGCCTTCAACACTGCCGGTCTGCAGATTGCCAACATCATCACTCCCGATGATGAGGTGAAGGGGAAAGTGGATCGTGCGGTGAATATTAATGAGGTGTGCGACGTCAACCCCTTCGGTCCCGTGGCTCTTAAGGCTTCATATTCGGAGGAAGGGTATGAATGGCTGAGCGCATTGCGTGAATATCTTTGGGCTAACTATGATATGCTTGTCTCCCGGTTCAAGAATGAATTGCCGGAGTGTCCGGTGGCCCGTCTGGAAGCCACATATCTCCCGTGGGTGGATGTCCGTGCCTTGGGCATCTCTGCCGAGAAGATTGAGGAGCGTATGCTCCGCGAGGCGAAGGTGTGGGTGAATTGCAGCGAGATGTATGGCGACGAAGGATATATACGTATTAATATCGCCACATCCCATGCTCGTCTTGAAGAAGGTCTCGACCGGATTATAAATTGGTTGAAGAAAGAATTAAGAAAGGGATAGAATTTTGAATATCGAACTCATATCATCCGGACAGCCGTTGACGTTCCGCCAACGGCTGTCTTTGACCGCGCGTCTTGCGTGGCCGGCAATCATTGCGCAGCTATCGAGCATTTTGATGCAATATATTGATGCGGCTATGGTCGGACGCTTGGGAGCGGATCCTTCGGCTGCGGTCGGGCTTGTCTCCACGAGTCTTTGGCTTTTCTGGGGTGTCTGCTCGGCTGCCACTGTCGGTTTCTCGGTGCAGATAGCTCATCGCATCGGAGCCGCCGATCATGAATCGGCTAAGAGGATTTTCCGTCAAGGAATCACTGGCTCTTTCCTTTTTGGAGTTATCGTAGGACTGATAGGTCTGATAATTGCCGGTCCGTTGCCTCATTGGCTCGGAGGGACAGATACAGTATGTAGCGACGCCACCCTCTATTTCGCTGTTTTTGTGGCTGCGCTGCCGATTCTTACGCTTAATTATCTTGGAAGCGGAGCGTTGCGGGCTGCAGGGAATATGGTGGTGGCCGGCGGTCTGAATGTGATGATGTGCATCCTTGATGTGATCTTCAATTTCTTCCTGATTTTCCCTACCCGGGAAATATCGTTTGCCGGGATGCATCTCATGATGCCGGGTGCCGACCTTGGCGTGTTAGGGGCCGCCCTCGGAACGGTCGGAGCCGAAATCGTTACGGCCGCCTCGGTGCTTTGGTATGCCACTACTCGCGAAAAAAGAATTGCTTTCTTGGGTAAATTCAGAATTAAGAAAGAATCTTCACTCTCTTCTTCGGAATCTCAACATAAGAAAAAAAGAGATCGATGGATCCCTTCGGGTTCAATCTTGCATAATGCTCTCCGTATTGCAGCTCCTATGACATTGGAACATGCTGTGATCTGCGGTGCGCAAATCATGATTACGATTATCGTTGCTCCATTGGGAGTGTTTGCCATTGCGGCTAATTCTTTTGCCGTCACGGCGGAGGCTCTTTGCTATATGCCGGGATATGGAATTGCGGATGCCGCCACCACACTGACAGGGCAAAGCTATGGAGCAGGGAGAAAACCTCTCGCCAAGCAGTTTGGTTGGCTCACTGTCGGGCTTGGAATGGCAATCATGGGGGTAATGGGTATAGCTCTCTGGATATGGGCGCCGGATGTCATGTCGCTGCTCACCCCGGTAAAAGAGATTCAGGATTTAGGGTCTTCGTCATTAAGGATTGAGGCATGGGCAGAGCCTATGTTTGCGGCGGCGATTGTAGGATACGGAGTGATGGTCGGGGTCGGCGATACGGTGGTTCCGGCTATAATGAATTTCTCCAGCATCTGGCTGGTGCGTGTCCCTTTGGCTGCCATTCTTGCCGGCACTATGGGGCTTAATGGTGTATGGCTTGCAATGTGTATCGAGCTTTGTTTTCGAGGGGCTATCTTCCTTTGGCGACTCGCTTCGGGTGCATGGCTTAAACATGGTCTGAAGCATGACTCGCAATCCGTTCCCGAATCTTCCGAAGCTTTCCAATCCGATTCGGGGTTAGGGTCGGAATAAGAGTCCATCCAATAAAATCAGCAAAGTTTATAGCATAGATAAGAAAACGGAGATACAAGCATGGTTTGCATCTCCGTTTTCTTTTATTTTATTCTTATTTTCAATCTCTTATCAAGCTTTCTTGATATATTCCACGAGCCATTGGCCTATCTCTTTTGTGCCATATTTCTCTCCCCCTTCTACCTGAATCTCGGGTGTGCGCACATTGGCATCGAGCGAAGCATTCACTGCCTGACGTATCAACGCTCCCTCTTCTTTAAGATCGAAATATTCAAAGAGCATCGCCACGGAAAGAACCTGTGCCAACGGATTGGCTATGTTCAAGCCTTTTGCCTGGGGCCAAGATCCATGGATAGGTTCAAACACCGGTGTGCTTTCCCCTGTCGAAGCCGAGGGAAGAAGACCCATCGACCCGCTGATAACAGAACCCTCATCTGTCAGGATATCTCCGAATGTGTTTTCTGTGACCATCACATCGAAGAATTTTGGCTCTTGTATCATTCGCATCGCGGCATTGTCAACATACATATAATCTGTCGTTACCTCCGGATAGGAGCTTTCCATCTCCTGCGCCACCTTTCTCCAAAGGCGGCTCGAAGCAAGCACATTGGCTTTATCCACAACAGTGAGATGCTTGCGTCGCTTCATGGCATATTCAAATCCAACCTTTAGGATTCGCTCAATCTCGGGGCGAGTGTAATAGTTGGTGTCGTATGCTTTCTCATCATCCTGATATTTCTCTCCGAAATACATTCCTCCTGTCAGCTCTCGGATGCAGATGAAATCGGCACCCTCCACCAACTCGGCTCTGAGCGGAGATTTATGGATGAGGCATTTAAAGGTCTCTACAGGTCGGATATTGGCAAATAGGCCCAATTTCTTACGCATGGCAAGCAAACCCTGCTCGGGGCGTACCTTCGCCGTGGGGTCATTGTCAAATTTAGGATCGCCTACAGCTGAGAAAAGCACAGCGTCCGCATTCTTGCATATTTCATAGGTCTCCTCGGGGAACGGATCCCCTACCTTGTCGATTGCATCCGCACCGCATATCGCATATTCATAAGATACCTTATGACCAAACTTTTCACATACGGCAGTCATGACATCCACACCGACTGCTGAAATCTCAGGCCCGATCCCATCGCCGGGCAATACTGCAATTTTTAAATCCATAGAAATATCTTTATTACAATAAGGCGCAATCTCTTTTATCCTCGATGATCCCCTTATTGTTCTATTAATCATTTGTGGTTAATTTGCTTTCCATCAGGTTAAGCATCTTTATCGTGGCTTTTACAGCCGCCTCTGTCTGATCGGCGCTGAGTCCGCGCGTGCGATATATCTTATCTTCCCATTCCCATGTGATGCAGGTCTGCACGAGTGCATCGGTCCGGCCGCCGGGGGGTATAGTGACCGTATAATTGGAAAGATGAGGGAATCTTCTTCCAAGCTTCTCTTTATAAATCTTTTTCACTGCTCGCATCAGCGCATCAAATGCACCGCTTCCCGATGCACTCTCCTCATACATCTCTCCATTGATACGGAGTTTGATAGAGGCGTGGGGCTCAAGTCCATACGCCGTACTCAGCATATAGTTTACAAGCGACACATTCTCCTCATCTGCAGAAGTGTTGAGAACATCCGCCACAATAAAGGGAAGATCTTCCTGTGTCACCACCTCTTTCTTATCCCCCAACTCGATGATACGATTGGTCACCATCTTTGTCTCTTCGGGATTGAGTTCAAGACCCAATTCTTCAAGATTGCGGAGAATATTCGCTTTGCCTGAATTTTTACCCAAAGCATATTCCCTCTTCCTTCCGAATCTTTCGGGAAGAAGGTCGTTATAATATAGCTTTGCCTTGTTGTCGCCGTCGGCATGCACTCCGGCCACCTGAGTGAATACACTTTCCCCCGTGATCGGTCGGTTAGGCGGGATCGGAATGCCGGAATAGGTCTCCACCATCCGGCTCACATCATTTAGACGACTCTCCACAATGTTGGTCTTGGCATTAAACTGATCCTTCAAAATAGCCTGCACACTCGCCAAGGGTGCATTTCCGGCCCGTTCGCCAAGTCCGTTCACTGCCGTATGAATCCCTTGGCATCCTCCCAATACAGCCGCCAATACATTGGAAATGGCAAGGTCGTAGTCGTTATGGGCATGGAAATCAAAATGTATTTCGGGATATTTTCTTACAATCTTCTTCATGATCATAAGAAGTTCGAGGGGATTAAGGATACCGAGTGTGTCGGGAAGCATGAATCTCTTTATTCCGCAATCCTTGAGAGCATCTATCATTGAATAGACATAGTCGGGAGAATTCTTTATCCCGTTGCTCCAATCTTCAAGATAGACATTCACCGCTATCCCTCTTTTATGAGCCATCTCAATATTGCGCTTCACATCCTCGAAATGATCTTCGGGAGTTTTCTTCAGCTGGTTGCGGCAATGATTCTCGGATCCTTTGCACAGAAGATTTATCACCTTGCATCCACACTCCTCTATCCAATCGAGGGAGACTCCATTATCCACAAAGCCCAGCACCTCCACCCTGTCGAGACATCCGGCTGCTGATGCCCATCGACAGATACGGCTCACAGCTTCTTTTTCCCCTTTCGAGACACGGGCGGATGCAACCTCTATCCTATCTACATTCAGATCTTTGAGAAGCGCACGCGCTATCATCAGCTTCTCATGAGGCACAAAGCTGACACCACTCGTCTGCTCGCCATCGCGAAGAGTGGTGTCCATAATCTCTATTTCTCTTGAATAGCTTCTCATTCAAATAGCTTAATAGTTTCTATTTTTACAGTTTAAGGGTTTTTCACCTATTTTATTACGCTTTTGCCTCGTAACTTTCAGTCTTCTCTTTATTTTCAAGCAGGAAATCTATATCGTCGAGAGCGTTCATCAGACAATATTTCTTGTAGCCATTGATTTCGAACTTCTCGCTTCTGCCTGTAGCTGTGTTGGTGACAGTCTGCTCGGGAAGATTCACCTCCACTTCCATCTGCGGATTCTCCTTAATGCTCTTGAAGAGCTCGGCAAGGAATTCTTCGCTCACCACCACAGGAAGCACGAAATTGTTCAGTTCATTGTTCTTATGTATATCGGCAAAGAAACTGCTGATCACCACTCGGAAACCATATCCGGCTATTGCCCATGCGGCATGTTCGCGGCTCGATCCGCTGCCGAAATTTTTTCCTGCCACAAGAATCTCTCCGCTATAGGTGGGATCGTTGAGCACAAAATCTTTGTTTTCGCTCCCGTCGGGATTATATCTCCAGTCGCGGAAAAGATTTTCTCCAAAGAAACTCTCTTCGCGGGTGGTGGCTTTCAGAAAGCGGGCGGGTATGATCTGGTCGGTATCGACATTCTCAAGAGGGAGAGGCACACAGCGGCTTCTTATTATATCAAATTTCTGTTTCATTGCATTCTATTAGAGGGTTCTTGGATCTGTTATTTTCCCTGTCACTGCAGCGGCCGCGGCTGTGAGCGGACTTGCAAGCACTGTTCTTGCGCCGGGGCCCTGACGACCTTCGAAATTTCGGTTTGATGTCGATACGGCGAGTTTGCCGGCCGGTATCTTATCGTCGTTCATTGCTAAGCAAGCTGAACATCCCGGTTGGCGAACCTCAAAACCTGCTCTTTCAAAGAATTTGATCAAGCCTTCTCTCTCCAATTCCTCATACACCATCCAGGATCCGGGCACAAGCCATGCCGTAACATCGGGATGTTTCTTACGCCCGTTCACGATGGATGCAAAGGCATAGAAGTCTTCGATGCGTCCGTTGGTGCATGCTCCTAAGAATACATAATCCACGGGGGTGCCGAGAAGCTTCTGTCCGGGTTCGAATCCCATATAATCAAGACTCTTCTTGAATGATTCGCGTCCCTCTTCGGGGATTGAATCGAGTGTCGGGATAGTCTCGGTGATCCCCATCCCCATTCCGGGGTTAGTGCCATAAGTCACCATCGGCTCTATATCTTCGGCGTGGAAAGTCAATTCCTTATCGAATACGGCGTCATCTCCGCTCTTGAGGGTTTTCCAATATTCCACTGCCTTATCCCAATCTTCACCTTGGGGCGCATATTCTCGCCCTTTCAGATACGCAAATGTTTTCTCGTCGGGAGCAATGAACCCGCCTCGCGCTCCCATCTCAATGGATAGGTTGCAGAGTGTGAGACGTCCCTCCATGGAAAGATTGCGCACTGCCTCGCCGGCATATTCCACAAAATAACCGGTGGCGCCGGAAGTGGTGAGTTTCGACATCAGATAGAGAGCCATATCTTTGGCTGTTACGCCTTCTTTAAGCTTTCCTTCCACATTGATTCGCATCGATTTCGGTTTCTGCTGGAGAATACACTGTGAGGCCATCACCATCTCCACTTCCGATGTGCCTATTCCAAAGGCCACTGCTCCCATAGCTCCATGGGTGGAGGTGTGGGAATCGCCGCAAACAATGGTCATTCCGGGAAGGGAGAGACCGCGTTCGGGACCCACAACATGGATGATACCGTTCTTGGGATGAAGCATACCGAAATGTTCCAATCCAAACTCCTCGGCATTGCGGGCGAGAGTGTCAACCTGAGTGCGGCTCACTTCATCCTCTATCTCTTTATCCTGATCGTGGGTCGGAGTGTTATGGTCGGGCATACAGAAGATTTTTTCCGGACGGAAACATTTGATTCCTCTTTTTCTGAGACCTTCAAATGCCTGGGGAGAAGTCACCTCATGGCAATAAAGTCGGTCGATATAAAGTTGTGTCGGACCGTCTGTGACATTCTGCACCACATGTGAGTCCCATATCTTATCGAATAAAGTATTCATTTTATTTATAAATTTTCAAATAAACAAGGGATTAAACACCTGTTTATCTTTTTTCGTATCTTAAATCTTAAATTTATTTATACAATCAATGTATGCCTCCACTGAAGCTGCCACAATATCTGTGTTAGCCCCGAATCCGTAATAGACATGACCGTCATATTCTACCTGCATGTGAACCTTACCCACATCGTCGCTCCCTTTGTTGATTGCCTGAATGGTGAATTCTTTGAGCACCATCTTGCGGTTGATGATCTTCTTGAGAGCTTTAATTGCTGCATCCACCGGACCATTTCCGCTGGCAGAGTCTTCAAAACTCTCCCCTGCGATATTCAGGCCCAAACTTGCCACAGAGCGGACCCCCACACCGCTTGTAACCTGAAGATATTCAAGTTTGATGCGATGATTGTGGGTGCGGTCGGCGCCTGCGAGAAGGAGGATATCGTCGTCGTTGATATCTTTCTTCTTATCGGCAAGTTTAAGAAATTCCTGATATATTTTATCAAGCTTTTCCTGAGTCAACTCTATTCCCAATGCATTCAGGCGGCTCTTCAATGCAGCGCGTCCGCTTCGGGCTGTCAGTACGATTGAGTTGTCGTCAATTCCCACATCACGCGGATCAATTATCTCATAAGTCTGCACGTTCTTCAACACCCCATCCTGGTGTATCCCCGATGAGTGAGCAAAAGCGTTCCTCCCCACTATAGCCTTATTGGGTTGCACCGGCATATTCATCAAGGATGAAATCATGCGGCTTGTGGGATAAATCTTTTTTGTATTGATATTGGTCTCTATATCTAACTCTTTGTGGGATTTGAGAATCATCGCAATCTCTTCGAGCGATGTATTTCCGGCACGTTCTCCAATACCGTTGATCGTAACTTCCACCTGACGTGCTCCATTCATCACTCCGGCCATTGTATTGGCTGTGGCCATGCCGAGGTCGTTATGGCAATGGGTGGAGATTATGGCATTCTCTATCCCGTCAACATTCTCCATTAGATAACGTATCTTGTCGCCATATTCAGAAGGGAGGCAATAGCCGGTGGTGTCGGGGATATTTACCACTGTGGCTCCGGCTTTGATCACAGCCTCCACCACTCGCGCAAGATATTCATTATCGGTGCGTCCGGCATCTTCAGCATAGAATTCAACATCTTCCACAAATCTCTTGGCATATTTAACGCAAGCAATGGCGCGTTCGAGAATCTCCTCACGAGTGGAATTGAATTTGTATCTTATGTGTGAGTCTGACGTGCCGATACCGGTGTGTATTCTTTTTCTCTTGGCATATCTTAGAGCCTCGGCAGCTACCTCAATATCTTTTTCCACAGCGCGTGTAAGGGCGCAGATAGTGGGCCACGTCACTGCTTTGGAAATCTCTATCACTGAATTGAAATCACCCGGACTCGAAACAGGGAACCCCGCCTCTATCACATCAACCCCCAACGCTTCAAGCTGTCGCGCTACCTGAATCTTCTCGACTGTGTTGAGCTGACAACCCGGCACTTGCTCGCCATCCCGGAGCGTCGTGTCGAAAATATACAATCTATCACTCATGGGCTTTCTTATATTTGATATGGATTCCGACCTTTCTCTATGCTTCGCAACAACGAATCTTCTATGCTTCGCAACAATAAATTTCGGGAATCTTGATTAATTTTTACCTTAAGACTCTTTCGAGAGTGCAAATATAGCTATTTTTTCTATTATTCAAAAATTATTTACCATTCTTTTATATTTTTATCTTATACTACAACAATATGTTCTATTTTTAAAGAATTTTAGCCAATTATGTTTGCACACATTTCATAAATATGCGCCGGAATGCACACATTCCGGCGTTATGAGCCGTCGCTCCACTCAGCATAGCTATTTCAAGTAAGTCTAAATTAAAATGGGTTAAAATAAAAAATGAGAAGTGCGTCGAAATCACTTCGCCACACTTCTCTTCCCAAACAATAAAAATACTTTATTATATGCTCTAATAACGTAGGTTTAAAAATATTATTTTATTTGATGACAATTTTGTTTGACTTTTCTCCTTTCACCACGATATAGATGCCGGGACCGGGATTATTGACACGCACTCCCTGAAGATTGTAAAGCTCTGCGGGAGCCTCTTCATCAGTGTAGATGTTTGTCACCCCTGTCTGCGAGCAGGTGTGAGTGGAGGATGTGAAATTACGACCATCTGTTCCTTTATATATGGTGTTATGCACAGGTGATATGTCGTCGGTCTGTGCGCCTTGATCGTTGTTGTTGAACACCACTCCGGTTGTGCCCTGAGGCAATGCGAAGTAGTAATGACCGCAATCAAGTTTGTGCATTGGCACGCCAGGCCATTCTGTTGCTTCCGTTCCGCCCCAGTAATGGATATGGGGTGCAGCCCAATTGGAGAATGAATTGTCGTAGTAAACCACGAAATCGCCTTCGGGTGTCGGATCTGTCGGATCATCAGGGTCGATGGGGTAGATGGGATCAACCGGATCGATGGGATCTTCTCCCTCAATCTTGTTGGCTGTCGAACCACCATCGTATTCATAATACACATCCGAGGTGATCCCTGTGATATCGCCGGTCTGTCCATTTCCATTGAAAATAACGCTCACCGACTCAATGCCATCTACACTGAAGGAGTAATACTCCCCTACTTTATCCAAAGAGTTGATCGCTTTTCCTGGCCAAGCACCTGCAGGTTCCTGCTTTTTGCCGTTTTCGTCATCTCCCCACACATAGATATTTCCACCGTTGGGAGCTTTAACATAGATTGTAATGGCAGCATTCGGATCCACTTTCTTATATGTTACCTTACCTGTCGCTGTCTGTCCATCTTCTGCGGTTGCGCCCCAGCTTATGCTGATTGTCGCGCCATATTCCATTCCCTCGCCGATAGTGAATGTGGAAGTAGATCCGGAAGTGAGGTTGACACGGCTCTTCCCTTCCACCTGATACCATCCTGCCACCGATCCGCTCTCAAGAGCTACGGTTACAGTCTGAGTGTCGGTGCGGAACGATCCTCCTGCGGGAGAGAATTTCACGCCGTTCATTGTAGGTCCTTCGGCATCCTCCTTAGTGTAGTAATGATCTGTTCCGGGATCGGTAAAGGAAACGCTACCTCCATGTGAAACCGGAGTTGAATCATACATGAACTTGCCGTCTTCTCCGACTTTTCCACCTGTCCAATCCTTTACGAGAACACGAAGCTGACCCTGATTTGAGGGCGCATCTACGGTGATTGTTCCTCCTCCCTGGTATGTCTTACCGGTAACGAGATCGGTATATATTCCTGCAGGAACATCAGAGAATGTAGCCCCTCCGTTCACTGCCACGAGAGCGTATGAATCCTTGTAGGCACGCTTGAATGCCCAGCCGCCGTTGGCCTTACATCCATCCCAGGTATATTGTCCTTTGCGCAATGCCGGGACAGCCTGACGGATCTGGTTCAAGCGACGGATATGCTGTGAAAGATCGCCATTCAGTGTCTCTTTTACATTTCCGCTTGCTTCTGTATATGTACCGAATTGTTCTTTTTCGGTCTTAACGGTTCCCTTTAGATATTCTCCGAAGTATGCACGTCCTGAATTCATCAAGGCAAGCTCCGGACCTTTGTCGATTGTAACCCCTTTCTGGAATTCCACTTCCGATCCATAATATATACATGGGATTCCACGGAAGGTGAACATCATAGAAAGATTCTCTGCCCATTGATTTGTACCGCCGGAGAAGCGTGTTCCGTCGCTCGGACCGGGACCATAGTCGTGTGAATCAACATATACTACGTTCCACGAGGCATCATTATAATACTGATCTCCCTCTTTGGCAATTCTCACTGCTTCATTTACATTATTGTAATTATAATGCATCGGGAAGTCGATGATATTGAATCCGGAAGCCTCTGAATAATCGGGTTCGTGCCAAGCACCATTTTTCATGAAGACGTTGTCGGAATTATGTTCCGTGCCGGGGTCTTTCGTACATGTAACCATGTTTCCTAATGGGGCGGCTCCTTCATTAACAACCTGCTTTGCCCACCAGTCGGCAGTATAACTCTTCCATTCTTCAACGAGCGCAGGATCTGATTTCCAAGTGTAGTAGCAGCTTGACAAAGCCTGGTCGCCATGATAGATCACCTGAGAATAGCGTGCGCAACACTCTCCGAACATATAGAAGGGAGACACTCCTGTCATATTTCCCTTTTCATCATAGAGATAGCGTTTTTCCTTATACTTTTCGCCTAATTCTATAAACTTTGGTATAAAGGCAGCATTGAATGTAAGGGGAGAGATATGTCCTGTAGTATCGATACGGAAGCCATCCAGACCCATCTCGATAAATTTACCGTAACATTCCACAAGATAATCCACCACCGCAGGATTTTCAGTATTGAGATCCACGCAGTCGCCGGCAATCTGACCCCACCAGCGTGTACGGTCGTCCCAATCCCATCCCTGGCCTACATGATGCCAATAGTTGTTGCTGTCATGATTCTGGCCGTCAGTATTCTTTAAATATTTGAAACGCTCGGAATATTGTGTCTTTGCTCCCTCATTCGGCAGACTCCAATATGACGACCCTCCCAATTTTTCCTGATCGGGGATAAGACAGGATTCTATATCTGCCTGATTCCAGATCTTCTGGTCGCGGTCGAAAAGTTTGCAGAATTTAGCTTCTCCGAAGTTTCCTGTATGTTGAAGCACGATATCAAGGATAATCTTTATACCCTTCTTATGAGCGGCCTCAATAAGATCCTGAAATTTCACATCTTTTTCGCATCCCCACTCCTTGCGGCTCTCATAACGGAGATCCACATTGGAAAAGTCCATGGCATGATAACCATGATAGTCGAAACCTGATGCGTTCTGTACGATAGGAGTAATCCAGATAGCTGTGAAGCCGAGAGCCTTGATATAGTCTAATTTCTCTATCAATCCGGCGAAGTCTCCACGCCACACAGGGTCGTTGTTCTTAATCTGGTCTGCCTGACCATCCCATGAAAGCACATTGTTCATGGGGTCGCCATCATAAAAGCGGGTGGTCATCGCGAAGTAGATTGTCTCGTCGCGGAAATCTGTGCGGTTAGCATTGAAATCGCTGTTGTCGGCATATGTCTTAAAAGGCATCGCCGCACAGC
Source organism: Bacteroidales bacterium (assembly GCA_014800245.1). Classification (GTDB taxonomy): domain Bacteria; phylum Bacteroidota; class Bacteroidia; order Bacteroidales; family Muribaculaceae; genus Lepagella. Next base: position 21,014 of record JAAVGM010000028.1, on the reverse strand, counting down.
TTCCCAAAATCGCCGCGGCGATCCATTTGCTGTAAAGTTGCATAAAGTAAAGTTATATTTAGATAAGCCAAGATTCGATTTGCTCGAATCCAATTTATTTAGTTCACGCAAAATTAGTGATTTTAGATTATTTTATAATAATTTTTAAATATGTTAAACAACATATTTTTCAAACATATTTTATCTAACTAATTAATTATAAGAACATAACATTATCAAATACACCTATTATACATTTTAAGAATCTAACTTTTTATGCACCTTATTAATTTTTTTACTAACTTTGCACCAAAGAAGGGTATATAATCTTTTTTATACCAAAAGAGTCATATATTACCCTACACAGGCTTAATTAAACTAAATAAACTTCTTATGAATCATTTGCGCAAAATGCTTTGCGGAGCCACTATAGCGTCTTCGGCAATGGCATCAATCGCTGCCACTTTTGTGGGCGATCGCACAGATTTCCGCGACGAGACAATCTATTTCGCGATGACCACCCGTTTCTATGACGGTGATCCCGACAACAATGTATATTGCTGGGATGGTGTGAACAATATCAACGACCCCGAATGGCGAGGCGATTTCCAAGGTCTGATCGACAAACTCGACTACATCAAGGCGCTCGGCTTCACTGCCGTTTGGATCACTCCTGTGGTGGAGAATGCATCCGGACTTGATTATCATGGCTATCATGCTATGGATTTCTCTAAAATCGACCATCGATATGTAAGCAAGGATGCCTCGGCCGCTGATGCGGATGTGGCTTTCAAGAAGCTTATTGATGAGGTGCATAAGAGAGATATGAAGATTATCCTTGATATCGTTATCCAGCACACGGGCAATTTCGGAGAGACCAATCTCGCTCCGATGTTCAAGAAGGATTATTCAAAGAATCTTGCTGATATCAATGAGTCGATGATCCCTCTGACCGTGAGCAACGGCGGCATACTCCCCGATAATTATGCTCAGCTCCTCCCGGCTAATCAATATGCTGCCCGTCTTGACAATATGAAGAATACGGATTATCAGAACCACGATATTCACAACTATTTCCACCACAAGGCATGGTTCGACTGGGATGATCCTTCCCGATGGTGGGGACAGATTGCGGGCGACTGCGTGGATCTCAATACAGAACATCCGGGCGTGTCGGAATATCTCGTGAATTGTTATTCCCGTCTTATCAAGATGGGTCTCGACGGCTTCCGTATCGATACCGCCGGACATATCCCCCGACTCTCTTTCAATAAGAATTTCATCCCTCAGTTTATTGAAGCTTCCGAATCTGAAGAGGCTAAGAAGAATCGTGGCAATAATCCTTTCTTTATGTATGGTGAGGTTTGCGCCCGATCTATGGAGGTGATCTATCGCGGCGATAATTACAACTGTTCCCCTTGCTATTATACATGGAAGGAGAGCAAGGATTATGCATGGGATTACGATCCCTCTTCATGGGATAGCGTTGTGGCTATTCCAACGGCAACCGAGGGGTCGCAGGATTATGAGACAGTGAGCGGTCACACCAACTGGGATTCCTGTCATCAGTCGGCTGATGATGATCGTGGTCATGCAACTTCTATCCTTAAAAAGAGCTCCAATCACAAGCTTAACGGGAATGAATACCACACTCCCGACCATTCGCAGCATTCGGGTCTGAATGTGATCGACTTCGCAATGCATTGGAATTTCAATTCCGCTTCGGGAGCTTATGGTGTGCGCACTCAGGATGATCTCTATAATGACGCCACTTACAATGTGGTCTATGTCGATTCTCACGACTATGCGCCCGACAGCAACTATCGCTTTATGGGCGATCAGGGAACTTGGGCCGAAAACCTTTCTCTGATGTTTACTTTCCGTGGAATCCCTTGCCTCTACTATGGATCGGAGGTTGAGTTCCAGAAGGGTAAGGATATCGATAAGGGTGCGATTCTTGCGCTTAAGGAGACAGGACGTGCCTATTTCGGCGGATATATCGAGGGAGATGTGAAGGTAACGGATTTTGCTGAATACAGCGGTGCGACAGGCAACATGGCTTCTACCCTCTCCTATCCTCTTGCTCTTCATATCCAGCGTCTGAATAAGATTCGCGCTGCTGTGCCGGCTCTGCGAAAGGGACAATACAGCAACGATGGCTGCTCGGGCAAGATGGCTTTCAAGCGTCGCTACACCGACAGCAAGGTTGACTCTTATGTGCTCGTAACAATATCGGGAGACGCCACATTCACCGGCGTGCTCAACGGACGTTATGTGGATGCAATCACCGGCGATGTGCAGAATGTGACTAACGGAACTCTCACTGCCAAATGTTCCGGGAAGGGCAATCTTCGTGTTTATGTGCTCGACACTGACAAGACTAAAGCTCCGGGAAAGATCGGCACGGATGGAAAATATCTTTATGCTTCGGCTCCCGTAGAGGGGAATTGGGTGGAATGGCCGGATGAGACAATGCCGGATGAAACCTGGACAGAGAAACCCAACAACAATGGTGGCGGCGGCGGAATTGTTTCAGGCGACCGCGAGGAACCGGAGGTTGTGATAGCTCCGGCTATGGCTGAAGGCGAACAGGCTATTTTCTTTGAACATGAGTCTTGGAATCCCGCTACTGCCTGGATCTGGACCACATCGACAAACTTTACCGGAGGAAACTGGCCTGGACAGAATTTCACTTATCTTGGCAATAACGTGTATAAATGGACCTACACCGGCGATGGCAAGATTCCTGAAAACGCTAAGGTTATCATAAGCCGAAGCGGCAACGATCAGCTCTCTAAGGAGGGATGGGATTTCGTTAACGGCGGCTACTACACTGTGAATGGATACCAAAAGACTATCGAGGGCGCAGGGGATATTCCTGATGATCCTATCAAGCCTACAGACCCATCCACCTACACTGTTTATTTCGATAACTCAGCTTCCAACTGGAGCAATGTCAATGCCTGGGTCTGGGATGCCGGAAATGGAAACAAGAACTATACAGGCGGCACATGGCCGGGACAGACAATCAGCCGGGATGCTGAATCGGGCTATCATAAGTTCTCTTGCACTGTCACTGATGCCGAGCCCAAGATGATGGTGATTTTCAGCAATCCTGAGGGGAGTCAGACAAAAGACCTTGAAATGATTCCCAATGGAATTTATACTGCTGATGGCTTCACTGGAAAATATTACGGCACAGCCACAGGAATTGTTACCAACATGGATATGTCCGGAATCAAGGTATGGCAGAGCAACGGAAATCTGATCATCGAGACTGCTGAAGCTGCCACTGTACGTATTGTGCGTGTGGACGGCATGGTTATCTCCACTATGGTTCAGCCCGGCATCAACACAATCGAACTTCCCAAAGGGCTTTATATCGTGAATGGGAAAAAGATTATTCTTTAAGGCTCCTTATTACGGGAATTAACAATCTGTCTGATATTAAATCGGCTCGCCAATGAAGGCGAGCCGATTTTATTTAACTATATCGATTAATTATTCGTAGCTACTTATTATTCAAGCTTTATCATTAGCGGGCCTGTTTAATTCTCTTAAAGTCTCTTCCAATGATGCGCCTTTAGGAAGGGAAAGCTTTGTTCGAAGCCTCCACCTTGCCTGTTTCACTGATTCGGGGCGAATCCCCATCGTTGCGGCTATCTGCTTATTGTCCATCCCTGTTACGATATAGGATGCCAACCTTACGTCGGGCTCGGTGATTGCCGGGTTCTGTTGTTTCAATCTTGTAGCAAAATCAGGATTCACGGTGGAATACGACTCTATGAAAGTCTCTCTGTCGGTGCTCCTCACTTTATGCGTATGAATCGCATTTGCAATCTCTCTGGATTGCACTCTATTACCGTTGCCCGCCATCTCCTCTACAGCCTTCCCTACAGTGGTGAGCACGCGGTCGGTTTCATCCATCGCTATTTGAGTTGCCACCAATTTCCTTGCAATCCTCTCCTTCTCTTCGCTCTCCATCTGTGTCTTTTCTCGCAATGCTTTTATTCGCCGCCTTATAAAGAAGCTCCCGACTCCAATCAATACCAACAATGCAAAACCGATGCATACAATACGTAGAATCCAACGGCTCTTGGCAAGTTCCGTTTCGAGTCTTCTCATCTGAAGCAGGCGTGCGGTCTCATTGCTTTTTATTGCATCGGGTTCGTTGGCATTTGCTATCTCGTCGGTGAGTTCCACTGCTTCGATAAGCGAGCGATAAGCTTTCAGCGTGTCGCCACGGGCAGAAAGAGCATCGGCTTGTGCATAGAGAGCCACAGCATAGTCGTTATAGTTTTCCTCTGCCAAAGCCTTTGCCACAGCTTTCTCAGCATGATCCACAGCCTCCGTAATCCGGCCTTCATTCAGGCAGGCATTCGACATGAATGTCTCTACTAATGATTCGCTCCTCTCCCCTTTTATAGCATATAATGAATCGAGTGCTTCTCTTTTCTGACCGTCGATGAAGAGATTGTGCAAAACCCTTTCATAGAGATCCGAATCATTTCTCACCACAGGGTCTCTCCTCATCTCTTCAAGAATCCTGACCCCTTCCAAAGTGTCGCGCAGGATAAACAGTGCGGTGGCGGTATTCATTCTGTTCCACGATGCCACTTTCTCCAGCCCATTCGCTCTGAATAAGGAATCAGCTTGCGAATATAATGAGATGGCTCCCTTTGGATCCCTGACATTTTTCAGGAGGTTGCCCATATCTAATAGCACAGATGCAGTCATTATTTCATCCCCCTTCCCTTGGAAATATTCAAGAAGGTTATTGAGCCGGCAATACTCCTCTGAATCGCGCACATCCGTTTCGGGAGCTAAATCAAGGAGGCGGTTGTATAGATATGGATCTGATGTGGAATCCACCTTATGAAGCAGTCTCTCCACCCCCTTTTCATAGGCTTCATAATCGCCGTCATAAAGAAGGAAGCGGGTATCGAAAAATTCAACTCTTGATGCTAATGAATTATTTTCTCTCTCTTTTGACATCTCGCGCAAAGAGTCGATTCTAATCTTGATCTCCTCTTTCGGAGAGTGAAGAAAAAACATTCTGTCGATTCTCTTGGTGATTGAATCGGCATCCGGATTTATCGGCGACCATCCCAAGCCTCCTACACCTTTTTCCGGATGATTGCACCCTGCCAAGAATCCTCCTATAATCCCTGCCGAGAAAACCACCCGACACATTAATGATCTTATATGTATAGACTTTTTCATAACCCAAAATTAGAAACATTCCTCCTTTTCTACAAATAGACAACCCCTCCTTCCCCCTCTATCCGCATAAATAGACCCATAATAGACCTATTGCAGGATAGACCGAATACAATTTGTCATTTTGAAATAGACTCTGTTGAGGCTATTACGGGTCTATTGCAGAAATTACTCTGCTATCTCTAATCTCCTACCGAAATATTATCCTTAAATTTGCGCCGCTGACTAAATAAATCGTATCATTTCATATCGTATCAACTCATGAGAAAATTTCTATCTCTTGTCGCATTGATGGCCTTTGCGATCCACGCTCCGGCTATGATTTATCATTGCGATAAATTCAACACTTCCAAAAAGACTTGTCGTCTGATTGGGTGGAGTGGCAGCCAACCGTCGTCAACAAAATTGAAGCTTCCAACATCCTTCACCCATACGGATGGAGAAACCTACACCATCACCGAGGTGGAGGAACATGCCCTCGACAACCTGACGGATGTGACAGAAATCACCATCCCGGCTTCTTATAAAAAGATCGGAGATGCATATCAAACCTATATTGTGAATTCCACTACTGATAATTTTAATAATTGTCCGAGTCTGAAATATTTTAAGGTGGAATCCGGGTCTGCTTTATTTGAAGCCGACGCAGACGGCGCTCTATACCTTAAAGGGAAAAAGGAACTGCTGAATATTCCGGCTTCTTATCAAACTTCTACCGGAACATTCACACTTACGGAAAACTGCAAAAATGTTAGTCCGGATGCCTTTGCCGGAAATTCAACTATCCACACGGTAGTGTTTGCCCGCGATGTAGAGGTGTTTGAAAATGGAGGATTAAACAGGATGACAAAGCTGAATAAGATCCGCCTCACCTCAGCGGAGACTACAGAACTCACTCTTTCCTCAGGGGTGCTTATCAATAAAAATCGTGTGGTATCGGCGCCTCCGAAAGGGGATTTGGCAACATATTCCATCGCTTCAAACATCCAAGAAGTTTCTTCCTACGCTTTCTATGGGTGCGCATCTCTCAAATCAGTCACCTTGTCTTCCTCTATTATAAAAATTGGTGACAATGCTTTCGCCGGGAGTGGACTGACATCTCTAACAATCCCCGAGGGTGTGGATGGATATGGGAAAAAGATGGTGGCGGAGTGTCCGGCTCTTAAATCAGTGAATTTTAAAAGTAAGTTGGCTCGTGTCTCCGACCGATTTGCCGAAAATTGCCCGGTGCTCACAAAAATAGAATCAACCTATCCTTTGGAGAGTGTAGGAGAATCAGCTTTCAAAAACTGCCGCGAATTGAAATCATTCCCATTCCGGGGAGAAACCGTGATGAGCGAGGATTCCTCTTTCTATAATACGGGGCTGGAGAAGGTGGTGTTTGAACCTTCGGAGATAGCAGATTATTTCTCCGGGGAATATCTTTTTGCCTATTGCAGAAATCTTACAGAGATAAATTTTTCCTCTCTTATGATGGATTATGTGGATGCCGACCTCGCCATCGGTCCGGGATATGCTGCCGGATGCCTCAAACTGAAAACGCTGAGATTCGGCGACTACACCGGATTCTGGCATTATAATCCCGACGAACTTCCCACTCCTCCTGCGTTTGGCTATTCCTGCATGGTGGATACAATCTATATCTCCAGTACAAGCACAGTGGTGTCGCCTCAGTTCGTCTATTCCACCTACATGGGGAAACAACATTTCACACCCAAGATGTATGTCACAACCACAAAGAATTATGGATATTCTCCTCTCTATAATTCGCTCCCTATAGGTCGGATGTTTAGTGCAGGAAATGGAGCCACAGTTGCCCCTTTAATATATCTGGATGCCTATCAGCTGGAGGAGCCACGATGGCCGGAGTATATAGATTATGTGGTTCCTGATGCCACATATTTCATTCCGGGCGGAACATCGCCTTCATATTCCCTTGCTATTGAAAGGGGGAATAAGGTGGTTGAGATGTTTGATATCTCTTTCTATAAGACACCTCAAAACACGATGAAAATCTCCCCTTCTCTTCGGAAGAATATCAGTATCGATAATTTCCCGGAGGTGAGTGATTTCAGAGTCATCCTTAATGATGATCAGGTGTTGCATGCAGCCGCTGACGGATCTTTTGAATCGGTGGTTCCATATTCGCAAGTATCCAAGGTGAGACTCTCTTATAAGGTTGACGGGAATTACTTCCTCACTGATTACCCCAATACTCATTGGCTTTCTACAGGAATCACCCTCTCCGAGAAAGATGCCGACATCAAGATTAATGGCAAGATTATCGAATTCTCCTACCCTACGGATTATGAAATCTACTCTGCCGACGGCTGCTCCCTTATGAAGGGGAAAGGGGTTTATGCCGATCTTTCCTTGCTCAACCCCGGAATAATTCTTATAACATATCGCAACGAAATCAATAACATTAATACTTTAAAAATTAAACTATGATTATGAAGAAATGTGTTCTGTCTTTTCTGGCAGCCTGCGTCGCTGCTATCCCGTCTTTCGCACAGAATGAAGTGGCTGTAAATGATCAGGTGAATCTGACCGACAATTTGATCGGAGAGGTGTTCGCCATCATCGAGAAGGAAGCATTTGTCACCGTTTTTGCCAATTCTGATGCACCCCCTGCCGGCGCATTGGAGATTCAAGATTCTTATTCCATCGACGGCTATGTTTTCCTTCCTGTCGCAATAAAGGAGAGCGGTTTCCGCGCCTGTGAGGATCTTACTTCCGTAAAGGTGTGCAGCGCAATCTCCACTATCCCAAGTTATGCTTTCGCCGATTGCAAGAAACTTCGCTCTTTCACTGAAGCCAAATCAGGAAGCATCGAACTTATCGGCAATTATGCATTCTATAAAACATATGCTCTCTCTGAGATTAATTTGCCGAAATGCAAGACAATCGTGGATTATGCCTTCAATGGATCAGGCGTGAAAAAGGTAAATCTGCCGGAGATTCAGTATATTTATGCCGGAGGTTTCTACGAATGTAAGAGTCTTTCTGAATTTACCGGTGGCGAGAAACTAAGGGAGATCGGGAATGTGGCTTTCTGCAATGCAGGTCCGTTCCCCTCTATCACTCTTGGTCCGGATCTCACCAAGATCGGCAATTTGGCTTTTGCTTTCTTGCCGGGGCTGAAGGAGATTGTTATTCCCGAAAATATTAAATCTATAGGGAAAGATGCTTTCTCAGGGTTAGCTATGGAACGCGTTTTCATCCTCAACTCAAATTTCATGGATTTCTGCGATGCCTCCAAATTATTACGCAATAAGTATTTAAAAGAGATCTATTGCGATCAGCAACTGAATGAAAATATCAAGAACTATATTGAGACAGGAAGTGAAGATACCAAACCGGAATTCCTCGCTTCGCAGGCGATTGTCAAGCCGTTGTCGGATATTGTGGAAGTGAAGCAAACTTCCTCTCCCGATTATTTTTCAGCATTCGAAAGAATCGATGGTATATCATTCCTCACTCTTTTCAATCCTGAAACAGGCGATCTAATTCCTAATAAAGGTGAGGGATACCATATCACAGGTGATCGTGTAGGGGTGCGCTGCTGGATCGATAAAGTGAATCTTCTGCAATATGTAACTGATGTCAACCGTCCGTCGGGGATGGAGGAGATTGATGCAGCATCAGATGATTCCCACCCCGTCTATTATGATCTACAGGGTAATATCGTTGCAAATCCCTCTAAAGGAATATTTATTGTAAAAAAAGGATCAGAAGTTTATAAAGTAATAAAGTAAGCCTTGTCATAGAACCACTATGGCACAACGAAAGATGGCCGCGTCGAGAGGACGCGGCCATCTTAATTATTCCAATTTTTCTAATTCTATTTTGCGGGTATCTTTAGAAGATCACCTTGCAGTTGCCGAGGATATAGATTCCTGCTGCGGGGAGCTCGATCACGTTGCGTCCGGCGTTGAGGCTAACCTTGCTTACTGCCTTGCCGTCTGCGGTGTAGAGAACTTCTGTGCGATTCTCGGGAGAGTAAACCACCATCGCGTTTCCTTCGATTGAAACCTGAAGTTCGCTTACTGCCATATCTGCATCTTCTACACCTGTGGGACGCTCTGTGCCGGGGAGACCTGTGAGAATCTCAGGAAGTTTCACGGGAGATGTAGCGTAGATCTCGAAGGGAAGGAGCTCGATTGAATCCTCATTCTCATCATCCGACCATGCGGGAGCGAAGGCGAATGCATTGCTGTCGAGGAGATAGGTCTCGGAAGCGGGGCGAGTCTCGTTCTTATAAGAAGCGTGGAGTGAGAACTCTTTGCCGTCAACGCGAATCTCAGAGGGGGTAGCGGGGATTGTGCCTTCACCTGTTGCGAAGATTGTCTTGCCTCTCTGATAAGCGTGGAAGAGATAAGGAACGTTTGCCTCCATCTTCTCAACGCTCTGGAGCTTCTCGCCATTCTCAAGGAGAGTGTAGATGAGATTGCCCTCTACATACTCTGCGTCATCCTCTGCAAGAGTGACCGCGATTTCATTGTTCGATGCGTCGCTGATTGTCTGAACATTGAAGGGAACCACTACCTGAGTCCATTTCTCTGTCTCAGCTTCGAGAGCTACCACTGCGCCATTTTCAAGGTTGAAAGCGTAGGGGATTGCCAAAGGATAACCTTGCACGAAGGTGATGTCTGTTTCGGCGCTGTAGGTGCGACCCTGGCGGATGATCTCATTTCCTTCAACATCTGTCTCTGTGATCTGACCGCTCTTTGTGCGGAGGTAGTTGGCTTCTGCTGCGGGAGCTGCCACTCCTTCGTCGAGGAGCACGATGCAGTTGGGATTCAATCCCTTGAAGGCCTTGGAGCTGAGCGAACCTGCTTTTTTCTGAGCTTTGCGGCGAGCTTCGCTCTTAGGATCTGAGTTGGAGGCAAGGAGAGTGATTGAGGTCATGTTGTCGCATCCGTCGAATGCTCCGTCTCCGATTGAGGTAACGCCTGTGAGGGTGATGCTTTCGAGAGATGTGCAGTCTTTGAACGCACCTGCTCCGATTGAGGTCACTGTAGCGGGGATGTCAATGCTCTGGAGGTTTTCACATCCGCTGAACATATTTTCGCTCACCTCCTCTACTTCGGGAAGAACCACTGTGGTGAGAGCTGTCATTCCTGCGAAAGCTTCTGCGGGGAGTTCGCCGTCGTAGGCGGAGAGGTCGAGTGTCTCAAGATTGGGGAAGCATTCTTTCATCTGGTCGAAGTCTTCTGATGTCATTTCGCCTTCGAGAGAGATTGAAGTGATCCCCTGAGCTTCTTCGGGCTTGATAGCCGCGAGATCTTCTGCGTTGAGAGTAGCACCCTCGGTGGGGATTGCAAAGATGTCAATGTTCTTGCCTGCATTCACAATCGAGATGCTGTAGAACCCTTCTGAATCGGCTGTGAGTTCATCGTTGCCGATCATCACGCGAGCCTCAAGACCTTCTGCATGTTCTGTGGCGAAATCCACTTTGAAACGAACCTCTGAATTTTCAGCCACATCGCGGAGCACAGGTTTCAGAGCGTCTGTTGTGTCGAATGTGCTGCCGGGGATAGAATCGGTCGGTACACTGATTGCGAAGTGAGAAGAGGTGGAGTTGAAGTTCACATCGTGTGTGTAAACCACATCTATCTGATGATTGCCTGCGAGGTCAGCTTTCTTTGCGGGGTTGTAGAATGTCACTGCGATAGTGCCGTCTTCTGCGGGCTGAATCTCATTACCGTTGTCATAGACCTTGTATTTACCCTGAGGATTGATCAGACCAAGCTTCACATCCACAGTCTTGCTCTCTACTGCTACATCGTCGCCGAGGAAGGATGCCAATTTGTTGACTTCTACGCCATCTGCTTTTACACGAGTCGGATCAAAAGTGATTCCGTAAACAGGATTCTCCGAGAGGATGTTGTAACCATGTCCTTCCCAAGGATTGCTATCATACATTCCCCTTTCATTGTGAGTTCTATAGACGCTTAGATATTCTTCCGGAACTATTACAGTCACTTTCTTGGGATCCTCATGACCGAGATTATAGTTGGAATATTGGTACATCGATGGCTGATAGACTCCATAAGGATCGTGGTGAGCCACTACATAATTCCCGTTCACTTTTTCAGGTTCTCCGGGAATACGAATCACTTGCAAGGATGTGCAGCCTTGGAAAGCCTGATATCCGAGTGCGAATCCATATTTTACACTACCTGAAGGATATTTCCCTACCTCTATTCTTGTTGATCTTAGAGCCTCAGGCAATGTAATTTCCTTGATGTTTGCACAATTTTTGAATGCTGCTTCTGCGATTCGTGTCACTGTCTTGGGAAGGATGATCTCTTCTACAACCGGCATTACTGATCCTATAGCTGAAGGATTATAGAAAAGGTTTGCCGGGATGAAGTTGTCAATCTTATCATCGTCGCTGGTGGGAGTGAGCACGTTTGCTACAATCTTCACTCCTGAAAGGTCGAGCTTCTTGATGGTGTTTGCTGCAAATGGCTGACGGAACGCGTTGGAAAGATCCTTGCTGTAAACCTCTCCTACTACTACCACATTCGCTGCCACTGATTCTGCAGTTACCGCTTTGAGGAGTTCGCCTGGCTGAACATTGTAAACCACTGCTCCACCAATCTTGGGATCGTAAACATCAGCTTCGAAGTTCATATCTTCCATCGCTACGAAGGTGTAGTTTACCACTGCCTGATTCTTGAGAACCTCCACGCCGTTCACCTTGAGGTCAACACGGTAAGCCGGAGAGTTGGGAGTGATCTTGAGAGTCATGTCGCGACCGCGAACCGCTGTTGAGGTAACACCCGATACTGTCGCATCTTTCACTTCGGCTACATTGATGTTATAGACGGGAGTCATGTTGTTGAGCGCGGGAAGTGCATCTACGATCTCTGCTGACGCACCTTTCACAAGGTTCCAGTTCCTCTTGTTGAAGGAGGTGGCGATGCGGATCTGGTTCCCTTCGCGTACATTTGATTCGTTTACCTTGCAGGTAACATTGAGCTTGTGGTTGTCGCCGGGGCCTGCGCTCCAAACATTCACGGGAGAGATAAACTCCTTGATGTTGCCATTCTTGTCAGTGAGCACTGCTCCCCAGTAAGCCTGATCGTAACCTTTCGGGATATTGAGGGCATTCAGGCGGATTGTGAATTCTGATCCGGGAATCACATTGACTGCATCCGTTACCATACCGATCGAACCGTTCTTGTCAGTAAGAGTCCACTGTGATTTGTTGGGATCGGGGGTCATGGGAGCTGTAAGCTCGAAGTGGATGATTGTGTTGTCGGCGAGATTCACGTTATAGTTGCCGTTGGCATCCGGAGTGAGACGGGTTGCGTTGGCATAAACGGTCATGTTGTTGTCGTTGTCGGCTATGTGTGAAGCCTTGAAGGATACTGAGCTTCCTTTCTCCATCTTCCCTGTCAGGGCTGATGTCTCGAATTTCACTTCGTTGTCTTCCATCACAGCGAAGAGAACTTCATTCTTCACTTCGGGCTTGTCAACGATGATATTCTTTATAGTGTTCCAGTTTTCTGCTTTCTGATAGTTGCTTACCGCACGCTCGCTGGGCACGTGGAGCGTAACGAGGTCGGTCTTTACGCCTGAGAGCACACACCAGTTGATGAATTCTGCATTCTCGCGTCCTACATAGATGTCGCGGAGCGCTGTGCAGCTTACGAAGATATTATATTCATATTTGCTTACGCTTGCCGGGATTGTGATGCTTGTGATGCCGCTCAAAGCGAAGCAGGCATTGTTGAAGCGATTCACAGAGTTGGGAAGGATCACTTCTTTAAGCGCGCTCTTTCCGCGGAAAGCATCGCGAGGGATTGCGTTTGCCTGATCTGATCCGTAGGCTGCGATATTCACGCCTGAGATGTCGAGACGGTTGACATTCATTGCGTTCTTAAGGAATGCGAAGTCGCGGGAATCAAGTGTTCCGAAGAGTGTGAGGTCTTTGATAGTTCCTGTCTCGGATTCGGGGATGATTGTGGAGAGTGTGCCGGGAGTGCCTACCCAGAAGCTTCTCTTCTCTTTTACGTCAGCTGCCTTCTGCACGAGGATGCTGATCTCCTGGTTTTCGCGTACGTTCTCGATAGTGTAGGTGTTTGCATTTGCTATGAGAGTCACGCCGTTGGCTTTTACTGTAACAACATCCTCAGCCGGATTGCCGGGAAGAACCTTGAAAGAGTAGTTCCAGCCGCGGATCACGCTTGATGCGCCCTCTACCGTAACGCCTGCCACTGTAGGAAGAGTCACCATGAAGGAAGCGGGAGTGGCTGAGTTGGGATTGATTTCGTTCACTGTGAGGAGTTCGCCAGCCACGGGAAGCCATTCGTTCTGACCGTTAGCTTGCGTCATGATGCGCACACGGTCGGTGGCTGCCACTGAAGTGCCTGCGGGAAGAGAGCAGTTGCGGAAATCCTGATAACCTGTGGGGAGATAACCCATGGAGATCATTGAGAAATTGGCGGGTGAAGAAAGAAGGGCTTTCATCTTCCCTTTCTCGTCGCAGAGTGCCACGGCGATCTTGCCGTTGAAATCAGAGTTGCCGATATTCTTGAGGTTGCCTACTCTGACTGTGAAGGTCTTGCCTGATGTAAGATCTGTGAGGTCGGAGCCGATACCTGCCTGATTGCCGTCGGCTGTGATGTGGATGGGCGACCACTCCCCTACTGCGCTCTCATTGGGCTTGATGTTGTAGATGATTGTGTTGAGGTTGTTATAGGAGTGCTGACGGCTCACCATCGGGTTGAGGGTGGAAGTGAGGAAGTATCCGTCGGCAGAACCGCCCCAGCCCCAGTTGAAACGGAAGTAGTTGCCGTCGTAGCCGTCGCATACAAATGCGTGTCCTGCTGTAACATCCTGACCGCAGTAGAGCACCGGGCGACCGGCTTCAATCTCTGCTCTTACAATTTCGTCCCAAGCTTCCTGGCTTGCCACTTCCGAACGTTTCTTATATGATACGCCGGGATCATAACCGAAGTATGTGGAGAGGGCTCCGGGCACGCGAACCTCATATGCGCTTGATCCTGACATTGCATATTGAGTGTCGATACTCTTTGAGGCGTGATACATAAGGAGGGCCACTGCATCCCCTTCTTCTGATGAGAAACCGCTGCGGTAGTTGTCCATGCGCATGTTCTTCCAGTCGTATGAGGTGGCGAAGTCAACGCCTCCGAAGGATCCTGTGCCTGCTGCGGGATATTCGTAATATTTCATGATTGTCGCCATCGCTGTGCCTACGCAGCCTACGAGGGGCTGACCCGGAATCATTGCGTTGAAGGGACCTTCCTGGCTCCATTTGGGAGTGGAGAGCTCTTTCTTTGCGCTTCTCTCGGCGCTCTTGCGAGCCACGCGCTTAAGGTCGGAGGGCGACTGTGCTTTCTGAATTGAAGGAGCGGCTTTGATTTCACGCTCGATGCCGTTGAGCATCCATTTCATGCCGTCGGGCATATTTTTCACCGGGAAGCCGTTAGTGAAGGAGTAGCCAAGCACCGGTGTGGTGGTTGATTCGCCTGATACCATTACGAATCCGCCGTTGTTGGCGAGATTGAACACGTAATAGAGAGGCTCTTTCTCTGTGCCGGCTGTGAATACCGGGTCGAGTGAAATGTTTTCTGTGAGGTTTCCTGTCTTGGAGCTCACGAATTCTTTAGCTAACGCCTGCGCTTCGTTCAGAGAGATTTTCTCAGCGTAGGTTGTAATGGATGTTCCCAGGAGAAGAGAGGGAAGGATTATCCAATTAAAGTATCTGTTCATAGGTGTATAGAATTATTGAAAAATTAGAATTATGAAATATTTTTTAACATTGTTTGTCATATAAAAACATTTTAAGCCCAAATTGTTCTGAAAAATTTAAAAAAATTTTAAATATTTTTATTATTATACTAATTTTCAGTAAAATAAATTTGTAAAAAATTTTAATATATTTTCACTTTAACTTAATTACAACCCCATGCCATCCTATTTCCCCTGGGAAAATCTGAATATTACGGAATTTTTTCGTTAATTAAATTAAGCATAGAGATAATTTATTAACTTATATTAACACTCATTTAAAATATCTTTTAACAATTTTTCTTCCCGTCTATCCCTGAAATTCGTTGTCGTTCTGAGATCCTTCCCAAAACCGGCAGGTTTTGTTATTCCCCTTTCAAGTCGATGATTTTAAAAAGTTCTGCGAAAGTTCGGTGATCTTCTTTCAATTCTGCGGTTCAAAAATTTCCATGACTCGGCAACATCCTCTCACAGAGGTGCGCGGAGTCACAGAGCCTTTTCTTATGCCAAATTCGGGTTCTTTCCACAGAGGGGAGCATGCCTTGGCATGGAGATCTCAGAGCTGAGACTGGTAAGTTAAGGCATAGGGTGGATTAAGAAAAAATCCGTACGCGAGAGTATATTTGAGGGATATTAAAATAGATTTTGGGGGATTATGAGGATAATCATTATATTTTTTGCTATATTTGCCAAACAATCCAACAACCTTAAATAAGATGACTAACTCAAAAGCCAAGGGTATCCATTACGGATACGTGATAGTGTTTTGCTGCTGCCTGATGATGGGAATAGATGTAGGGCTCTCGGTGAGCTGCGCCGGAATATTCTATAGCCCGGTGAGCGATTCGCTAAACATCCCTTTCGATTCATTCGGATTATATATGTCGATTATGTTTATTTTCTCTTCCCTCCTTCTTTCTCCAATGGGAGAGATCATGACCCGATGGGGAGCCAGACGCACTCTCACCATCTCTTCCGTGGTGTTAGGCCTCGATATGTTGGCAATGGGATTTTTCAACAGTTTATGGCAATTCTATGTGGCAGGGGCTGTAATGGGCACGTCATTGGCTTCTTTGCTATATCTAAGTTTTCCGACGCTGGTGAATAAATGGTTTCATTCAAAGGTGGGTCTGATGATCGGGATCTGCAGCGCGGCTTCCGGTATAGGAGGAATTATTTTCAATCCTATGGGCGGATGGATTATCGACACATGGGGATGGCGCGCAGGATATTGGGTGTTCGGGGGAATTGTCCTCTTCATCGTCACCCCGCTCATCGGCCTGTTGCTTAGAAATTCGCCGGAAGAAAAAGGGATTCTGCCGGTGGGATATATAGAGGCAAGCCACGACAAGAAGAGGGAGAATGCCGGTTTAGCCGAAGGGGTGGCATATAAGGATGCTCTCAGAATGCCGGTGCTTTATTGTTTGGTGGCGTTTGCATTCATCCTTATGGCCTGCTCCACCTTCAATCTGTTTATTCCGAAATATGTAGTGTCGATGGAGTTTGGTATAGAGAATTCATCTTTAGCCGCTGCCGCTGTTATGGCAGGAGTGACCGGAGGCAAACTCGCGCTTGGATGGATCAATGACAGGAATTGTGCGGTCGGAGTAGTTGTTACCACTCTTTTCGGAGTGGCAGGATTGGGGCTGCTGATATTTTTAGGCCATACTTTCCCTGCGATTCTATGCGGTGCATTCCTCTTCGGTTGGGAATATGCAGGGTGCACGGTTCAGACAGCCATGCTAACAAGTCATGTCTTCGGCCGCAAGGACTATGCACGCATATATGCTATTATCTCTATAGCTCTTGCGGCAGGGGGAGGATTAGCTTCGGGAGCATGGGGCTTCATCGCCGCCGAAACCTCTTTTGCCACAGCTTTCACAATCGGGTGCGTACTCCTGATCGCCGGATGCCTGATAGGGCTATATTCTCTTGCAGTGGCCCGGCGTCTTAACAAAGGGGGGCTGTAACTATAAAGAATCCCGGACCCCTCTGCCAAATTAAACTATTTGATTTATCCTGCGTTTTATCTATATAAAGATAAGATTAATAAAAATAAAGATAAGATTAATAAAATCAAAAAATTTATATTATGATTAACACAGATTATAAGTTTGGCGAAGTGCATGGCATCGCCAATCAAATAGAGTTCGGAAGCGACAAAGTGCAGTTCAAACAGATTTTCAGCAATGAAAATGGAGGTGTAGTTCTTGTTGCTTTCAAGGCCGGGCAGAAGCTTGACACTCATGTCGCCCCTGCTGAGGTGATGGTGTCAGTGCTGGAAGGCGAAGTGGACTTCACCATTCTCGACAAAGTGAACACAATCAAGGCAGGCGAATTCCTTCTATTAGGCGCTGAGGTGCCTCATAGCGTCCTTGCCAAAGCAGATTCTAAGATGATGCTCGTAAAAGTCAAAGCCTAAAATCAAAACACACTATGGAAAGCCAACCGTCAATGTTCTGTTACCAATGTCAGGAAACAGCCAAAGGGAGCGGATGTACGCTGAGAGGGGTATGCGGCAAACTGCCTGAAACATCTGCCCGAATGGATCTCCTTCTATATGCCACTCGGGGAGTCGCAATCCTTAACGATCTCCTTCGTGGTCGCGGAGCAGCACAAAGAGATGCAAGTCATCAGGTGATAGATGCTCTTTTCACTACCATTACAAATGCCAATTTTGATAACCCCTCTCTCGATGGGTTTATCCGCCGTGCGTTCCAAATGAAACGCGAATTGAAAGCGAAATGTGAGGAACTGGGCATCGAGATTCCGGATTATCCTGAAGTGGCTCTTGAAGCGGAACCGGAAGATTATGAAAAACTTGAATCCGTCACCGGTGTGCTTGCCGAGCCTGACGCTGATAAGCGCGGACTTAAGCAGCTTGCAATATATGGCGCAAAGGGGGCGGCAGCCTATGCGCGTCATGCAGCCAATCTGAAATATGAGGATGACGATGTATATGCTTATATTGAAAAGACTCTCAAGGAGGTAAGCCGCAAGGACATTTCGGTTGACGAGCTTTTCAAGGTTGTGCTCTATATGGGTGAAGGGGGAGTGAAAGCTATGGCTCAGCTTGATGCCGCCAATACAGGCACCTATGGTAATCCGGAAATAACTAAAGTCAATATCGGGGTACGCAAGAATCCGGGAATCCTTATTTCTGGTCATGATTTGCGCGATCTTGAAGAACTTCTCGAACAGACTGCAGGAACAGGGGTGGATGTATATACCCATTCCGAGATGCTTCCGGGTCAGTATTATCCTTTCTTTAAGAAATATCCTCATTTTGCCGGAAACTATGGCAATGCCTGGTGGAAGCAGATTGATGAGTTTGAAACATTCAACGGATGTTTCGTTTTCACATCAAATTGTATTGTGCCCCCGCGTCCGAAGACCACTTATATGGATCGCGTTTATACGCTTGGTGTGGTAAATATGCCGGGTACAACCCATATTGAGGCTGACGCTGAAGGTCATCACGATTTTTCTGAGGTGATTGAAAAAGCCAAGACTTGCCCTCCCCCCACAGAAATAGAACATGGGGAGATTGTCGGTGGCTTTGCTCATCATCAGGTGGTGGAGCTTGCTCCTAAGATTGTGGATCTGATTCAGAGAGGCAAAATTCGAAAATTTGTAGTGATGGCTGGTTGCGATGGTCGTATGCCTTCAAGAAGATATTATACTGATTTCGCAAAAGCGCTTCCTGAGGATTGCGTCATTCTGACTGCAGGATGTGCGAAATATCGATACAATAAGTTGCCTTTGGGCGATATTGAGGGTGTCCCTCGTGTGCTTGATGCAGGACAGTGTAACGATTCTTATTCACTTGTAAGAATTGCAATGGCTCTCAAGGATGCTTTCAATGTGGAGAGCATCAACGATCTCCCTATCGTCTATAATATCGCTTGGTATGAGCAGAAAGCTGTGATCGTTCTTTTAGCACTTCTTTACCTTGGAGTTCAGAATATTCATACAGGTCCTACCCTACCGGCATTCTTCACTCCTGATGTACTTAAAGTGCTTAAGGAGAAATTCAATATCGGCACTATCTCTACCGTAGAAAACGATATCGAAATGCTTATAAATAAATAAGAGCTAAAAAGTAAATAAATAAGAGCTAAAAAGATCTCCGCTTGGATTTATTCATTTCTTTAAACCGAGAAAACAATAAATCCCAAGCGGAGACTTTTTCGTTTCCGGAGAAGGAACGGAGAAAGATTTTTTGACATCCCCTATCTCCTCTTCCACCAATCTTTAATTCTTTTTATCCCTTTTGCTCCTAAAATAGTCAGTCCGCCATATTGGGCGGTTTTGGCGAGTCCGAAGAATATTACCCATAGTGTCCCTTTTAATGCCGCAGATATTGGAAGCGCCATTTGTGCGAAGGAGATTATATAGAATGGGATACACATTGCAAGCACTATCACTCCGGTGCGGAATGACAGCTTGGAAAGCCACCCCTTTATTTTTTGAAAAAAATTTTTGATCTTTTTCTTTAAATTCATGTGATGTCAAGCTGATTACTTAGAGTCTTGATTAAGCACTTCTTTCACCACTACCGCATTGTTATGTTCATGGTCACGTGAAGAATATAATAGAGTGACTTTAGGCTTCCCTGCAATCTCTTTTCTTAGAGATTCAAATGCGGGATTCTCTGATAGTTCTTTCTTATATTTCTCAGCAAACTCCTTCCATCTCCCTTCAGCATCCTGATGAAACCATTCTCTTAATTCCGAGGAGGGTGCTATCGCCTTATCCCACGAATCATAATGGAATGTCTCATGGGATAGTCCGCGAGGCCAAAGGCGATCGATATACACTCTATACCCATCTTCTGAAGAAGCCGGATCATATGCCCTTTTCAATTGAATCTCTTGTACCATACTCTTTTTAACTATTAACTTAACTACCTTTCTAACATCCAAGAGTAATGAAAAGTTACAAAAAATTGATTATATCCAAGTATTCCACATTTTATCTCTGTTCCTTATCCTGGAGCCTTTAAGATGAGAAAAAATCAACATTTCGCATTTATGTGAAATATTTATTGTATATTTGCGTTTATAAATATCCTAATCCCCAATTATAACAAGGCGATTATTCTCTTAGTATTCATTCCACACACAGAGGAAGGAATGCACAGGATTAAGATTACAGAGCTTGGATAAGTATCTATATAAGTATATGATGGATAAAGAAAAGGTCCGTACGCAGGATCAAAGCAAAGCTTTTTAGTTCGCTGGATTTGAGCAGATAAAGCGCAGATTTTTTACATACTCCAAGATGAATTATCTATGAGATAAAAGCAGATTAGACCTGTCGGTCTTGGCAGATGGGAGCAGACTCTTCATTCGTATGTGTCCTGCTCGGATCTCCGCTGACCGATAGGTCAGAACTATCTGCTTTTTTCCTCTGCTCCCATATATATCTAAAATACCTATATAAAAATCCCCGTTCAATCTGCTTAAATCTTGCGTAACAAGCCGTAAGGCAATCCTGCGTACGGACTTCATCTTTATCCAATGGGGATTTTTGAGGATAATCAATTAAAAAAATACAGGTAGATTATTACTGAAAGCGAGATTGAAACCGATAAAACATTTGAGATATGAAAAGAGCAAAAATTTCTCTGAGGGAACTTCTGAGTGATATATCACCTGAAGAAAGAGCTGAGGCGCGGTTGTCGTTTCAGATTTCCAATCGTCTTGACTTTCTTATGAAGGAAAAGGGTTTATCGAAAAAGCAACTTGCAGATGCCTTAGGAAAGCGTCCAAGTGAGATCACACGTTGGCTCAGTGGAGAGCATAATTTCACAATATCTACTCTTGCTATGCTTTCTTCATTCTTTGGGCAATCGATTATAACGGTTGCGTAGTTTTGTGAATACTTTTGTCAATATTATTATATAAGACATAAGAACAGCAGGACAGGAGTAATTGAATTAAATGGATAGTATTATAAAAATTTCAATAGGAAGTTACAACTCTTGTATCTCCCTATTGAAATTCTTACTAACAGAATATTTATTAGGCTCCATCCACTAAAAT
>JAAVGM010000027.1 GCA_014800245.1 Bacteroidales bacterium | reverse complement strand
TTGGTCGATCTCTTCAACAAAACTAAATCTCAAAATTTCAATGTTCTATCAGACCTCAATGGGCCTAATTTATTTAATTTTTAACCAGCTCCCATTTTTATGGGACACTAGTGATATATCTTGATTTATTAGAGAGAAAATTGATTTGTCATGATTCATCATGTTCTATCATGATTCATCATGTTTTATCTTGATTATAACGCATTATTACCCTTTAAATTATAAAATCCGAGGGAGGCTCCCATTTGGGGCATCCTCCCTCGGAGTCTTTTCAATGATTCAGATTCTTATTTTTTATTAAATAAGGCTCTTATTAATGCTCTTATTAATGAATGAGTCTCTTATTTCAGATAATTCAGGATATTCTCTGTGAGCTTTTCCACATTATGCTGATAAGGGTTGGTTCCGGAATTCTGATTCCATTCATAGGCGGAGAGACCGTTGGCTACACAGCGTCCATGCACCGGGCTGGAGAAGAAATCCACCAAGCCTGCCACACAATGATCGCGTACATGGCCCCATGTTGCGAGCACAAGAGAATTAGTGGTTACTTCAAAATTGCGAATCACATCTCTTTCAGAACCTCTGCCATAGATGTTGCAATCCCACATGCAGTTATGGTCTTCACGCTGTCCGGGACCTATAAGGGGAAGAGTGGGGTATCCGTAGCCATTGGGGTCTTCAAGAGTAAGGCCTTCAAACACAGCATGGCTTGTACGATCGTAGAAACCCTGGTCGGCACCGCCGCGGAAATCCCATCCAAGATTGGGATTGATCACCCATACATCATCTCCTGTGCCGCCTTCGCCATTGCCCCATAGAGTCGGAGCCATATCTTCAGGCACAAAACCAAGAGGAACTGTGAGCTGTGTGGCCATATTGGCAAGATAGAAGTTTCCGCCATTTGCAGAATACTCCTTAAGAGCGGCAATAGTGGATTCGGAAGCGATGTCTCCGGGGAGATTCTGCCATCCATATTCCAATCCCACGCGATCCACTTCAATCCATATCACTGAATATAGAGCGGGATCATAGTTTACAATATCCGCAGGATGAATGAACTCAGCATTTGGCTGAGCGGCAAACCATTTAGCGGCTGCCAACTCATCATCATCCTTAAGGTCGTTATAAGTGGCGGCATCAGAGGGGAGGAGGAAGAGCATCTTTGGCGCCACATAGGGGATGGTTTTCTCAACACTTACACCGGGAGAGTAATAGTAGGTGTCATAGACCACCTCCACATCATATGTGAGAGGGGTTTCCATCGGCTGCGCTTTCAGCACATAGGATGTGGCATCAGCATCGAGAAGGACAGCCTTGTTGGTATCGCCGTTTGTCACGACGCGCACTCCTGTGCGATGAGCCTGCGAAGGGAGAGTCCAGCTGAGAGTTACGTTACGTCCCGAAACCTCACCCTTGAGATTGCTTACCCCTGCAAAATCCTCTTCCGGCAAAGTCACTGTCACGGAACGGCCCGTAGAGATATAGCCATTCTCGTATGTTACCTTCACAGTATAGACCACTTCCTCTCCGAGAGGGGTTCCGAGGGCGGTGTATGTGTATGATCTGCTCGAATTGAGATCGAATTTCTGGATTTCAGTGGCATCACGATAGAGGATACATCCTGTCACCTCTTCATCTGCCGGGAGAGTCCATGAGATATTTATATCATGGTTGGCATCGCCTCCCAAGGTGTAATCCATCGCTGACACAACGGGAAGGGATGGTTCTTCAGTGTATCCCTCCGGTGTATATTCGGAGCAGCTGCTTGCCATAAGGCAGAAACCGGCTGCAATATATATGAGTTTTTTCATTTCCTTTTCTGATTTAAATTACTTGTAAAGATCACCTGCGTTATCCACCTGACCCAACGGAATCGGGCAATATACGTCGGCTTCATTGAGATGAGCATTGTCAAGATAATGGAAGAGGCTCTTCTCTTTAGCATAATAAGCATTGACAGTGTTGACCACGTCTCCCCAGCGCACGAGGTCGAACCAACGGAGACCTTCCATTGCAAGCTCCAGACGGCGCTCCATGCGCACAGCCTTGCGGGCATAATCCTGAGTCCATCCCTGCGCTCCATATTCGCGCACGAGGTAGGTGGCCACCATCGGGTTGACATCCACCGGAGTGTAGGAAGCATCCACCGAACGAGCTGCCTTCGCACGAACCTGATTAATGAGATTGCGGGCTTCGTTGAGATCCTTGTTCTGCTCAATCAGCGCCTCTGCTTTCATGAGAAGCACATCGGCATAGCGGATGATGATATAGTTGAGCGAACTTGCACCCCAAGGCACGATACCCACTGTGACATACGGGCTATCGGGTGATGGATAAGGCTTCTTTCCTGAATACTGGCTATAGTTGTTGAGGTTGCGACACCATTTCTCATTATACTGATATCCTCTCCAAGGCATACCGATGCGTCCGAATGTGAAATCGACGCGAGGATCGACGTTGCCGGGATAGTCGGCGCGATCAAGGTTGGCTGAAGGAGCATTGGCGGGATCAAGATAAGGGAGACCGCTTTCGTCAGTGCGGAATGCGTTGACAAGATCCTGCGAACCTGTATAGAAGTCGTCGCCATTACCATATACATCCCCCTCAGAAACTGTGCAGTTAAGACAGTTGTTGAAGTTAAACTGGTCGGGATTATTGGCAGAAGAGAACTGCACGGCCATCACAGACTCATACTGATTATTCATCTCCGGCTTCGACATGTCGAGGAAGTTGGGATACAGGTCATACTGTCCGCTCTTGATCACCTCGTCGGCATATTTCTCAGCTGTGGCGAAATCATGGGTGAAAAGAGCCACACGGGCAAGCACTGCAGCCGCCACATACTTGTTGAAACGACCCGGATCGCTCTGGCTTTCGACATTATCATTGAATGCCTCCACAAGATCCTGCTTGATGAAATCGGCAATCTCATCGCGAGTGTATTCATTCGCGCTCACGCTTGAAGGGTCGGTGACATTTTCGTCGAAATAAGGGAATTTCTTGAAGATGCGATACATATCGAAGTAATAATATGCACGCAGGGTCTTCATCTCAGCCACATATGCCTTGCGACTCTCATCCGAAAGGTTTCCGGCAGCCTTGAGGGCGCGGATAGCTGTGTTGCAACGAGCGATCGAGAAATAGTTGTTGCGCCATTTGAAATCGAGGATGGGGTTATCGCTCTGCACATTTCCTATAGAGAACTCATGCATATAAACCTCGTATCCAAGTTCGCCGCCACCTTTCTGAGCATCGTCTGAACGGATATCGAACACCCAGTTGTTGATCGGGCCGGCGAAAGATTCATTGTTGCCGAAATAATGGCAGAGGAGAGTGGCGTAGGCAGAGGTCATGAGGTCAACGGCCTCGTCATCGCCGATCTGCTCGGAAGTAAAAGTGCCCTGAGGCTTTGTATCGAGAAGGCTGTCGCAAGAAACAGCACCCATGCCGGCGGCCATAAAAGCCATCGCGAACATTGATCTCTTTATGATAGTTTTGATAGTTTTCATCTTTGTAGATTAGAATTGGAAGTTAACACCGAAAGTGAATGTACGCGGACGGGGGTATGCTCCGTTATCCACAAGCGAACCATATCCGCCGGGAAGAATCTCAGGATCAAGACCTTTATATTTGGTCATAGTGAACACATTTTCCACCTGAGCGAAGACATTGAGGTTTTCGCAAGCGAATTTCTCAGTGATGTGGCGCGGAAGAGTGTATGAAAGCTTGAGATATTTCATCTTCATATAAGATCCGTTTTCCACATAATAGGTTGAGAAACGCGACTCGTTGTTGGCATCGGTGAGCGAGAGAGCCGGAATGTCAGTGTTGGTGTTCTCCGGAGTCCATGCATTGAGGATATCGGCTGCGTGGTTGGTGTTGGTGTTTGCGCGTCCGAAGCTGTAGAGCTGACCCTTCATGCTGTTGATGATGTCCTGACCGAAATCGCCGGCGAAGAACATATCAAGGGTGAAGGCCTTATACTTGAATGCAAGGTTGATACCCATTGACAGATCCGGGTTGGGATTACCGATATAGCAGCGGTCGGCATCAGAGATCACGCCGTCGCCGTTAAGGTCGCGATAGATGAGGCGACCGGGAGCTGCGCCCTGCTGGTTGGCGTGGTTAGCCACCTGCTCCATCGACTGGAAGATACCGTCGCATACATATCCGTAGTAGATACCCATCGGCTTGCCGGGAACAAGACGCGAATCACCTCCGATGAACTCCTGACGATTGTTGAGGTTGAGAAGCTTGTTCTTATACTGTGAAATATTGATAGAACCGTTCCAAGAGAAGTCGCCGTATGTTGGAGAGTTGTAGGCGAGAGTGATCTCCCAACCGTTATTACGCATAGAGCCTGTGTTGAGCCATGTTGCAGCATTTTCACCTGCCACGTCGAGTGCCGGCGGAATGGTGAGCATGTCGGTGGTTTTCTTCACATAGTAGTCGGCTGAAAGAGCGAGGGCTCCATGGAAGAACTGCAGGTCGATACCGATGTTATTCTGAGTGGTGGTCTCCCATTTGAGATCGGGATTTCCGGTAGCGGCAAGAGTTATACCGGATGTGGTGGAAGAGTTGGTTCCGGCGATGTCATACGCACCGTTTCCTGTATTGAAGATATAGGTGGAGTAGGCGGGATAAAGCGAGGGGATATTTGCGTTACCGTTCTGACCCCATGAATAGCGGATCTTCATATCGGTGAGGATATCGTTTTCAGCCCAGAAAGCCTCAGCTGTGGGGCGCCATGCCAAAGAGAATGCGGGGAACACACCTGAACGATGACCTTTGGCAAAGCGAGAGTTTTCATCGCGGCGGATTGTGAATGAGGCGAGATAACGGTCGTCGAAGTTATAGTCAACCTTTCCGAAGAGGGAGAATACGCTCCACTGTGTCTTGCCGCCGCCGTTGTTGCGGGTGCCTGTTCCGGCTCCGATCTGCATATAGTCGGTGTCTTCGAAAGCGTAATCAGTGCGGGATGCGCTGAGATCCTTGAAGGTATAGCCGATGGCTTCTGTTCCGAGAAGCACTGAAAGATGATGCTTCTCAACGAATGTCTTGTTATAGAAAGCTGTGTTTGTCCAAGTCCAGGTGTCGCCCTGACCATACTGCTCCCCTACTGAATTGACATCGTTGGGGTTGATGCGGCGATTGAGCTGCTGATTGAGATATTGAGAATGCTCGATACCGATGTTGGTCTTGAGGGTGAGCTCCTCGATCGGCTTCACTTCAAGGAAAGCGTTTCCGAGGATTCTCCATGAAGCGGAAGAGTTATCGGCTGCGTTTGCAATCTGCTGCACGGGGTTTGCAAGGTCGGATTTGATAAGGGTCATCGGATTGGTCCAAGCGCCGTCGATACCTTTTACAGAGAGTGCGGGCATCTGCGAGAGTGCGGTGAAGGGGATACCGCGGTCGCCGGCTACATCCATACCACGGTTGGTCCAACGTGCCACAAGGAGGTTCTCCCCTACCGATACATATTTGTTGATGTCGAAGCGAGAGTTGACACGACCGGAGAAACGCTCGTAGAATGTATCCTGGATATTACCGTTCTGGTTGATATAGTTGGCAGAGAAAAGGACAGATCCTTTTTCAGTGTTGTTAGCCACAGATGCTGTGAGGTTGTTGGTCCAGGCTGTGCGGTAAACCTCATCCTGCCAGTCGGTGCTGGTTGTAGGGAAGTTGGGGTTTCCGTCGGCATATTTCTGGAGCACCGGAGTCGGGCCGTCGCCATAAAGGATATGAGAGGGTTTAATGCCGGAGTTCTTTGACGCCATCCAATAGGCCTGACCCCACTGCTCTGCATCCATTACATCGTAACGTTTTGCGATTGTCTGTGCAGACACGGCATAATTGACATTAACCGTGAGGCGGTCGCCCTTGCCATGCTTTGTGGTGATGATCACAACACCATTTGCCGCACGCGAACCGTATATTGAAGCGGAAGCGGCATCTTTCAGCACCTGCATCGATTCGATATCAGAGGGGTTGATGCAGTTGATATTGTCAGTGGGAACGCCGTCAATGATATAAAGAGGATCATTGCTTGAGTTGGCAGTTGACATACCACGCACACGGATTGATCCTGTACCGCCCGGGGCTGCGTCGGGAACTACATTCACACCGGGAAGCTTTCCTGCCATAGAATTCATGATGTTTCCGGAGTTTTCGCTCAAAGGCTCTTTCATGTTCATCACTGAAACAGCTCCTGTAAGGTCGGCTTTGCGCTGAACAGTGTAACCGGTAACGACAACTTCATCGAGAAGATCGGAAAGTTCGTCGAGATACACTGTCATGTTAGCCTCGGCTTTCAGAGTGGTGGGCTGGTAGCCGATGTAGGAGAATGTAAGAGTTGAGTTTTCCGGCACAGATAGAGTGAAGTTTCCGTCAAGATCGGTGGCGACACCATTCTTGGTGGCATCCGAAAGGACAGTTGCCCCGATGAGGGGTTCTCCGTCGTTACGGGAGATCACAGTTCCATGCACTGTCAGATTCTGAGCCTGAGCCACTACAGCTGCGAAGAGCATCAGAATTGCGGTGAGCATTGTTTTTTTCATGATCTAATAATTGGTTGGTTTTAAATTTCTGCCACAAAATTATATATAATGTATGGTTCGGCATATAAAAATTGTTGCATCGGCTATAATAAACAGCGCGATGCAACAATAATTATATGGGATGCGACAAACTCTAAATCATGCACCCAATTCTTCTCTTAATTCAGAAGGGGTTTTGCCGAAACAGTCGCGGAAACATTTGGTGAAATAGGCGGGTGTGGAGAATCCTACTTCGTATGCTATCTCGGAAACGCTCTTCTCGGTAGTGGTCAGAAGATGACGCGAACGCTGCAATCGGAGACGGCGAAGAAGCTCCACGGGGGAATAATTGGTCAATGCCTTTATCTTGCGATAGAATTGCGAACGACCTAAGCCCAATTCCGAAGCCAGAAGATCGACATTCAGATCCGAATTGCCCATCTCTGCCTCAACTTTCGCCAAGAAACGATTGTAAAATTCATTATCCAACGGACCGACATCACTTCCTAATTTCGGCTTCTTTACCGTTTCCTTTTCATTTGCGCCATTCGCCGGGGTCTCCTTTTTATCTTTTCCGGATGAAGGTTTCTCTTTTCCGGATGAAAAACCTGATTCCACCCCTTCCGATTTCCAAAGATTCTTAATTCTCTTTCTATTGGCAATAAGATTCCTACATCTTGCTCTCAGCACTTCCACATTGAAGGGTTTGGAAAGATAGCCGTCGGCGCCGCTTTCATACCCCTCGGCTTTCTGCTCATCCATAGTGCAAGCCGTGAGAAGAAGCACAGGGATATGCGATGTGCTCACCTCCTCTTTGATACGGCGACAACATTCCATTCCATCCATCACCGGCATCATCACATCCGACACCACAATATCCGGAATATATTTGGCAGCCATTCTCAATCCCTCCTTCCCATTCGGAGCGAGAGCCACATTATATTCATCGCCAAGAAGAGAACCCACCATCTTACGCATATCTTCATTATCCTCAATGAAAAGAAGCATCGGCTTGTCGGAATCTTCCGGCGCGACTACCTGCACCACATCCTCCACCGGAGCCACCTCCGCAAGAACATCCTTCTCATTATATATAGGCTGGCTATCCCTCTGCTTTTCCACATGCTTCACCGGAATGGCGACAACAAAGAGGGATCCCTTCCCCTGCCGGCTATCCACCGTTATCTCCCCTCCATGCAATTCCACAAATGCCTTGGTAAGAGTGAGCCCGATTCCGGAACCCTTGGGGCGCACCTGCTCCACCTGAAAAAACTGTTCGAATATCTTTCCGAGATCTTCGGCCGGAATCCCTTCGCCTGTATCAGCCACACTGAAAACGAGCCTCTTTCCATCGCAACGGCATGATATTTCAATGCTTCCGTTGGCAGGAGTATGCTTGAAGGCATTGGAAACAAGATTGAAGAATACACGCTCCATCTTCTCTGCGTCAATGGCAAGATGACACTCACAACCTTCCTCCACCTTTACATTGAAATGAATATCCTTTTGACGCGCTAATCCACGGAAAGAATCAGCCCACTCCATCATCAATGAGCCGAAATCCACCTCCGCGAGATGCAGATTGAGTTTGCCATTTTCAAATTTCCTGAAGTCAAGAATCTGATTTATCAAACGCTGAAGAATCTTGACATTCTTATTGGCAATATTCATCAGATTCTTCTGCTCGGGAGTAAGGTTGGAAGCTTGACGCACCTCTTCTACGGGCTGCGCTATGAGCGTCAGCGGAGTGCGGAGATCGTGGGAGACATTGGTGAAGAACACCAACTTCGACTGCGTGGCTTTCTCCAATTCCTGATTAAGATATTCCTGCTTGTCACGTTCCTCCTCCACAATACGATTATGTTCTTCCAACTGACGCTGATGACGCCGATTGATCCAATACATCCTCAGAATGAAGAAGAGAAGGATGGCAAAAAGGAGAAGGATGGCTATCATAGCATAGAAAAAGGAGGTCTGCACCGAATGCAGCTCCATATATTCATCTATCTCCCCCTTAAGCACTTTCAGTTTGGAGGTTTCCTCCCTCATTGCATCGTTCTGAATAAGCAGGATTTCCGCATTATGCTTATCCACCACGGATGAAGGGAGCTTGACTATGCGTTCATATTTATCTCCTTCCAGAATAGCCAAAGCTGTCCGAATCAGGCGGTATCCATCAGTGGGATAAAGGAAAGTGGCATCAATAGCCTTTTCGTTCACCCCCTTTATTCCTATGGATGGAGCCGCATCTATTCCGATGATTCTTGGATGAATCCCACGTTTGCGAGCCGCATCAGAGGCTGCGAGAGCCATACGGTCGTTATGGGCATAGACGATATCCACATCCGGATGCTCTTTATATAAAGAGTCGATCACGAGAAGAGCGTCATCATATGTCCACTTACCATCAGCAGATGCGACAATCTCCAATTGCGGATATCGAGCCAGCCTCTCCACAAATCCGGCGTTGCGATCACGCGCCGGAGTGGAGCCGGGACGACCGCGCAACTCCAGAATCTTTCCCGTGCCTCTGCGTTCTTCTTCCATTCCGGCGGCATAATCGGCAGCGGAACGCGCAATCTCCAAATTATCGGCTCCTTGCCATGCCGTGAAGCTATCGCCATTTATATTCCGGTCGAACAATACCACGGGAGTTCCACCGTCGTAAGCTTTCTTTATTATAGGAGTAATGGCATCGGCCTCATTTGGAGCAACAATGATTATGTCGAAATCATTATCAAGAAAATATTGAATGTCGGAAATCTGCTTCTCATTATTGTCATCAGCCGAACGGATCTCCACCTCCACATCCGAACGGACCATAACCTCGCGCTCTATCTCCTCATTCATCTTCTTGCGCCAGTCGTCGTCGCTGCATTGTGCCACTCCGATACGGTATTTTTTGCTATTTTTATTGTATCCACACCCCGAAAACAGGACACTTGCACATAATGCGAGACATACCCCACTAAATATCTTTCTGAGTAAATTCATCGGTTAGATTTTGATTTTCAGCAAAATTAATAAATTTTCGCTATAAAAAAACAATCATTGGGTTTAAAATTTGGTGCGATGCAACATTTTTGATAACCTATGCAACTTCTCTTATACCTATTATCTCTATCATTATATTATCTTTGCGATGCAATTCAGCAAGAACAAAGATTGCATAGGTTAGTAAAGTTAGGTTTGTTAGTAGATTTTTCCTCTCTCCCCGCTTCGGCGGGAGAGGGGTTTCTTAAAAAAACACAACTTTCCAGACAATCAGAAACCTCAGCGCAATAGCTGTCGTTTAACCTAAAGAGAGATCAAATTAAAACAATAATAAAGTCTGATATGATGAAAATAAGGAAATATATTCTAATGGCACCCATGCTCTTCGCATCCTCGCTCGGCTCGATGGCCGGCGACGGAGTGAAAGTGGAACACCTGAGTGTCAATAACACGCTTGTCCGCGTAGAGGGCGACGCCCGCTATCTTATGATGCCTGTGGAGGAAGCGATAGCCGATGCAAGGGTTAATCTTCTTGTGGATGGAAAGCTCGACCGCACTTTCTTTGTGCGCCTTGCCAAATCGAAGGTGGACTATAGCGTGCCTTTTGATCTCTCACCCTATAAAGGGCACAACGTGGTGCTTGAAATCTTTTCCAATAACGAATACTCGCCGCTTGGAGAAGTGAAAGAACAGGCTTGCTGGGATGCCTTGACCCTTGGCGACTCATTCGATGCGACCAACACAGAAAAATATCGACCCGCATTTCATCACACTCCCCTTTATGGATGGATGAACGATCCGAACGGTATGTTCTATAAAGACGGGGAATGGCATCTCTACTACCAATGGAATCCCTACGGATCCAAATGGCAGAATATGACTTGGGGACACTCATCATCTCCCGATCTTATTCATTGGAACCATCACCCTGCAGCCATCGAGCCCGACGGAATCGGCACGATCTTCTCCGGTTCGAGTGCAGTGGATACCGAGAACAGCGCCGGCTTTGGCAAGGATGAGGTTGTGGCGCTTTTCACCTCGGCCGGCACAAGCCAGATGCAGAGCCTTGCCCATAGCTCCGACAATGGCAAGACTTTCACAAAATATCCCGGCAACCCGGTGTTCACCCTTGAAAGCGAAGCCCGCGACCCGAATATGTTCTGGAATCCCGAAACTAAGGAATGGAATATCGTGCTGGCTCATGCTCTCGACAAGGAGATACTTTTCCTCACTTCCCCCGATCTTAAGGAATGGACTCTCCAATCGGCTTTCGGAAAGGGGATCGGCGCACAGGATGGCGTATGGGAATGTCCCGACCTTTTCCCTCTTGAAATCAACGGGAAGAAAAAATGGGTGCTTCTCGTAAATCTCAATCCGGGCGGTCCGTTCGGAGGAAGCGCCACTCAATATTTCATCGGCGATTTCGACGGCAAGAAATTCACGGCTGATACAGATGCATCCGGCAAAATCCCTACAAAGTGGATGGATTATGGAAAGGATCATTATGCCACCGTAACATGGAGCGATGCCCCCGACAGCCGTCGCACTGCCATCGGATGGATGAGCAATTGGGAGTATGCCAACGAAGTTCCGACAATGCAGTTCAGAAGCGCAAACACTCTTCCGCGCGATCTATCTCTTTTCGAGGGCGCTGACGGTCAGATATACCTTGCCTCCACTCCTTCTCCCGAGACTTTGAAGCTCCGCGACAAAACTATCGTGAAAGGCAAAAGCATCAATGCAGGGAAAAAGGGATCATCTATTGCTCTTCCCTCAGCAAATGACGGAATATGCGAAGTGGCTTTCGATATTGAGGCAAAGAATAATGCCAAAGTGTTAGTCACTCTTTCCAACAAACTGAATGAGAAGGTGGTGATCACCTATAATCCGGCAGACAATACCATAGCTTTCAACCGCACACAGGCCGGCATTTCCGATTTCAGCCATGATTTCCCGGCTGTAACCGTGAGCCCGACTTTCACTGAGGGTGGAAAGACAAGCGTGAATATGTTTATCGACCGATCTTCTATCGAAATGTTTGCTAAAGACGGGAGATATGCAATGACAAATCTTGTATTCCCCAATGAGCCCTATTCTTCAATCTCGTTCAGTTCGGAAGGAAATGCAAAAATCTCCAATCTTGAAATTTATTCCCTTAACGCCAATTGATAATCCTTGACTCAACAGATATGGCAACACCCGTAAAAAATGTCAATGCCCCCAAGAGCATGCTGATGCAGTTTATCCCCGTGATGCTCTGCTTCTTCTCTATGGGCTTCGTGGATCTCGTCGGATCCGCCACCAACTTTGTGAAGGCCGACCTCAATCTCTCCAGCGCGCAGGCCGGATTCATCCCTTCGCTCGTGTTCTTCTGGTTTCTTATCTTCTCTGTGCCCACAGGGATGCTGATGAATAAGATCGGGCGAAAGAAGACCGTGCTCTTCTCTCTTCTTCTCACTCTTGTGTCGCTTATAATCCCCATCTTTGATTCCGGCTATTATACAATGCTGATTGCATTCTCCCTGCTTGGAATCGGAAACGCAGTGATGCAGACCTCCCTCAATCCTCTTGTATCGGGTCTGATCAATCCAGCTCGCCTTGCATCGACCCTTACTTTCGGTCAGTTTGTAAAGGCCTTGGCTTCTCTCTTGGCTCCTTATCTTATGGCTTGGGGCGCAGCGGCAATGATGCCCACCCTGGGACTTGGTTGGAGAGTGCTTTTCCCGATCTTTGCTGCCGTATGTCTCCTCTCAATCGCAGCTTTAGGCGCAACTCCCATCGAGGAGGAACGACCGGACAAGGTGACGGGCTTTAAAGAATGTATCGTTCTGCTCCGCATACCGTTTGTTCTGCTCTGCTTCGTCGGAATCATGTGTCATGTCGGAATTGATGTCGGCACCAACACTTTCGCTCCCCAGATTCTCAGCGAGAAGTTTGGCTTGAGCGTGGAGGAGGCTGTAATTGGAACTCAGATATATTTCTATTTCCGCACAGGCGGCTGCTTGCTCGGATCATTCATCCTCGCCAAGATGTCGGCTAAGTCGTTCTTCGCTTTCAGTGTGTTCTGCATGCTTCTTGGAATGATCGGTCTCTTCGTCGCCGCTTCCCAGACTCTCGTGCTCTGCGCCATAGCCTGCATCGGCTTCGGAAACTCCAATATCTTCAGCGTGGTGTTCGCTCAGGCTCTCAACCGTCAGCCGAATGAGAAGAACGAGGTGTCGGGTCTGATGATCATGGGTCTCTTCGGCGGCACGATCTTCCCTCTCTGCATGGGTTTTGCCCAGGATGCAGTGGGCGTAGCAGGAGCTGTGGCTGTGATGACTCTCGGCGTGCTCTATCTCGCATTCTATACTCTTAAAATCAAAAACGCAAAATAAAATTTAGAAAACATGAAAAATAATATGAAAGTAGTTGGCATGGGTGAGGCTCTTTGGGATGTCCTCCCGGAGGGTAAGAAGATCGGGGGCGCACCCGCAAATTTTGCTTACCATGTATCTCAATTTGGGCTCGACAGCCGCGCATGCAGCGCGATTGGTGATGATCCTCTTGGCAAAGAACTTGTGGAGAATTTCGATCGTCAGAATGTGAAGTATATCCTCCAGACCGTTCCCTATCCTACGGGGACAGTGCAGGTGGAGCTTGATCCGAATGGTGTGCCGGTGTATGATATCAAGGAGAATGTGGCTTGGGATAATATTGGTTTCACTCCCGAACTTGAGGAGCTTGCAAAGGAAACTTCTGCTATCTGTTTCGGTTCGTTGGCTCAGCGTAATGTTGTGTCGAGGGAGACTATCAATAAATTCTTGGATGCAATTCCGGAAGAGAATGATCCTCTGATCGTGTTTGATGTCAACCTCCGCCAGGGATTCTACACCAAGGAAATTCTGGAGAATTCCATGGAGCGTTGCAATATCTTGAAGATCAATGATGAGGAATTGGTGATTGTGAGCCGAATGTTCGGTTATCCCGGAATCGATCTTCAGGATAAGTGTTGGATTCTTTTGGGCAAGTATAATCTTAAGATGCTTATACTCACTTGCGGCGTGAATGGCAGCTATGTCTTCACTCCCGGCAATGTAAGTTTCCTTCCGACTCCGAAAGTCGAGGTGGCTGATACTGTTGGTGCAGGCGATTCCTTCACAGCTGCTTTCATAGCCTCTATCCTTCAGGGCAAGACAGTGAAAGAGGCTCACGACAAAGCAGTGCGTACATCAGCTTTTGTCTGCACCCAGAAAGGGGCAATGCCCGTTCTCCCTCCTGAGATTGTGGGAGCGTAAACCATTTTTACCATTGAATATCAATTGTAAACCATTGAGGTTGTGTCAAATAGATACAACCTCTTTTTCATAATATGTAGTTAGACATAAAACAAAGCCCAAAAACTATTTTTAAATATGATTTGTTAATGTAATACAAATGCATTAACTTTGCACACAAAAGAACTCACTATGAATATTGCAATACAGAAAAAAGCCCAAAGCTTCCGTCTGCCGGTGGATCTTATCGAACGCCTTAAACAGATGGCTAAGCGTCAGAACCGCAGCCTTAACAACTTCGTGGAGTGCGCACTTCTCGACATTGCTTATACCGAGCCAAATGCAGAAACAAAGGCAGCTTTGGAGGAAGCAAAGGCAGGAAAATTACAAGGCCCGCTTGATGTGTCAAGTGTAGAGGCCATGTATAAATCAATGGGGTTATGAAGGAACTTCGATTCTCTACCCAATACAAGAAAGATGTCAAGCGATTCCGCAACCAACCCAAGAAAATGGAGAAGGTTGCGGAGATTCTTCGTAAACTCCGTGACGAGGAACCAATTCCTGAAATAAACAGGCCTCATATGCTTACAGGAAATTATGCCGGCTGTATGGAGTGTCATGTCGAAGGAGATTTTTTGCTTATATGGATTGATGAGACAGAGAAACAGATTGGTGTATTGCGTCTCGGCTCCCATTCCGAACTGTTCGGTTAATCACGATGAGGGATTAAAAAATAATTTTTGAAGGGTGGCGCGAATAAGCCTCAAGGCTTGGCTAAGCGCGGATGGGGTGCCAATCGGCGAAAAGTCTTAATTGATTAAGACCCGCGATTCCTTTTTCTCCTTTAATTATCCCAATAATAACTTTAATTATCCCAACAATAATATGTCTATCTCAGCTCTGAAATCAATACAATACAAATCATCTAATATATTCTTCAATCTTCCAACTTTCAATGGTGCGTGTTTTAGTAGAGAAATCTACGCCTATAAGATAGATTTTTCGCTTAGAGGATAAATAAGGAAGATAATATTCCTTTTCAAAAATTTGTGCCAAAGCTTCTTCGGGAGATTTATCTTAAATTCAGAATATGCTTTGACAATGATGACCAGAAGGCTTTGTTCACTTCCTGATTAGGGAATCCAAGAATATACTCTTCAGTCTCTTTATCATAATCCTTCAATGTGAGATAACCACTTTGATATAACAGCGGAACAATATCCTGCGACATATCGGTTATATCACTCAGCTCTGCGCGAGTGCGCCGTGCACCCTCCAAATTTCAAATGCAAAATTACAAATTATTTTGTTAATCCCCCTATCCAATGGGTAGAAAATCATCGGTATCGTCGGAAAGTTAAGAGAAAATCTTCCTTGGACTCCTTTGGTTAAACTTTTTTTGTTAAATTCTCAAAATTCTCAGTGTTATTATTGCACAGATGAGAAAAAAATAGTAGCTTTGCACATCAAAATAAAGCGACTATCGGTTTCAACCGAGTCAAAGATAACCGAACCCGTTAGCATCCCGTAGAACTGCTGGCGGGTCACTTCTTTTATATTATGAACCAATTACCTCGTTCGATAGACGAACACATAAAATATCTCCAACAAAAAGGTATGTCGTTTCCTGATAAGGAAGCGGCCACCGATTTGTTTTCCCGTGTCAGTTATTCACGACTTAAATATTATTGGAGAGATTTGATTGAGGTCGATTCTGACGGTGTTTTTAAGGATGGTACTACTTTCTCTACCATAATCGGGAGATATGCATTTGACCATCAACTCCGGGTGATTCTTTTTGATGCCATTGAAACTATTGAAGTTGCACTCAGAGCCAAAATCATCGACCACATGTCGAGAGCCGCCGGAAACGGCTTGTGGTATCTTGATTCTAATTTATTTGAGGATAAAAAACGTCACCAAGATTTTGTCCTTGATCTGAAGTATGAGTTTGAACGTAGTACCGAACCGT
This sequence comes from Bacteroidales bacterium, assembly GCA_014800245.1. GTDB lineage: Bacteria > Bacteroidota > Bacteroidia > Bacteroidales > Muribaculaceae > Lepagella. Next base: position 7,259 of record JAAVGM010000027.1, on the reverse strand, counting down.
TCGCAAAAAAATATATCTCAGAACATCCTGATTGGGATTGCAATTCCTTATCAGGGGATAACCCTGATGCATGGCTGATTATTGAAGTGGCAACTTTCGGAACTCTTTCAAAAATGTATAAGAATCTGAAAAGTCAGTTGCCACAACGGTCTGCGGTTGCCAATGACTTCGGTCTGTATTCCTCAAAAGACTTTTCCAACTGGATTGAGGTTATATCTCTTATGAGAAATATCGTTGCTCACCATTCGAGATTATGGAATAGAAGCCTTGGCAAAAAGATTATTGACCCAAAGGGAAGACGAAATGCTTGGCTTAATGGAGAACTTACGGAGATACAAAAGAAGAAGCCATACGCGGTAATCTGTGCCATTGCTTACCTATGCAAGGCAGTAAATTTTCAACATGGATTTTCCAATGCTGTCAAACATATATGTTCGCTATTTCCGGATATTCCGCTTGCAAAGTATGGTTTTCCTGTAAGATGGGAGAAAGAACCGTTATGGAGGTAAGGAATATGAGAGAGGGTGTTGCAGAACTCCCCCTCAAAAAAATTAAGCAAAAGAGGCTGTGTCAAATTGACACAGCCTCACTTTTACTATATAATTCTATTAATAAACCTCCAGCTCGTAGATACGTGTATCGTTGGAGGTAGGATCCTGGGTCGGTGTCGTCACCATCAGGCGGAGATAGCGCACTGATTGTGGGGCTTCAAATTTGCGCTCCACTACATTGCGACGGTTTCCGGCCAAGGCATCGAGTGTGTGCCAATCCTCGTTGAGTGAGTTGCGACCCATCAGATAACATCCGGAGGTGATATATCCGGGATTCTCTCTTCCTGCATTCACTATGCGCCATCCGGTCAGAGTTTTTTCCTCTCCTAAATCAAAGTCAACTGTTGAAGGGATTCCTGCCACATCACACCATTTGGTAGTGGCATCCCCATCGATCAGATATTCCGGTCGCTCTGAATCCACTACATATCCCGAACATCCTATCAGCATCTCCGGTTGTAGAATATTACGGCGTACCAATACATCCTCTTTGCCTCCCTTCTTTGCAGGAGAATCCACAATGAGAGTGTTGAAAAGAGGAGCCGCTGCCTCAAAGGAATAACCCTCATCATTTGAAACTGTAGCAGCGAAGAGAGCAATATTCTGATTGTCGGGCACTATCAATGTGGTGGCTCCCCGAGGGATATCCACTGTCTGATGGAACATATAGGTGTATTCGTATGGCTCATCTCCTTGAGCAGAATGACGATGGGTTCCGGTATAGGCCACACGCTCAGGCTTGAATAAAGGTTCGGTGTGTCCGGTATGTCCCCACTGCCCCACAAATCCCGTATATGACGGCACGCTGAGAGAGACATTCTCCTTCCCTACCTTGAAATCTCCTTGCAGATCATCCTCGCCGGCAGCTGCGACAAGCAAATGGAGTTTGTTCCACTTTCCTGCAGGTAGCTGGATAGTGTCGCCGGAGCAGAGCAGAACATTCTCATGGATACCCGGATTAAGCACAAAATCCACACCCGCAGAATGAAGAGTGTCGGGCACTAACTCCGCTGCATAGCTATATCCTCCCGCAAAATCACCTGTGGTGCGGAAATCATTATAGGTCATCGAGGCTGTATTATAAGGGATAGCCACAGATGCCATAGCTACACGTTCTTCTGCCGGGAGATCAAACCATACACGATAAGTGCCAATCCCATTCTTTTTCAGAGAAACGGGCAATTTGCCGTCAGTGGGTTGTAACTTAGAAAGGATCTTTTCGGTTCCGTCGGCAATCGCAGCGGCTTTCACAGGAAGGGCGAAGTTAAGGAGAGCTTCGGCTGGTTGACCGGCTGTCTCATAAACGCGCACCACATATCCGTCGCCATCCTCAGCTCGTTTGAGGGCTTTGATATCCACATTCGAGGCATCGGTTCCGGCAAGCCAATAACTGCGCCCTTTACCTGCGTGACGGTCAGTGACAAAGGCTTTGACAGGCTGATTGATTGCCGCCGCATCGCGCGAAGCCTCCTCCTGACGCAGGGCGCCTTCATGACCTATGATAGAATAAGAAAACTCATGATGTCCCAAATCCTGCATATTCTGATGACGGTAGTTCCGGCGCGTTCCTGGGGTGTGCAGAAGAGTAAGACGCAAGGTATTATCGTCAGGTTTATCCCATCCATATTTTGAATTGTTAACTACAGTCAAACCATAGTCGCCGGAAGCGTCTGTGAGATCCGCCCATTGCTGTGCAGGCACTTCATAAGCTGTGGGGATATTGTTTCCGCGTCGGATTGTACCTACACCTAAGTCGTAGGTGGCTTCCTTGTCGGCTATGGTCAAAGGGAATTCAGCTTTCAGAAGAGTGTGTGGTGATGCCCAATCAATGACATTATCGAAATCTATACGGTCGGCCAATTCACCTTCATAAAGACGGATATATTGCTCAATTTTTGAATCCCCATGCCCTCGGCTCACTTTGATAGTGGTGCGCAACGGACCACGGTCTATCATGGAGATTTCTGCCGGATCTGAAAGGCGGAGAGGATCTGTGTCGAGGGTGGATTTCATTATCTCCCAGGAGGGCCATGAGTCGGAACGGTTGTCGGGGAAGATGGCAAGACCGATGCTTCTACCACCCTTCACCAACTGGCGTCCCGTTCTTTTATCGGTCAAGGAGATAATATCGCCTGCCCGATTAAAGGTGATGTCATATACACTATTCTCAACTTTCTCCACATTCTGCTGCTTGAGTTCCTTCCCATTTCCTTGAAGAGAAACATCATACACAGCAAACCCGGCCGCCGGGAGGGTTGCCTCTATGAGGAGAGCAGCTTTACCATCGGAATACCCTACCACCTGTGATTTCACCTCCTTGCCTTCATGATCCTTCACCACTGCTTTTTCAGGAAGTCGGGAAGCTGGAACAGAGAATTCGACTATCTGTGTCACCTTATGTCCTAAAGGATTGAAGAGAACCACCGGCACCCCTTTCACTCTTGTGTCGAGAGTGGCGGCCACACGCTCTGCGGCATCGCTTAGGAGATTCCCGAATTGTTTGAGCGTGAGAAGTTCATCGTTCCAAGAAAATTCGTAGGCACGCGGAATGCTCGTACCGGTCAGATCATCATGGAATTGATGCCATATCATGCGTCGCCAAGCCTCTGTAAGCTGATTGCCGGGATATGGCGAACCGGCCAGAAGCGCCGCGGCTGTCGCAGCACATTCAGCTGCATACCCGAGCTGTTCGTTGCTGCGGTTGTAATGTTTCATTGCTGCTTGAGATGTGTAACAGCCAGTGCCATGCACATCCATAAGCAATTCGCCGTCGAATACGGGGAGTTCGGGATGGTTTTCGTATGGTAGATAATCGCGGTAAAGACGGTCGCTCTCTGCGCTGATAACTTTCAACGGTCCTTCTCCGGCAAGAGCCTTCTCCACGGATTCAACTGATGCCATTGTCGGCGAGCCACCGATATCGCCTGTGCCGTAATAACGGAAGGTCTTCCTTAAGGGTGAATTTGAGGCTCGGTTGAGGAGTTCTTTATTCAATGAGAGGTCGCTGCCGTCAAAGCGTGTGTTGTAGTCGTAGCCATGCACCATCATTATGCGCGAGCCATCCACTCCTTGCCAGAGTCCGATAGGGAAAGGGATTCTTCCGGAGGGATAGAAGTCGTTCTGTCTCCAACCAAGTTTCTGGGATGAAAAACCGATGAGCCCGCAGTGGGCCGCGATGGTGGGGAGAGTATATCCAAAGCCGAAGCAGTCGGGAAGGAAGATGTCGGTGCTCTCCACTCCCAACTCATTGCGATAGAAGTTTTGACCGAGCATTATATTTCTTATCTGTGATTCCACTGATGGAACGATCACATCGTTAGCATCCCAGCTTGCTCCGCTCACATGCCAACGTCCTTTGCGGATATAATCCTTCACCATCTCAAATTCCCTGGGATAATATTCCTTCATCCAGGCATATTTCACGCCCCCTTCAAAGTTGAATACATAATCGGGATAATGTGAAAGCAGAAATAGATTCTGGTTTATGGTGTTTCGGATATGATTACTGATTGTGGTCTGAACGTCCCAATTCCATTGCGTGTCGAGATGAGCATTGGATACGGCGTATGCCGTAGGTTTTTCACCGGAGTTGGCATTCTCTTCAGTTGCATATACTCCAACGGCTGTTCCTCCAGCCAAGATAAGCAAGGAGGATGTAAGGTTAAGAATTTTACTCATGATGAGTATTGTTAATGAATATTGTTAGTTTTTTAGGTTAGGTTTATAATGGCGTTGCAAATATAACTCATTTTTATGGAGATAGCAAATTACTTCTCTGCAAATAGAAGTTAGCCGGAGAAGAATAGCTGAATTATCAACTGAAATAATAATTTTTCACAAAACTAAAGAAATAGTTTGCATAACTAAAAAATTAGTTATACCTTTGCTGTCGAAGATAAAGTAAGTATTCAAAATTTATAGAGATGAATCTAAAACGAGGAGGGCGCAAGCCTCTTGCCATAACAGAGAAGGAGCTGGAGATTATGAAATTGCTTTGGAATCATGGACCTATGTTTGTCCGAGAGATGCTGCAATATTATCCCGACCCCAAGCCTCATTTCAACACCGTATCCACCACAGTAAGAAATCTGGAGGAGAAAGGGTATATCGGACATGAGGCGGTGGGTGGTTCCTACCGCTACCACCCTTTGGCCGAGGAGCAACAATTTCGCGACAAATCTTTAAAGGAACTTATCGCAACCTTCTTCAACAATTCCTACCGTTCAGCAGTCTCGGCTTTGGTGGAGGAAGAGAAAATCAGCATTGATGAGCTAAAGGAGATCATCGATTTAGTGGAACAGAGATCACAGAAACCAAATTCCGAATGATTATGGGTGTGTTTTTTACATATTCCTTGGCCTCGGCCCTTATCCTGATGCTTCTTTACTTGGCATATCGCTTAGTAAAGGCTCCGGATAATCATGCGTCGCTCAATCGCTTCCTCTTATGGAGCATTTATGCAGTGGCGCTTCTCTCCTCTGCTCTTTACCCTGCCATCAGCAAGCCGACCCTTCATTCCGGCGGATCGGGGGAGATTGTGGTGCAGCTCGAACAGATCGGATTCGGAGAGATACCCGTTAAAAGCGAGACATCGGATTCTGCTCTATCCATTTTATTATGGGTATATCTTGCCGGGATGATTATTGCTGCTCTATCTACTGCAATTAATTTCTTCAGGATTTTCAAAATAATACGCACCGGAAAAATTCTTGAAATAGAAGGACATAAAGTGATCGTTACAGATCGCGAGGATGTGGCTCCATTCAGTTTTGGAGGCTATATAGTGGTGCAAAAAGAGGATTCCATAGAAAACCTTCAAATTATCATTCGTCACGAGCAGTCGCATATAAAGCTCGCCCATTGGCTTGATCTCTTTTTTGCGCAGGCTGTCGGCATCTTCCAATGGTATAATCCTGCTGCTTGGCTGATGCAGAGAGAGCTTAAAAATGTGCATGAGTATCAGGCAGACCATTGTGTGGTCAGTTCGGGGGTTGATATTAGGAAATATCAGTTATTGCTAATAAAAAAGGCTGTCGGCGCGAGATTCCCGTCACTTGCCAACAGCCTGAATCATAGTAAACTTAAAAAACGTATCACCATGATGTACAATCAAAAAAGAGTTCGTGGCGGCCGTATGCTTCGCCCGCTACTTCTGCTCCCCGCTTTGGGAGCAGCCTTATGGTTGATGAATCTGCCGGCAGTGGCCTCGGCAATGGATTCCATCGCTGAATCTTCGCTTGTAGCCCCCTCGGCTGAAACATCCGCCAAAATTACAAAATTCATTTCAAATCCTGAACAGATTTCGTCGGAAAAATCCACCTCACCTTCTCCGATGGAGGCTCCAAGGAAGGAAAAATCCAAGTCGCAGAAGGAATCCAAAACTTTTATGGCGGTAGATAAAGTGGCGGAATTTCCGGGAGGAATGTCTGCTTTGATGAACTTCCTTAAGGAAAACATAAAATATCCGGAGGGGAGTTCCGCCACAGGAAGGGTGATTGTTCGCTTCGTAGTGGAGGCTAATGGGTCGATCGGCGACGTGGAGATTGTCAGATCAGTCTCTCCCGAACTTGATGCAGAGGCAGAAAGAGTGGTAAAGTTGATGCCCCGATGGACTCCGGGCGAGGTTAATGGCAAACCGGTGGCTTCATATTTCAATCTCCCTGTTAGTTTCAAGGCTGAGCCAACTCCGAAATCAGCTACTACCGACCAAGGGGAGAATGGAAAAAACGGTTTCCTTTCTAAATCCTTTTCCACCTCCACCACAGCGGATGGACAAACGCAGACAACCGTAACGATAACCTCCCGTTCGGAGGATGGATCCATGTCGGTTTCCACTTCTTCCACAGGGGGCGATCAACCACGGTATGAAGTGTATGTGGATGGCAAAAAATTTGAGGGGGATCTTTCGGAAATCTCTTCGTCGAGCATCGACTCTATGAGAATCGATCAAACTGACGATAATCCGGCAAAAATCTACATCACTTTGAAGAAATAAGCTTAGGCTAAAGCCTTAAGTTCTCCGCTTGGATTTATTCATTTCCTCAAACCGGGAAACGATAAATTCCAAGCGGAGACTTTTTCAAGCCTCCGGCTTACGCTTGAAGGAGCAGGAATGTACGCAGAATAAAAAATCCAATGCAGCAAAAGCCTAAAGGCTTCCGGAGAAAGGGCGGGGAAAGATAGCGAGGGAGATTTTCAAGGATAATAATTTTACTAAATCATAACTTGCAATCACAGATTAAATAAGCTATCTTTGCAAAAAAGATGTGATATGGAGAAAATGGTAAAATATCCGATCGGCGAGCAATCCTTCGAGAATCTTCGCGAAGGAGGGTTTATCTACATAGATAAGACCCGGTATATCCATAAAATTTTGGATGGTTCGCAATACTATTTCCTCGGTCGTCCTCGCCGGTTCGGGAAGAGCCTTTTCCTATCCACAATGAAATGCTTCTTCGAGGGGAAGCGACATCTGTTCAAGAATCTGTACATCGACTCAATTGATTGGGATTGGGAACCCTGGCCTGTGCTCTACCTTGATCTGAACAGTCTCCAATACAGCAGCGAGGAGGAACTGGATAGCCTTGTAGAAGATTTTCTCGCATTTCACGAGAAGATGTATGGCATTACACCAACACAGCAAATACATTCCATAAGGTTCGCGAATCTTATAAGGGGGATGCATGATGCTACCGGCAAGGGGGTGGT
>JAAVGM010000026.1 GCA_014800245.1 Bacteroidales bacterium | reverse complement strand
TCTCATTTGGTCGATCTCTTCAACAAAACTAAATCTCAAAATTTCAATGTTCTATCAGACCTCAATGGGCCTAATTTATTTAATTTTTAACCAGCTCCCATTTTTATGGGACACTAGTGCTATAAAGTATATTATTTCCTGTAGATTCTAAAACGAAGTGCAAAAGTTAAAGGCACATTAAAGCTCTTCCTTGATTCTCTGGGGGAAGGCCCCACGGCCAGTGGGAAGCACCCCCAATGAGTGAAAAAAGTCAACTGACAATACAAAATAAAAAAGGAGACCGAAATCTCCCTAAGATTAATTAATTTTGTATTGCTAAGGAAGTACAACCCCAAAACCGCATAGGATTTCGCAATGATCAGACGTGAAAGGATTGTCAGGAACACATTGTTGAAGCCCGGGGTAGTCAAGGACGCTCTCAGACTTCTCAAAGAGAAATGCTGGTTTCCCGAACAAATATCGGGCTATCTGCAAAAGAAAGAGAGACGGATCTCGAAAGAACGCATATATCAGGAGATACGGAGAAAGTCGGAACTGCATCATTACTGTCATCACCGTATGAAGTACCGTCGTCATCAGCAGACAGCAGAAAGCCTATAGGACACCAGGAAAGTCCATGATTCTGGACAGAGTATCGATCCATGACCGTCCTCAGGAGGCTGACGGCACACGCTTCGGGGACTGGGAGATGGATCCGGTGCTTAATGGTAGTTGTGAGATTACTCCTTCCCTTTAAGAGGTATCTCCTGACCATAACTACCGAGAACGGGATGGAATTCAGAAATCATCTTATATAGCAAAAGCTCTTGACTACAAGGTATATTTTGCTGACCCTTATTGTTCGGGACAGTAGGGAGCTGTGGAGAATGCAAATTAAATTCTCAGGGAATACTTCCCCAAAGGTACTGACTTCAGAACTGTTACTCAGGCAGAATTTAATAAGATACAGTATCAAATCAATGACAGACCGCGTAAAAACTGAACTTCTCTACACCTAAAATTGAATTTTTTCGAAGTATTAGTTAATTTTGCAGCTGTCAGTTGACTCTAGACTATTGATTGAGGTAATGTAATATTTTTTCTTGACTTCCTCAGCAGTCGTGAGACCCTTTAAGATGTCCAGGACTGCGTTGATTCTGTCGGGTTCTTCTGCCTTGTACACTGTTACGAGTTCTCGTGTCCAATATTGTTCTTGCGTCTCAGGATCTGTTTTCTCCTAAACCGAACAATCTTACTTATGAAAGGAGAGAAGACTCCAAAGTCTATATTTCTAAAAAGCTGGCAAACCTACCAAAAAATAAACTTACTGACATTTTTATACCAGATATTTTATTGTCAAAGATTACTACTTTAATTTGATTAAATTAAGTATTACAGCAATTTGGATAGATAAAATATTTTGTCTACCTTTGTGGTTGTAAAACAACACAAATTGTAGATTTATATAAACGCCCAGAATAAAAGAGAATAGTATGGCAGATTTGATCAGAGTGACTTTCCCAGGAGAAGACGCTATATGCTACAAGAGCCCGGTCAACACAGTGATTGAGGTCTTGCGTAAAATTGGTGTGGAGCGATTTGGCGAAATTACCATGAATATACGAAAGAGGCCTTTGGTTTCACAGGAGATATATCCTGAACTTAAAAAATACACCAAAGAAATTATTCCGGGCTGGTATTACATAAATCAGTCAGACACTCGCGAAAAAACATCCCAGCTCATAAATATCAGCAGATTATTGAATCTTAACCTTACCGTTGAAGTTGGAAGTAATCTTACAGCCAACGCTGACCCGAAAATACCGGGAGTCACTCGACCCAAAAACAAACTTCTGGTAACCATGCCAGATGGAGAAGTCATCGACTATGAAAGTTATAGAGATGTCTTCATGGCATGTATAGATAAGCTCGGTCCAAGGAGAGTGTCAAACAGAGCAAATTTAGATCTCTCCGCCAATTGCCCATTATTGACTGTAACTGACACCACCGGGCATCGTCGCAAAATAGGAGATTACTTATATCTTGCGATACCTTTTACTGCAAAAGATGCAAAAAAGATACTCGAAATTGTGGGAAAAAGATTGGACGAAAATATAAAAGTTGAAGTAGTACCCAGTTCTTCAAGGAAATAATCTATTAAAACAAAGGAAATGTACATTATGGAAGAAGTTATTACTTGGATAAAAAAAGAGCGCAACAATGGCAAGTCTTGGGAGGAAATTTTATTTGCTTCCCAATCTACCGATGAGGGACTAAAGTCTTTTTTACAGTCTGCTTCTACCTTTTTTCATTGGCCGCCCCTTTCCGTAGTAGATTGGAAGAATATAGTCAATTCTCAGATGGAAGAAGAGGCTGTGCGGAATCGCCTGATAGACGAACAAGGTTCAACTGTGATAGGCGCAACCAATGAAGATAACGAAATCTGTGTACCGGGAAATGAAGACTCGGCATGGCAGAGTTATAAGCGTAAACTTATCAGGGACGGTTTCAACAAGAATACCATTGACCTCATGGAAGATGCCACCCTCAAAACTCTGCGCCATCTTAGCCGAGACACGCGGAATATCGAGAGTGTTAAAGGGCTCGTTGTCGGAAATGTTCAGTCTGGCAAAACTGCTAACATGGCAGCTCTTATGGCAATGGCCGCTGATAATGGGTGGAATATGTTTGTCATTCTGTCAGGAATGATGAACAATCTCCGCATACAGACACAGAAAAGGTTCTGGAGTGATTTAGGTTCGGGTGAATGCAAGTGGGACTGGCAAATAATTGACAATCCCAGACCTGTTGAAGACTCAGGAAGAAAATTGAGAAACCTTAATCTTTCTACCGAAAGCCGGAAAAGGTATATTGCCGTATGTCTCAAAAATAAAACCCGCTTATCAAATATTATAGAATGGTTAGCCTACGACAAATCCAGCCGAAAGAATGTCAGAATGCTCATCATAGATGATGAGGCTGATCAAGCAAGTATAAATACTTCTCAGGAAGAACGGACCACAATAAACAAGCTGATATTAAATCTTATAAACAATCGAGATTCCAAAAGCTGTAACATTAGTGATAAGATACAGGGTATAAACTACATTGGTTATACAGCAACCCCTTATGCTAATGTCCTTAATGAAAGTCCGGGTAGAGAATCTCTATATCCGTCAAACTTCTTAACATCTCTATCCACGTCTAACGAATATTTCGGGCCACAACAAATATTCGGATTTGACGATGAAGACTCTATAACATATTTTGAAGGTCTTGACATCATACGCAGCGTATCTGATGTTGATGTTAATGAAATATCTGAATTGCACGATGGAGATGCCGTTAATCCTCCGGCATCACTCAGAAATGCAATATGCTGGTTTATCTGTAGCGTTGGATATATGCGTTACATAAACTACAATAGGCCGGTCAGTATGCTTATCCACACCAGCCGTAATGTGACTCATCACAACAACATAGCTGATGCAGTGTCACGCTGGATAAATCGGTGTGGGAGTAAGTCTATTGTTGAAATGTGTGAGCAACTTTGGGAAGAAGAAACATCAAGATTTACACTTGAAGATTTCAAACACTCATATCCCCAATATGGCATTGAGGTAAATAATTACCCTACGTTTGATGCCATCAGGCCTTATATAGATGATTTGCTTAACGTCGGACTTACCAGAATCCAAATCAATTCTGACAATTCGGCTGTGACATACTCTTCCGGAATACATCTTTGTATTGACAATAGTGAGCGAAATTTCGATGCCGACACAATAAAGAGATTGGTATATCCAGATAAAGACGAAATGCCTGATCTTGCACCGGCATTCCTCGTTGTTGGAGGAAATACGTTATCGCGAGGACTCACCATTGAAGGATTGGTCTCTACCTTTTTCCTCCGTCCGGCGAATTGTGCAGATACACTCATGCAAATGGGTCGATGGTTTGGATACCGTAGAGGATACGAACTTATACCTCGTATATGGATGACTGAAAGGACAAAGAGTCAATTTGAATTTATTGCGGAGATGGATCAGAAACTTCGTGATGAAATCAAAGAGATGTCCGTGTTGGGTATGTCACCTCAAGAGTGTGGCCCAAAAATCATGACATCCCCGTCAACGATGTTCCTGCGTATAGTTTCCAACAACAAAATGAAGGAAGCCGTTAATGCTGATTATGATTTTGCAGGACATACTATGGAAACAGGTGTGTTTAATAACAATCAACAGCAGCTCGAACATAACTTGCAAGTGTCATCCGATTTCATCAAATCTCTTGGCACACCGGTTGCTGACGTTGCGTTAAATCCGAATGCTAAAAACAATACTGTCTGGAGAGGTATCTCAATTGATCATATTAAATCGTTCCTTAAACAGTATTGCTTTTCAGAAAGGTTACGAGGCTTTAACGAACTGGATGCCTTAATAGGCTGGCTTGAAAAGGCGACAAATGAAGGTATATTAGCAGAATGGAATATTATCCTCGCTGGTATAAAGCCTAATTCAGATACTCGCGTTTGGAGTGTCAATGATGAAATATCGACGGCAATGGTCAACCGTACGCGAAAATATGAGTCAGGGAATGATAATATTATAAACATTGGAACATTACGTTCTTTCAATGATTTCCTTTCAGATATTCCAATCAAATTCACAACAGACCCAAATATATCTCACATGCAGGGTGTAAGACATAATCTTGCCGCCTTAAATCAACTCAGGGAGAATCTTGGATTGGGTAATACGCCTCAGCTTATAATTTATATTATAGATAGGAGCTCAACCCCTGAAAGAACATCCAAGCGATTCCCACTCAATGCTGTATCTGACATTGCCGGCTTTAGTATAAATGTTCCCGGTTTTAGAAGAGGTAACAGTGTAGTGCAAAGTATGCGTATCCGTATTCCCAATTTGGCGGATATTGACGAATAATATCCTAACATGGAACCAACCACGTCGCTTTAATACTGAGGTATGTGAAAAGTTATGGTCAAGACAACATTATAATACTAGCGCTGAACATGAGCATGATTAAGGATAGTCTAAACAGCATTTTTGATGAAATCATCAAGCTGGAAGAAGATGGAAAAAAAGAAGAGGCATACGAATTAAGTGAAGTGTTCCTGAAAAAGTCAGGCGAGCCGAATAAGTGGATATACCAACGTAATAAGACTGGATCTAACGTGGACTACAGGATTGCGACCAGAATCCTGTATCTAACAGAGCCAGAAGAAAACGTTTCGGTCAATGGAATGAGGGCTTTTACCCACATATTCCTTACCGGAACTCACGGACGTAAATCTCCGATTGAAGCTCTTAATAATGCGTTTTGGATTTGGGAGAATGACCCCAAAATTGCAACTTTGTTAGGCAATCTTTGGGAAACGGGCATTGCTGTAGGTCATGTGAATCTGGAGAATGCGTTTTTACAATACTACACCTCTACTATTCAGTGCAAAGGTGAGGATGGCTATAATTATGCACGTCTTTTATATGACGGACATCACAAAAGTAATTACCGCGAAGCATTCAGAGCAGTTAGCGGACCGAAGCAACCACTTTCCATAGATTGCCTTAATCTACTGGGTAGAATGTTTATTGAGGGTAAAACCTCAATAAATAACCCCAAATTGGCTTATCGTTGTTTCCGGCTCGCTGCAATGAATATGTATAGTTATGCTCTCGTGAATTACGCTCTTCTCACTTTCTTTGGTATAGGTTGTAAGGCTGACAAACCAAAGGCTCTCAATATCCTGAAGATTGCAGACTTTGCCGGTTCCGATAACGCTGTTGAGCTGATGAATAAGCTTGAATCGGGAGAAATATGTAAGTTCTCTCCCGATTTATTGGAAAAGATTCCATCAAACTTCAACAAACATCTTAAAGCCTTGACGAAACGTGCAAAGGCGGGAGATGTTAAGGCGATGACTCAGTTGGGTGATATTTATAATAGTCCTATTCTGTTCAATTGCATGTGTGCGGATAAAGCTATTTACTGGTATCTGCAAGCAGCAAAACAAGGCTCCCTATACGCAGCTACATTTCTCAAAGAACTATGGCTATATCATGGAGACAACATTTTCTTGTCCAAAGAATCTGAGGAATGTCTTAATCAAGGAAAGTTTGGTACGACATCGGAATTCGCCACCAAGGTGATGTCTACTAACCTCGTTGATATTTCCTTAGACTTTGATGATGTTCTTAATGAAATTCCAGGTCTTCCTTTTTGCCCTGTGGAGGCTTTTTATTGGGCTATAGCCATAAAAGATGAACCCGACGAGAAATTTGCGAGTGATTGGCGTGGTTGGCTAAAGTCATTGGAAGATGAAGGCACCTCACTCCGCAAGGCAATCCATAAACTTCAGCCCGAATATAAGGTTGAATTTACGGACAATGATAAATTGTAAAATCAGACATGGAAAAGAATCATAAGCCAACAAGATAATGTCAGGGTACACTATTGGCATCAATGCCTTTTAGGTTAGAGATATTCATATGTTCTTGTATATATGCGTTTGCACTGTTTATGTAGTGACCTGTGGTCTGATGTTTAGCTTTGTTGATTGGCAACTGGTTATCAACATAAGCAAAGAGTTGGATATATTCATCGGCGAGTTTACGAGATGAGTAGTAGAGTCTGGTGATACAATCATTGCCGAGTATGTAGAGAAGTTGTTTCTGGTCAATATTGAAGATGATAGTACGGCATTTCTCATGGTCTTTTGCGTGTGCATACTTATCTCCGATTATTTTTTCAGAGAGACCGGCAACTTGGATACTGTTTCTTCTTAGAAATTTGCTTTGGGAGTAAAGCCAAATGACACGATCGTGACTACTGCTTGCCTCCAATTCTTGATTAGTGTCAAATATTAATACTACATAAAGATTGAATATTTATATATCAACCATTTGAACTGATTAAATATTTTATTAATTTTGCAGCATCAAATAAGAGTAGGCAGTATGAGCATAGTATATGACCCCAGTAAAACACCGCAGGAGATGGCCGATGCTGCCGGCGTGTCATTGACGGAGGTGCGTAATTTTCTTCAGCGCAACTCTTACGATTATAGAGCTGACCGGGCTACTTATCTCCGGGAGCAGGTCAAGGAGTTCTTTGATAAGAATCGGGAAGCAACTGAAAAAGAGGCTGCCGGTGCCTTGAAAATGTCATTGCCTACCATCAAGAAATATCTGTGCCTTTCTTCCAGGGGTGCTGACACATGTAATCAAAAACAAAAAAAGAAGACTGTTCGGCAAAAAGGGCTTTCCGTAGGCAATACTGACGGCGAGATCTTGCGGGATATCATACACATATATCTTCCTAAAAGGAGAACATTCGACTGCGATCTGACATTCGGACGGGGTGAGTTTTATGCGGGAGGATTGCAGGTCCCCAAACATCGATATGACAAATATCTGTTTGATGGCAAAGGGTCCAAGAAATATCCTGCATTGTCTCTAGATGAGGCATACGGCCTGCCTGACGGATGTTTCGAGTCTGTTGTAATTGACCTTCCTATAAGCATTGACAATTCCGACTCCGGAGTCAATGCCTTCAAGTCTCTCAATGGCATGTTCGATTCATATCACGATATGCTATCGCTTGCTTCACGTCTGCTGAAAAAAGGAGGTATACTTGTGTTCAAGACATCCGACTTCGTATTGCGTAACGACAGCGAGGCGATGTTCTGCGGAGAGTGGGCCACAGACCACGCTATCGACTACGCTCTTGAACTTGGCTTCGACCTGACAGACAGGTTCATTCTTGCACGTCACCAGTCGCTACAGACAAGAGGATCTATGAAAATACGCACAGGTCTTAAACATGGCTACTTTCTTATCTTTACTAAAATCGAATAGACGATGAGCAAAATAAAATATTATCCTGAACTTACCATAGAGGAAATAAGCCGTAATTCCGGTGTGTCAGAAGCCGCAGTGAGGAAATACATCAGAGAGAATTTCATCGACCGTGAATATGATTCCCAGCTGATAAAATTCCGGAAGGTGCAACAGTATTTCAGGGAAAATCCCGATTCCACAAATACCGCTGCTGCCGAAGCGTTAGGCGAGGGCTATTCGCGCAACACCGTTGAAAAATACAGACACAAAAACAATGCGCCCAAGCCTAATGGCGAGAGAATATATCTCACGATGTCTGACCCGACTATGTCGAAGGCTACTGTTGCCACGGTGTCGGATCAAGACAGGTTGATCCTCGGTATCATCCTGCGTCTTTATTTAGATGGGGATGACCGATTCGACTGTGACCTGACATTCTCAAAGGGGGATTTCTACCGCTATGGTGTCCAGTATCCCCGTCACTGCTACGACCTCTATCCCGAACAGCCGACCGACCTTGTCGATGCTCCGGAAGTAAAGTCACTTGAAGAAGGATACGAATTGTCGGATAACTCACTGTCGTCTGTTGTCATTGACCTTCCCCAAAGCATCAGTGAGGATGGAATGAGAAGTCCTGAAGCCTTTCAGAGCATAAGTCACCTTGCTTTGTCATACTATAAGATGCTGAAACTTGCATACTGCAAGCTTCGCTATCTTGCTGATACCCATTCCGGCGGTCTGCTGATTGTCAAGGTCGGCGACATAATGTGGCATGGAAAGATGCTTTGGATGTCCAAGATTGTCACAGAGCTTGCCACAGGCAGGTTAACACGTATAAGCGAGGTGGTTTATGATGAACTGAAAGCTGAGGCCGAACGTAAAGGGACAACAGTTGAAAAGGAGTTCCCTCTCTTTGACATGGAACTTGTAGATAAATATGTGCATATACACGACCTTACAAATCTGAGTGATGAAACCGGCAACGGTCATTCAATCAAAGCTCACGACTATTTCCTTGTATTCCGCAAAGGTAAAGAACCACACGATTATGATACATTCGAACCGTTTGACCATCACAACCATTGATCGTATCATCGATCTCATGTCTTTTCTGAGCGAGAGTGACAAGGATACTTTCATCGATGAAGAACATAGAGTTGCAACATCAATATAAAATCAGACAATCATACATAAAAACAACTGATATGAAATCGCAAAATCTTCCCATAATAGGAGCCGTATGCGGCGATATACTCGGCTCATGCTACGAATGGGCCGGAATCAAATATCTTGATCATCCGTTGTGCCTTAGAGATGACCAGTTTACAGATGACACAGTCTGCACTATTGCAATTACAGACGCAATCATCAATCAAATTCCATTTGCAGACTCTCTACGCAACTGGTGCCGTAAATATCCACACGCCGGATATGGTGGAACTTTCCGTCGTTGGTTCAGAGTCGATGATGCACAGCCATACAACAGCTGGGGAAATGGATCTGCCATGCGCGTGAGTGCGGCAGGAGCTATTGCCAAGACATTAGACGAAGCATTGAAGCTGGCTAAAAGTTCGGCTGAAGTCACTCATAATCATCCGGAAGGAATAAAAGGGGCGCAAGCAACCGCCGCAGCAATATTCCTTGCCAAAAGCGGACTGTCGAAAAATGAAATCAAGACCTATGTGGAGCGCACATTCGGTTATGATCTAAACCGGAAGTACACCGACATTCAGATGTATTACAGTTTCGATGTAAGCTGTCAGGGAAGCGTCCCGGAATCAATTATATGCTTCCTTGAAAGCAAAGACTATGAAGATTCCATTCGTCATGCCATAGCCTTGGGCGGTGATGCGGACACCATGGCCGCTATCTGCGGTTCGATTGCAGCCGCGTTCTACGGCGAGATACCGGAAACGATTCTATCTCACTGTATGAGTCGTCTGCCAAATGACATGAAAGAAATAATCGACTTATGCAAGTAATCGGCGAAATCACGTCTCCCGTCAAGTATGAGGTGATATTACCGGATACAGTAAATTCATATACTCTCGAAGATGTTGTAGAACGACTTAAAAGAACAGAACAATGAAAATAGCAGTACGATGCATCTATTACTTACCGGTAAGGCCCAACTTCCTCGTAGTAGATCTCCCGGATGATGAGTGGAGAAAATTTCTGAATGAACCCGACTCCAGGGTCAATATAATAAGACCATACATCAAACGTTCCGGCCCTTCCTACATCACACAAATAGCATGGATCCCTTTGGAAAATTTGAGCGAAGAGGAGAAAAATGAATTGAGAGACGCATTAGATGAAGTGTAGTGAAATAAAATTAGATAACCAATCTGTCATAGAATCAGAAAATTTTGTTAACTTTGAATATGGAAAACGAAAAATTTTATCATGGGTCAGGTTTATTGTTCGAGAATTTTGACCTGAGCCACGCTCTCGAAGGCGACGGCAAAGTGAAATTCGGTTACGGTGTCTATGTGACTTCCGCCTATTCGTCAGCAGCTCATTATTCAGGCTCAAATGACAACTGGGAAAGCCACTATGTGTATACAGTGGAAATTCCGGCCAAAACTGACGACAATTTCATCGCATTCAAACAGCCTGTCAATCCGTCCATAATTACTCGTGCGGAATGCGAGTTACAGATTGAAATCCCGGAAAAAGCGAAGGAAGATGGCAAAGAGTTTAGAAAATTTCTTGCCAAACGGTTTACACCTAAAGAAATCACAGACAAGAAAATGTCCGGACTTGAAGGAGAACGGCAGGCTTCAAGATTTTTACTATCGATTGGAGTGGAATTTATAGAATGGCCCTACAACTGGAAAAATCCCTCTCTTGGTCGGAATCGTGCTGTCCTTGATGATAAGAAGGTAAAGATTGTCAGAATAGACTCCGTTAAACTTGATGAAAAGAAAAAACTTATTGCTGACTCAATCTTCCAGATAAAGTAATGGTAGAAAATAAATTCAGTGTCGCCGGCGCAGTGCGAGACAACTATCCGGAGTATTGGAACCGTGGTATTCAGACATATCCTGCGGCAGAGTGCGCTCCATTTTGCAAAGTCGCTGACAAATGGGGAGCATTCTCAAACTTTGGAGATACCCCTATAACAGTCGAGGGTGTAACCTTCAAGAATAGTGAACAACTGTTTCAGATTCTTAAGTTTACATCAATGGAAGCTGTCATGGACATCTTCAAGGCAAATGGGCAAACTATCAAGATGAAAGCCAAGAAGTGGAACAAAATATGCGCCCGACCAGACTGGGGCACGACGTTGGTTGATGCAATGAAGTTTGCCATATTGAAGAAATATGAACAGAATCCTAATTTCCGCGAGGCTCTTGAAGAAAGCCGTGGCTTATATATTGTTGAAGACCAAACGACATTCCGTGGAGATTCCGCCAATACATGGGGAGCAAAGCTCATTGACGGCAACTACATAGGTCCCAATCTCATGGGGCAACTCCTGATGGAATTACGCGACAATGGGTTGCTTGAGTACAAACTCCCTGATAACGCATTTGACTTTATCAAAAGCATAAAAAAGCAGTAATGATGTGGGTGGGACGAGGCGATCGCCATAGCCGACATCTGAGCAATCTGTGGCTCTCACCGATATGCTTGATTTTATGTAATTTTGTATATAAAAAACAAACAATAATGAATCGCATACTCGACATAATGGCGGATACGCCCGCTATAATAGATTGGGCTAATTCTCAGGATGTTCTGGCTTTTAGCCAATACTTAAAAACCGCCCCGGAACGTCCGTTAATCTGCATTGGGTCGGGTGGATCGTTCTCTACATGTGAATTGATTGCGATGATGTATGAGACACTTGGAGGTATTGCCAAAGCCGTTACACCGTATTCTGTTTACTCAATGTCTGACAAGACATTGAGTCAGTGTAAGATTCTTCTCGTAAGCAATAGCGGTCACAATAAGGATATTATCAGAATAGCCAGGCATTGCATGGAACTTGCACCATTATGGGTCGCCAATCTCACGACAGCCGATGGGAAAGGCAACGATTTAAGGGCTATTATTCCAGTCAATCATTCATTCAATTTCGCCAGCGATATTAAGGATGGATTCATATCTGTAAATTCAGTCATTGCTAATTATGCCCTTATTATCAAAGCATTCAAAGATATTGATAATATTGTCATGAAACCGGAGGACATTGCAATTGATACGTCAGACGTAAAACACTTTATTGTACTCTACGGCGGTTGGGGTAAACCGGTAGCAATAGACCTTGAAAGCAAGTTGGTGGAAAGCGGTGTCGCCACATGTGCTGTCAGTGACTATCGTAACTTCTGTCACGGCAGATTCATTTTTGTTGGCAATCACTGCGGTCACAAGAAAAAAACATTTGTTCCTAATGACTGCACTGTTATAATGTTGACAACTCCACGCGAGGATAATTTCGCTCAAAAGATTAAAGAGATTCTGCCTGACCGTTGTCGCGTCATTAATATTCGCAGTAGTCGCTCAGACTCATTGGCTGCAATAGAATTATTATATAAAGCATCTGTTTTTGCCGGTGATATAGCCGAAGGACATGGTGTTAATCCTTTAAGTCCATCCAACCACGGAGGAATTGACAAGCGTAAACCACAACAAATTCCGTTTATAAGCGACATTAAAAAATATGGACCGCTAACAATTTAACAATATGAAGAGTAATCAAAATCAATCGATTCCTGACTTGACTCCATGCTCAGATAATCCAATCTTGCAAAAACTCCATCAAGAGAGAGCCGAACATGAAAAGGAGGTAAAAAGATTGAATAATGAATTGAGAGTGGCTCGAAATGAGTTGTTTTCAACCCGTCAAAGACTTAAAATGGAATTGGTGAAGGCGCATCAAGAGGAATTTGATTCCTTCTATAACCAGTTAATGAATCTCAAATCAGTTGAGTTGATGCTTTGGGAGGAGTATCACCTGCAAAAATATAATCTACTTCACCAGCTCAGAAATCAACAAATAGATAATTCCACATACAGAAGAACACTTAGACAATATAGTATTAAGGCCAACAATTCAAGCAATATTGTCCGTGAATTTTATTCAGAAGGTGTGGAGCGCATATTTGGCATGGACAAAAACCTATTTAGCATTGATGTATTGCAAACACTGGTAAAAGCAAGCACAACCTTGTAGAAATGCTTGCCCAAAAGCTCGCGCAGGTCATGATGGGCTACAACCTTATGAAGCACTGTCTTCTCGATATCTTCGGCCGACTTATGATTCCCGATCACAATTGTGATTTTTAACCAAGATAAAATTACAGAGTGAGAAGTCGGATTTAAACCCACGAATATTGTATGCCTGTATGTTATCGTGGACACTCGTGGACTCGAACCACGTTCTCAGGATTTTCAGTCCTGCGCATACACCATGTCTGCCAAGTGTCCATGGAGGCGAAAGTGGGAAGATTTGCCCACATCTATTCTTCCTTTGGTTTGACATTGCAAAGTTAAATAGGGGAGATGCAGCCTATCTGCGTATCAAAAATAAATTAAAGCCATAATGTCAAAATTGACATTATGACCTTCTATATAGAGATACCCCCTGGGAAGAATATAACCTCTCTTTACTCCTCCTCTGGATCGTCCTCCTCTGAGCCCTCCAGGATTTTCATTATCCTTTCTGCCTGACTCACGCTGTACACCGAGAAGTGCCTCTTCACCCGTCTTCTCATTTCCAAATCTCCATCTGTGTTCTTTTCCATAATCTTTACAGTTATCCAATTCTAAGTTTATCAATCTCGTTTTGTCTAATGATAGAAATTTATAAAGGCAGGGATTTCTATAATAGAAACCCCGGCCTTGTTTATAATATTTATCTGATTAAGGGATTAATCTTCAATTGCAGCTTGCGTCCTGACACCGAAGCCCCCTTACTTTCTTCACACTCGTCCAACACCTGTTAAGACCCGAGCAATCCGGAGTTGAATGGTAAGCATACGAATTCGGACCGTTGCATACATACACATATTCGGTCTTAGGCCTGCTCTTTATTTTCTTCTTTTTGCTCCTCTTCCCCTCCGCCATGGGCGAAGAAAGGCAGATCAGCAAAGCTGTAAGCAAACAGATAAATCTATTCATACCTCAATTGGTCTCTTATCCCTCAAATTGTTAAAACTTATAGGTTGGAGAATCATTTTTTTCGTAAATTTGTGCCCATGGAAAAACTATATTATCTCCGGGAGGTCGACTTCCTCCCCGAACCTATTGAGACTTTATGCACAGCATGGCGCAGAATCCTCGATTCGATTGTTGAATTTCTGTCGAAGAATGGCAATATATTCACGACAAAAGAAGATGCGTTAGAAGCTTCAAAGATTGTACGCTCCGCGCTTATTGCACACCAAGTACGTCAAGGACATCACGTAGAAATTCGTATTTCCGCTGATAGTCTTCGACAAGATCTTCATTAATTCCTCTCTCCCTCATTTCATTAAAGTCTAAGCTACCATCCGCTTTTGCAAGCTCGATCGAATAACGTATAAACCGTTTGGTATCGAGAGAGTGTGAGCTGTTGGGAAATCCTGACAGCCATTGTTGTTTAAGTTCTTCTAATGATTCCATATCTGTTACAATTTAATTCCCTTTCTTTATTCGTTTCTTAAACTCCTCATCGTATTTATAAAGCCATATATCTCTTCCCTCCCTAAATCCATTTGCATTTCTTTTCATAACCTATCGTTTAAAAAATTCATTTGCAGAGCTACTCTTTGTCTGGAAATTTCCATTCCTGACAGCATGGAGTGTTATATCGTAGGTAGGATAAATCATTCCTTCCTCGTCATACTGGGGGATATAATCAAATGGGTCTGACCAGCTGGAAGCACTATAGCTTTCATTCTCTTCAAAACCTCCAGGCGGACAGCCACTACCATTTTCTTTTAATGTATTCCATTTATTTCCCTGCATCACCTTTATAATCGCTTTTACTGCCGGGATCTCACGGATCGTTTAAGAAGAATGGTTATTGATAAAACAATGTCTTATCACGCCTTTTGCCGACTGAAGTATTACCACTGCGTCCAGATCCGACTGATTAGAAATAGTTAGTGTGGATAATGAGTTCTTGTCATATTTTCCATGCCCAAACCAATTAGCAAATGGCATGCCTCCATTTTTAAAAGTCTTTATGTTAACTGGTCTTTCCGGTTCTTGGTAAGATTCACTATAATTATTATTATCGGATGTGTAGACTTCCTTCTTCTTCGCAGGCTTTAAGTCAAGCCATCTAACAAACTCTTCATAGTTTTCTCCTACATCAGCACCATCTGCCTTAAAAGCTTCATAGACCTTTTTACGATTCCTGTAGCCCTCTTCACCAGAGCGAAAAAACCATTTATCAAATTCTTCAATTGTTCCTACATCTCCACCTTCCGATTTTAGAGCCTCATATATCTTCTTTACTCTATAATCTACCGATAAACCGTACTCATTATATGTTGTAATGCCTTCACTCTGTTTGATGATGTCTTTATATACGTCAAAAAAGTCTATTGATGACATCACACACTCCTGACAAGGATCATATTTCATAAATGCTGCTTCCTGCAGATCTGTTTTAAAACCATTTTTCCCCTTCAAACGGCATTCCGGATTTTTATGGAAAATTGTTTTTCCATTTTTAGATTCAACATAAACTTCCGGGATTAAAGGATTCCCGTAATATTCCTCTCCTGCAATCGAATCAGATGCTCCTATAATCGAATCAGATGACGGAGAAGAAGTTATATCAATCCCACTTTGTGCGTCGTAGTGAACAACCGGATCCGTATGTTCTCTTTTTCCTGTATTAACTAAAATTACTACTACGATTATAAGGCATAATAAGATCACAAGAGATAGCCAATAAAGAGCCTTGTTATTTCTTTTCCAAGACGCAAAGGTTTTATTTCGTTTTGGCCTTTCCTTTTCATGCTCCCTCTTCTGATCATTAACTGTATTGTTAAATCCCCATCTCTTAAATTCCTCATCTGCAAGCCGGATAACAGTTGCCAGGAATTCTTTCCTATTGGCTACGGTCCCATTATTGTAATGATTTTTTCCATCCCACTCACAAGCCATAAAGCTATTTGTGAAAGATCTTTCCATTGAAAATGCTACCGTCCGGCTACAGCTTCTGTTAATTACTATAGTCACCATATCAGCCTCACCTACAGCGCCCGTGCATGGCAAAACAACATTTACAATCACCCATGACTGCCTGAAATCAGGGAATCCTTTCTCAATCCTCAGGTTGCCTAAGTATTCATCCACTATCGAAACCGAGAAAAAATGTAAAAGAACATTCCGATAATACTCTCTGTTCACGAAGATGCTGTAATCCCTGTTATACATCCCCTTATTAAATTCGGCAACAGAACGAGGTATGATCTCTTCGGCCAACAGCCTGTTAATATTTCCAGTTAGATTAGGCATTTTTCAATTCCGTTCCTTTTTATCCCTGTACTTTACTTCATGCAAAACCCTATCTCTTCACTTAACTCAGAAGTCAATGGAGGTATCATTTTGCTTTCAGTTCTTCAATTCTTTCCTTTAATTCTCCTATCCTCTCATCCTTTTCCGCCAATAGCTTCTCCAAAGCCTTCACACGCTCTGCAAGAACCGTATCACCAACCTCTACTGAAACATCTCCTGAATCTGATGCCGGAGAATAATCGCCTTCGGTTGAAATAACCTTAATTAAATCAACATCAAAGAAAACAGCTGGCGATACTTCATAGGCCGAAGCCAGTTTCTCTATGAAACAGTTTTTATATCCACTGCCGCTAAAGTCTGATTTAACGATTGCGGAGAAACTCCTAATTTTTTTTGCGACATCCGCAAGCACCTTATATCGTTTTAGAAGTCTTTGTTTAAGAATTTCGCCCGTCATATATAGTTTTATGGTAATATATTGTTAATTTTATAATTACTTTTATTGATATATCAATATTATATACCTTTGTACTCAAAGTTATAAATAAATATTGAAATAAACAATAATTATGGAAAAAACTAATGATAAACCGATACTTACGGCACTCCGGAAAATGGAGATAGGGGAGTCCTTGCCCTACCCTGTAGAGCGCACAAGTTACCTTCGGTCTGCATGTGTCTCCTTCGGCCTCGAATGGGGAAAGAAATTCAAAACGAAGACCAACCGCGAGGAATGGACAGTTTCCGCTATCCAAACCGCATAAAAACGAAATCAATCATGAGAAAAGCAAATGTAATATCAATCAGTGATGCGAGAAGAGCTCTTAACAAGAACTTCATGCTGAACGTTCACAGCGGTTGGGCTGGAACGACTGAAGAATTCGTGATCACCAATATTTGCCTTAGCACGATAAAGGGCAAAATTGACATCAAAGGAAAGAACCGTCACTATGTGGTGACAGAACAGGAGTTTAATCAACTCACGCGCCACGGATATTTAGAGATCAGCGAGATAGTGGACGATTGCATATTTACCAACAAGGTGAAACTCATTGCTGCGTGTAAAGATAACTCTCTTTGGTAGCTTCCATCAGTCAGAAGCTATTAATGCCATAATCAAAGAATCAGATTTAGAAGATCTCAAAAGCGGTAACATAAGCTCCTTAATAACACTTTCTCTATCTCCTCTTTACTCCTCCTCAAGATTTTCCTCCTCTGAGCCCTCCAGGATTTTCATTATCCTTTCTGCTTGACTTACACTGTACACCGAGAAGTGCCTCTTTACCCGTCTTCTCATTTCCATATCTCCATCTGTAGTCTTTTCCATATACTTTATCAATCATTTATAATCAAGCTAATTAAGTGTTTCCTTACCAAGAGTCTTTTTGATTATATCCATGCTCTTTGTTTCGGAATCCTCATTTTCCAAAATTTTCCTCCTTAATATTGTATATTTGTTGATAAGGAATAGGACCCATAGCTTTTCACTTGCATAGGAAGGAGGGCCGACTCATCCTTTGGATGTTCAGCCAAGTGCCATTTAGAGATGTGGGTGAGAACCGATTCTTTTGTGTAGGCATGCCCAAATTCCAGCAGCTTTTCTAAACGTCGCCACAAGGAGCGTAATTAAGTTACGTTTATTTTTGCCCTGTTCACTGAAATCTTAGGTATTAAATTTCTACGAAGATTTGTCGAGCTTCTCTCAAAATATCTTATCTAGGCTGGCTATACATTTGGCAAAGAGTCGCCAACGAGTGAAACATAATCGTGCTCGACGATTTTTACTACCGCCGCTACAATGATTTCAATGAAGAACCTGCTAACGTCGTATTCTTCACGGTGCATAAACGACGAGCTATAACTTAAGTCAAAAGTATATGACTTAGTTTTTGTAAAAAAATCTCTTCGATATAATTAATTTCAACCTCACTCAGTTTAGCCTTTGCGCCTATGAAGAATTTGTAAAATTCAACCAATTCACTCTTTGAGTTACTTGTGTATAACTTGATATATTGATACACACTTTGAGAAGATTCAAGAGGTTCGGGAATAGAGTTAAGGAACTTTATGCAATTCTGGAACATAGCCGAGTACATTCTGAGACCTTTGTACTGAGTATTATACCATTTTGTTTTTTCTACACTCTCCAAAAGTCTATAAGCATCTCTTAATTCGCATATTGGCAATCCTTTTTTTGATACTCGGAGTTTTGTGACAAAGCTTTCATTCCATTGCTTGTTTACAAAAAATTCGTCAAGAAATCACCCGGAGAAGGATAATCGATTTCTATGCTCATCAAGTGGGCAAAACGATATGTGGTGGTTTCCATAATAAGTATGATCATTAACTCTGACTTCAGCTATCGCGTCTGTGGGATCTTCAACGAAGTCATAAGATAGGGTAAGATATAAAAGGTCATTCATTTTTGCTATCTTTTGACTGCAAAGTTACAGATTTAATTCTGTGATTGCAAATTATACACATGATAGATTATAAATTTACCGAACTAATAAAGAAGTGGTTTAAAACACCAGAAGTGAAACGAGAATATTCAGTCGGCGCTCTATACCATTTTAAACTATGGGGTAATCGTATCAAGCACTTCACCCCGTCGCCCAACTAGACTGCAAGCGTCAGTTTACAGTATCAGCACCATTATTTAATTTTGTTGACGCGGTATGTGGACTTTAGGACCCTTTTGCGATTCTAGACCTCTTAGCCGAGGACAACCTTTAATACATCACCAGAGCTTCCTTTTGTTTGACATTTTAAAGTTAAATAGCGTAGATGCATTCAGGCTATATGTAAGAATATTTGTAAAATTTAATTTCGATATCTTAAATTCATAGTGTCTAAGCTCCTAAAAAAGTATATAGCGGAGTGCGATGATCAAGACTGGCTCGACTGCATACTTTAAGGTCTATTACTGATTTTTCCAGAATGTACGTGTAATCGTCATATAATCATATGAACTAAGAACTATTTGTCCAGAGGGATTAAGTATAAAAAACTCTTTGTTTTTCTCAGCTATGATGTATTTATCACTTGAATTCTTTATTTTATCATATCCACCTGTCATAACGTTTCCATAAAAATCAAGTATGGAATATCCATTTTTATCCTGAGAAAGATAATGAGAGTCGTTAGTGAACCTTATAAAGTCTCCTATAATAATTGGAACCATAATGCTTCCATCAAACTTTTTAATGAACTGCTTATTATTTGCCTCTGCAAGATATGCATCTTTGCTTATTAAGCGTTTAAAATGAACTTGTCTTTCTATATACACCACTTTACCTCCCATTTTATCAAGTATAAAGTACTCATTGTTGTTCTGTGCTAACAAATATTCACAACCGATTTCTTTAATTGAATCATACCAATCTACTAAATAAAGATTTTCCTCACAATATAGGAACATCCCGATTTTTGCGTTTTCGGTTATTAAAAACGCCATGTATGGATAGTGCAATACAGTGTTATAATCTAATAATATATTTATATCATCGAATTCAAAGGGAACAACTTGTTTGGTTGAATATGTTTTGAAAGATTGCTCTATAGTTTTAGGAGACAAAAATTGTTCGTAATTAGAGAAACTAGAATTTAGAAAATGCATTCCCTTAAAATCACTACGCCATAATTGTAATTTATCTGTAATTGTATTTTGAACAATATACATAGATTTGAGTTTATCGCCAAGTTTAGCAAATTCACTTAGTGGGGCAAAATTAAAATGTTTATATTTTAAATATGGATATGCTTTTAAATGCTCATGCATTGGCATATACATGTTGGTTGAGACCATAATAGATAGGTAAATATAATGATGAATATTTATATTAAGAATTAAGAAAGGCCGTAATGTCAATAGTGGCATTACGGCCTTGTGATAAAGAATGATTGATCAATCAGATTAATCTTCGATAGCAGCCTGCGCCGCTGCTACACGTGCGATGGGCACGCGGAAGGGTGAACATGAAACGTAGTTCATGCCGAGGTGAGCACAGAATTTTACTGATGAGGGCTCACCACCATGCTCGCCGCAGATACCTACCTTGAGGTCGGGACGTGTGGCACGGCCTTTCTCAACACCCATCTTTACAAGCTGGCCTACACCTACCTGATCGAGTACCTCGAACGGATCTACCTTGATGATGCCATGCTCTTTGTAGAATTTCAAGAACTTGGGTGCATCGTCACGTGAGAATCCGAAGGTCATCTGGGTGAGGTCGTTTGTACCGAATGAGAAGAACTCGGCTACTTCGGCAATCTCATTTGCAGTGAGTGCTGCACGGGGAACCTCAATCATTGTACCGATCTTATAGATCAGTCGATCGCCTTTCTCTTCGAATACCTTGTCAGCTGTAGTGCGGATCACGTCAGCCTGGTTCTGAAGCTCCTTGATAGAACCTACGAGGGGAACCATGATCTCAGGCATTACCTTAACGCCACGAGCCTTGCATGCAAGGGCTGCCTCGATGATGGCACGAGTCTGCATTTCTGTAATCTCGGGATATGTGATGCCAAGACGGCAGCCACGGTGACCAAGCATGGGGTTGAACTCTGCGAGATCTTCTACTTTCTTTCTTACCTCCTCAAGAGTGAGACCCATCTCGTCTGCAAGCTCCTGCTGAGCGGCAGTAGTGTGAGGTACGAACTCATGCAACGGGGGATCGAGAAGACGGATTGTTACGCCAAAGCCGTCCATTGCCTCGAAGATTCCTTCGAAGTCGCCACGCTGCATAGGAAGAAGTTTTGCAAGAGCCTCACGACGGCCTTCAACGTCAGAAGCGAGGATCATCTCACGAACTGACTTGATACGATCGCCTTCGAAGAACATATGCTCTGTACGGCAAAGACCGATACCTTGTGCGCCGAATTTACGAGCCTGCTTAGCATCGCGGGGAGAATCAGCGTTTGTGCGAACGAGTGTCTTTGCAAACTTAGTGGAAAGATCCATGATTGCACCGAAATCGCCATCAAGCTCGGGCTCGGTAGTCTTCACTTCACCTTCATATACATCACCTGTTGAGCCGTTAAGAGAGATCCAATCACCCTCATGGTAAACCTTACCATTCATCTCAACAGTTTTAGCCTTATAATCAACAGTGATGTCGCCGGCACCGGATACGCAGCACTTACCCATACCGCGAGCCACAACGGCTGCGTGAGAAGTCATACCGCCACGCATTGTGAGGATACCCTGTGCCACTGCCATACCGCGAAGATCTTCGGGAGAAGTCTCGATACGAACGAGCACCACTTTCTTTTTCTTCTCAGCCCATTCCTCAGCATCGTCTGCCTGGAATACGATCTGACCTGTTGCAGCACCCGGAGATGCGGGAAGACCCTTGGCAACAACTTTTGCTTTCTTAAGGGCTTCCTTATCGAATACGGGGTGGAGAAGCTCATCAAGTTTCTGAGGCTCCATGCGGAGTAGGGCGGTCTTCTCATCAATCTGGCCTTCACGAAGGAGATCCATAGCGATCTTTACCATGGCTGCACCTGTGCGCTTACCATTACGGGTCTGGAGCATCCAGAGTTTGCCATCCTGGATGGTGAACTCCATATCCTGCATATCGCGATAGTAGTCTTCAAGACGCTTTGCAGTGGCGATGAGCTCGGCTGCACAGTCGGGCATAGACTCTTCGAGAGAGGGATATTTTGTGCGACGCTCTTCCTCGCTGATACCCTGAAGGGCAGCCCAACGACGAGAGCCTTCTACTGTGATCTGCTGGGGAGTGCGAACACCTGCCACAACATCCTCACCCTGAGCATTGATAAGATACTCACCATTGAAGATGTTTTCACCGGTAGCTGCATCACGGCTGAAAGCAACACCTGTAGCAGAGTTATCACCCATATTGCCATAAACCATAGCCTGAACGTTAACGGCAGTTCCCCATTCCTCAGGAATCTGGTTCATGCGGCGATAGATGATAGCACGCTCGTTCATCCAGCTATCGAATACGGCACAGATACCGCCCCAGAGCTGTTCCCAAGCTGATTCGGGGAAGTCTTTGCCCGTGTATTCCTTAACAGCTGCCTTGAAACGCTTAACGAGCTCTTTGAGATCGTCAACATCAAGTTCGTTATCAAATTTTACACCTTTCTCTTCTTTTACCTGATCCATGATAGCCTCGAAAGGATCGATGTCAGTCTTGCTCTTGGGTTTCATGCCAAGAACAACATCACCATACATCTGAACGAAGCGACGGTAGCTATCCCAAGCGAAACGGGGATTGCCGCTCTTCTCAGCCATTGTCTCAACAGTGGCGTTGTTCATACCGAGGTTGAGGACAGTGTCCATCATACCGGGCATAGATGCACGAGCACCTGAACGTACGGAAACGAGAAGAGGATTAGAAGGATCATCAAATTTTTTGCCTGTGAGCTCTTCAACATGAGCTATGGCTTTCTCAACATCTTTCTGGATGTCGGCCACTACTTTGTCACGGCCATATTGTGTGTATTCATTGCAGACTTCTGTTGTAATTGTGAAGCCCGGAGGTACAGGCATACCCAAAAGATTCATTTCTGCAAGGTTCGCACCCTTGCCGCCAAGGAGGTTTCTCATCTCGGCGTTACCTTCGGCTTTACCACCGCCGAACGTATAGATTTTTTTTGCCATAGAGGTATTAAGAATTTTATATGTATTATCTGATGCAAATTTAATAATTTGTTGGGTAAATCCCAATTTTATTCCTGTTCTTTTTACAAATACTTAAGAAGATTTATCAATTTAGTGCAAAAAAACTGCGACTTCCGGTGAAAGTCGCAGTTTTATTTAAGAATAGTTAAATTAAATCGAGTTTAGGAGATGTTTCTTGAAGGTCTCGAAGTCGGCAGGGAGGGGAGAGGTTTTCTTCTCATTTTTCAGGAAATCATTCAATCTCTCCGGCACTTCAACCTCCTTTTCGATGATTTTTTCGACTGTCTCCTTAAACTTTGCAGGATGTGCAGTTTCAAGGAATATCCCTGTTTCTTGCGGCTTGAGCATCGAGGCGAGCGCACGATAAGCCACAGCACCATGCGGGTCGAGAAGGTAGCCATCCTTATCAAAGGTGGTTTTTAAGGTTTCCGAAATTTCTGCATCGGAGTAGGAAGTGCCTGATATTTCCGCGGAGATAGCCTCGTGTGAATTATCATATAGATCCAGGATGCGGACAAAATTGCTCGGATCGCCCACATCCATGGCGTTGGCGATGGTCTGCACTGATTTTTTCGGAGAATAAGTTCCGGTATTAAGATAATTAAGGAAGATATCATTGGCATTGTTGGCTGCAATGAATCTTTTAATGGGAAGCCCCATTCGTTTTGCAATAAGACCGGCTGTGATATTCCCGAAATTCCCGCTCGGCACACATAATACAACCTCATCCGGCTTTGCCCCGGCCTTTACCGCCTGTGCATAGGCATGGAAATAATAGAACATTTGCGGGAGGAATCGTGCAACATTGATTGAATTTGCCGATGTGAGCATCATTTTTTGATTAAGCTCCTCATCCAAGAACGCTTTCTTCACTAATGCCTGACAGTCGTCGAAATTTCCTTCAATTTCGAGGGCATTGATATTTTTTCCAAGTGTGGTGAATTGAGCCTCCTGAATCCTGCTGACTTTCCCCTTGGGGTAGAGCACAAAGACTCTGACACCATCTACGCCAAGAAAGCCATTAGCCACTGCACTTCCGGTATCGCCCGATGTGGCAACAAGGACATTCACCAGTCGGTCAGTATTGTCGCGATTGAAATATCCGAGCAAACGGGCCATGAAACGCGCACCTACATCCTTGAAGGCCAGTGTGGGTCCATGGAAGAGTTCGAGCGAATAGATATCATCATTCACCTTCACTAATGGGATGGGAAAATTAAGCGTCTCTTTTGTGAGCTTCTCCAATGCATCTTTTTCTATATCTTCTCCAAAAAGGGCAGAGGCTATCTCAGATGCCATTTCCGGGAGCGACATTTCTGGAAGACGATCGAAAAACTCCTTTGGCAAAGTGGGGAAGGAGAGTGGCATGTACAATCCATTGTCGGGAGCGAGCCCTTTTACCACAGCCTCTTCCAATGAAACTTCAGGCGATTTGCCGACGGTGCTTCTATATTTCATTCTATAAGGATTTACTATTTAAAAAATTCTTTTATAAATTCATCTCCGCTCATCAGACCGTAGGCTCCATCTGCAGCCTTCCTTTCAGAGTATTCTGATACGGAATCTGGAGATGATCCTTTCTTATATATAATGAAAGGGACGGGGTTTGCCGTGTGAGTTCGGATTTTGCAGGGAGTAGGGTGGTCCGGAAGAACTGCCAGGTCCACATCCTCTTCAAACTCTGAAAGAACCCTTAGAATTGGAGCCACCACTCTGGAATCAAGATTCTCAATTGTTTTTTTCTTCAATTCCGCATCTCCTTCATGACCGGCCTCATCGCTTGCCTCAATGTGAAGGAATACAAAATCCGCACCGTTGCGAAGAGCATTGAGGGCGGCCTCAACCTTCCCCTCATAATTGGTATCATACAGACCTGTAGCTCCCTCGACATGAATGGGAGTAAGTCCGGCATATACTCCTATTCCGTTGATAAGATCTACAGCAGAGATGACGTATCCTTTCTCAATACCGAACATCTCGTTCATGGTTCTCATTGCCGGTTTATAACCCGGACTCCAAGGCCAGATACTATTTGCCGGATCTTTACCTTCGGCTATTCGGCGAAGATTTACGGGATGATTCTTTAATATTTTCTGTGACTTTTTTATCAGGCTGTTGATGTAGTCAGCTGTAGGCTGAGCGTCCTGAACCTCGGGTTTAACAAGCATTTCATCGGCAACGCTGCCGGGAACGTCATGAGGGGGCACACAGTCAATTCTCTTATCGGCATTTTTCACTTTCAGGAGATGACGATAACTTACACCGGTATAGAATGAAGCTAGCCCGTCATTGAGTTCCTTGTTTAGAGACTTGATTAATTCATCGGCTTCTTCTGTGGAGATATGTCCGGCTGAATGGTTTTTTATTAATCCATTCTCATCGATGCATATTAGATTGCAGCGCATTGCCATTTCATCAGGCGCAATATCAATGCCCATGCTCGCAGCCTCCAAAACTCCACGCCCTTCAAACACATCCGGAAGATTATAACCTAAAAGTGACAGATGTGCAATTTCGCTCCCTGGATGAAAACCATTCGGGACAGTTTTAAGCAGCCCGTTTCTACCCATCTTTGCTAATTTGTCGATAGCAGGAGTAGAAGCGGCTTCTATTGGGGTCAGCCCGTCAAACATATCACATGGCTCATCAGCCATACCATCACCTAATATAATAATTTTTTTTGTTTTCATAGACTTATATTTACAGGGTAAGGGAATGAAGTTATAAGTTAAAGGAGTTATGAAGTTATAAGGTTATAATTAACCTTATCTAATATTGGCAATGCTGATAATATCGGCGAATACACCTGCAGCTGTTACCTCTGCTCCTGCTCCATATCCTTTGATTACCATCGGATCTTCCATATACCGTTCTGTTGTGAGCAGAATTACATTGTTGCTTCCTGCAAGGGTGTAGAAGGGATGTGTGGAATCCACAAGTCGCAACCCAACGCTGACATCTCCATTATCAAGGGCCGCAACAAAACGGAAATGGTTGTTGCATTCCTCCGCCGCTGCGCGTTTCTGCTCAAATTCCTTATCGAGTTCCTTTATATTATCTATAAATTCTTCAGGGGTTCCTTCAAAAAACTTCTCAGGAACAAAAAGATTTCTTTTTACATCCTCCTGCTCGACTTTATACCCGGCCTCGCGGGCAAGGATTACAAGCTTTCGGATCACATCTTTACCTGATAAGTCGATTCGTGGATCCGGTTCTGTGTAACCGGCCTCTTTTGCCATTCTAACCGCCTTGCTTAAAGTAATATCCTTTGAAAGGACGTTGAAGATATAATTCAGTGTCCCCGATACGACTGCCTCAATTTTGAGAATCTTGTCGCCGGAGTTGATCATTGAATTGATAGTGTTGATAATGGGGAGACCTGCACCTACATTGGTTTCAAAAAGATATTTCACATCCTTCTTGCGGGCTGTATCCTTTAAGTTTTTATAAGACTCGTAGGATGAAGAAGCTGCAATCTTATTGGCGGCGACAACATTCACGTTGTTCTCGAGAAGATCGGCATATAGGGCAGCCACATCAGGCGAAGCAGTGCAATCCACAAAGACAGAATTGAAAATATTCATCTTCAAAATATTTTCCTTCAATATCTCCGGATTACTGTCGATCCCTTTTTCTGCCAACTCTTCGCGGAAACGAGTAATATCGAGACCATCGCGATTAAATACGGCTCGTTTGCTTGTTGCTATACCCACTACATTGATGCGAAGATTCTTCTCCTTCATCAGTTTTTCCTGCTGCTTTGCAATCTGCCGGAGAAGAATACTGCCAACATTGCCGGTTCCTGCGAGGAAAATATTAAGTACCTGGGTTTCCGAAAGGAAGAAAGAATCATGAATCACATTCAAGGCTTTGCGCAAACTATCCTTTCTAATCACAAAAGAGATATTAGTCTCGGATGCACCTTGCGCACAAGCAATGACATTGATGCCGTTGCGACCCATGGTATTGAAGAGCTTCCCTGCCAAACCGGTGGTGTGCTTCATATTCTCTCCAACAACGGCCACCGTGGCCAGGTCGTGTTCTGCTTTAATGTCGTTAAACATTCCCGACTCTAATTCAGCTGCAAACTCTTCTTTGAGAGTCTCCACCGCGAGCTCGGCATCTGCATTTCTAACCGCAATAGTAGTGTTATTTTCACTTGCTGCCTGACTCACGAGGAATACGCTTACACCACGATTCTTTAGAGCGTCGAAAATTCGGGAATTGACACCGATCACACCCACCATGCAGAGACTGGTGAGGGTGACAAGGCATGTGTCATTGATAGAAGAGATACCCTTTATCGGTTTTCCACTTGTTGATTTCTCATTGCTGATAAGAGTGCCGGGAGCCGAGGGGTTGAATGTATTCTTAACAAGAATAGGAATATTCTTATGATAAACAGGATAGATTGTGGGGGGATATATCACCTTTGCACCGAAATTGCATAGCTCCATCGCCTCAGTGAAGGATAGCGAATCAATCACATAGGCATTATCTATCACACGAGGATCAGCAGTCATGAAGCCATCCACATCAGTCCATATTTCAAGTATCTCGGCATCAAATGCCGCTGCCATGATTGCTGCGGTGTAATCCGAACCTCCTCTTCCGAGATTAGTCACCTCTCCATTCAGATCGGATGAGATGAATCCACCCATCACGGCTGTTGACCAATCTGCTTCCCCTACATTTTTCTCAATCAGAGAATTTGTGGTTTGGGAGTCAAGTATATCTTCACCATGAAGATTTCTTTTGGTCTTAATGAAGGTTCGCGAATCAAAATGTGTGGCGTTTGTTATGGTGTTAGCCACAATAATGCTCGATAGACGTTCGCCATAGCTTACTATAATATTGAGAGCGCGAGGCGAAAGATCGTGAAGCAGCATCACACCTTTATATATATTGCCGAGTTCTTCAAGCATCATCTTCACCAATGTTTCCGTGGCTTTACGATGCTCGGAAGGAACCACTTTCTCTATTATATCAAGGTGACGCTCCACGATTCGAGCATAAGAATCAAGATAGCGAATATCATCAGCCACGGCCAATTTGGCAGTGGAAATAAGAAGATCGGTGATGCCGCCTAATGCAGACACCACAACAATTTTCCTTTCAGGAATATCCTCTACGATTTTCTTCACGTTAGCAAGACTCTCCGGAGTGCCGACAGATGACCCGCCAAACTTCAATACCTTCATTTTCGACTTTATTTAATGATGGTGATGGCTCATCTAAGGATGAGCCATCATCATTTAGATCAAATTAG
Source organism: Bacteroidales bacterium (assembly GCA_014800245.1). Classification (GTDB taxonomy): domain Bacteria; phylum Bacteroidota; class Bacteroidia; order Bacteroidales; family Muribaculaceae; genus Lepagella. The sequence goes on along the minus strand of JAAVGM010000026.1, from coordinate 77,450 downwards.
TTATTTTCAGGGCGGAGCTGACGAACCACAGCGCCAACCTGCCACATCTCGCTTTCGCGGAGATCCTTAAGCTCCTTCTCCAAACCCTCACGATAGCCGGGCTTAGAATTGGAATCGATAGAATTCTGCGCTTCGACACCTGTGGCTACACTATTATATAGCTTTTCAACCACAGGCTTGATAGCATCGTGGAAAGGAGTCATCCAATCGAGTGCACCACGCTGAGCTGTAGTGGAACAATTGGCATACATCCAATCCATCCCCTTTGCTGCAAAGAGAGGCATAAGCGACTGTGTAAGCTCCTCTACAGTTTCATTGAAAGCCTCAGAAGGGGAGTGCCCATTCTCACGGAGCACCTCATACTGGGCAAGGAGGAGACCCTGGATAGCACCCATCAGCGAACCACGCTCGCCGGTTAGGTCGCTATAAGCCTCGCGCTTGAAGGTGGTTTCGAAGATATATCCGGAACCGATACCGATAGCGAGAGCAAGAGTGCGATCAAGTGCGCGGCCTGTGTAATCCTGCTCAACGGCATAACTTGAATTCAAACCGCGTCCTTCGAGGAACATAGTGCGGAGAGATGTACCTGATCCCTTGGGGGCAACAAGGATAAGGTCGATATCCTTAGGGGCAACCACGCCTGTGCGGTCAGGCCAAGCGATGGCGAATCCATGAGAGAAATAAAGAGCCTTTCCGGGAGTGAGGTGTTTTTTGATTGTAGGCCAAACGGAAATCACAGCAGCGTCGGAAAGAAGACACATGATGATTGTGCCCTTTGCGCATGCTTCCTCGATTGAGAAAAGTGTTTCACCTGGTACCCAGCCGTCGGCAACAGCCTTGTCGTAGGTTTTGCCTTCACGCTGACCAACAATTACGTTGAAGCCATTATCGCGCAAGTTAAGAGCTTGTCCCGGACCTTGCACTCCATAGCCGATTACGGCTATAGTCTCATCTTTCAAAATCTCGCGAGCTTTTTCAACAGGGAATTCTTCACGAGTCACTACTGTTTCTTCGATTTCTCCGAATTTAAGTTTTGCCATAATATAATTTGTTTATGGTTGATATTATTTCTATGATTGATTTGGGTTGCTGAAAGCAATCATTTATCCTCGGATATGCTTTCAGAATATTGCCTATTCGCCGTATTTATTTGGAAGAAGTGAAACTCGAAGCACATCTACTCTCTTTTCAATCTGCTTCACAATCTGCTTCATTATCTCCGGTGTGCTGCGGAACATTACTGTGATCATATGCACGCCCTCTGTAGAACATGGCTTTGCTTCAAGATATTCGATGTTGACACATCTACGGCTGAAAGTCATCGCAACTTGATGCAACACGCCTACATGATTCTCGGAATAAACCTCGATAGTATAGAGCTGATTTTCCATTCTTATTAATTTTCGGGTTTATAATATTCATTTTCCGACAACATGATTTCATCTACACCTGATCCGGGAGGAGTCATAGGGAACACCATATCGGTAGGCTCGATGTTCACATTGATTATATATGCTCCGGTATGTTCCGCCATACGCTTGATTGCTCCGTCGAGCTCATCACGGGAAGAGACATCTTCAGCAGGGAGACCATATGCGTCGGCTATCATCCTGAAATCAGGATTTAACATAGGGGTTGCCGAAAAACGACCGTTGAAGAAAAGATGCTGCCACTGACGCACGTTTCCGAGGAAATTATTATTAAGAAGCACAATTTTCACTCCGAGATTATACTCCATAATCATGCCCAATTCCTCGATTGTCATCTGGAAACCGCCATCTCCTACAAAAAGAACCACATTCCTATCCGGTTCGCCGATTTTTGCACCAATCGATGCAGGAAGTCCGAAACCCATTGTGCCAAGACCTCCTGAAGTGACTATACTTCTCGGAGATTTGAAACCGAAATATTTCACGGCGAACATCTGGTTTTGACCTACATCCGTGATAAGAATGGCATCATCACCAAAGGCTTTGCTCACTTTTGTGATCACTTCACCCATCAGCATCTTTCCGTCGGGGGTGGAAGCGTTGATCTCGCGATCCATAACCCTTGTGCGCTCCACCTCTTCATGCTGCTTGAAACTATCAAGCCATTCCTGATGATTAGCTTCATTGATGAAGGGGATAAGTTTTTTCAGGGCTTGATTTACACATCCATGCACATGGATATCGCTTTTCACGCATTTATCAAATTCGCTGGCATCGATATCTACATGAATGATCTTTGCATCAGGTGCATATTTCTTTACGTCGCCGGTGACACGATCGTCGAATCTCATACCTAAAGCGATAATAACGTCAGCTTTATTGGTATTGATATTCGGTCCGATATTCCCGTGCATCCCCAACATCCCTTTATATAAAGGATGGGAAGAGGGGATAGAGGAAAGCCCTAGCATTGTGCATCCCACAGGTATTTGAGCCTTTTCCGCCAAATCAAGAAGTAAATCCTCAGCTTTGGCAATCGCAATTCCATGCCCGGCAAGAATCAAAGGGCGCTTGGAATTGTTGATTAGCTCGGCTGCCTCCAAAATCACTGAATCCTTAATATCCGGGTTCGGCTGATAACTTCGGATATACTCGCATTTTTCGGGCTTATACTCTGCAAGGGCTGTCTGAGCATCCTTTGTAAGATCCACCACTACGGGGCCAGGTCGTCCCGAATTAGCGATATAGAAAGCCTTGGCAATAGCCGGAGCTATATCCTCAGGCTTACGAACCTGAATTGTCCATTTAGTGACAGGGAGCGTCACGCTTACAATATCCGATTCCTGAAATGCATCCTTTCCAAGAAAGGGAGTAGCCACCTGTCCGGTAACAGCTACCAGCGGCGTGCTATCTATAAGGGCATCATTAAGACCGGTAAGAAGATTCATCGCTCCTGGACCGGAAGTGGCAAATACAACTCCGGTCTCACCGGTGACACGTGCGAAACCTTCGGCAGCATGGATTGCACCTTGCTCATGACGTGCAAGGTAATGAGTGAGACGGTCGGAATAATCATACAACTTATCATACACCGGCATAATTGTGCCGCCCGGATAACCGAATATATTTTTTGCCCCTTGGTCGATCAGCGACCTCATAAGTATTTCCGCGCCGGAAATCAAATTGCTCATAGGATATCGTTTAAAGTTCTTTTCTGACACCGCCCTTATCTGCGGATGTAACTGATGCCGCGTATGCTTTCAGCGCACGGCTTATATATCTGTCTCTGGATCTGGGAGTGTAGGCATCTTTTCCAAATGCCTTTTCCTCCTCACGCCGCTTTGCCAATTCTTCATCAGAAATACGGACATTTATCGAGCGCTCGGGAATATTGATATCAATTATATCGCCATCTTTCACCAGAGCAATGTCGCCTCCTGCAGCAGCTTCGGGAGAGATATGGCCTATCGAAAGACCGGAAGTGCCTCCCGAGAAGCGCCCATCAGTGATGAGGGCACATTCCTTCCCAAGATGTTTGCTCTTGATATAGCTGGTGGGGTAGAGCATCTCCTGCATTCCGGGACCTCCCTTAGGACCTTCATAGAGAATCACGACCACATCTCCGCTCTTCACCTTATCTGATAAAATACCCTCTACAGCTTCTTCCTGAGAATTGAAAACCTTTGCAGGACCTGAGAATTTAAATATGCTTTCATCTACTCCTGCCGTCTTTACCACACATCCATCCACGGCAATATTCCCTTTCAGCACCGCCAATCCGCCATCTTTAACAAAAGCATGATCGAAATCGCGAATACATCCGGAAGTGCGATCGGTATCAAGCTCCTTATAGGTGTTCTCTTGAGATCCCATCTCGGTAGTGTGTCGTCCCCCGGGGGCAGAAAGCCACAGCGTTTCAGCATATTCGCCATATTCTTTTCCGCCAACTGCATACTTCTCAATAGCCTCTCCAAGCGACAGACCATCTACACGCTTGACGTCCGTATTTACCAGTCCTTCTTTAGCAAGCTCCTTCATAATAGAAAGGATACCGCCGGCACGATTGACATCCTCAATATGGTAATCGCTGTTAGGGGCAACTTTGCAAAGAACGGGGGTGCGTCGAGATAGCATATCGATATCTGCCATGGAGAAATCCGCGCCTGCTTCATTAGCCACAGCGAGGAGATGGAGGACAGTATTGGTGCTTCCACCCATGGCGATATCAAGAGTCATTGCATTGAGCATTGCATCTCTTGAGGCTATGCTGCGAGGAAGAACGCTTTCATCACCATCGCGATAATATTTATATGTATTCTCTACAATCTTGCGGGCAGCCTCCTTGAAGAGATTGATTCGGTTTTTATGGGAAGCAAGGATAGTTCCGTTGCCGGGCAAAGCCAATCCGATAGCCTCATTTAGAGAATTCATTGAATTGGCTGTGAACATTCCGGAGCATGAGCCACATGTAGGACATCCGTTCTTCTCCAATGCATCCACCTCTTCATCCGATTTGGAATTATCAGCAGAATCAATCATTATATTGATTAGATCCACCTTTTTCCCATTCACGTTGCCGGCTTCCATCGGACCTCCGGAAACGAAAATCGCAGGTATATTGAGACGCATTGCTGCCATAAGCATACCGGGAGTGACCTTATCGCAATTGCTGATGCAAATCATAGCATCTGCTTTATGGGCATTCACCATATATTCCACAGAATCAGCAATAAGATCGCGAGAGGGGAGAGAATAGAGCATCCCGTCGTGACCCATTGCGATCCCATCATCAATCGCAATGGTATTGAACTCAGCGGCGAAACATCCCTGAGCCTCAATCTCCTGCTTCACAATCTGGCCGATCTCATGAAGGTGTGTATGTCCGGGCACAAATTGAGTGAAAGAATTCACCACGGCAATAATCGGTTTTCCGATCTGCTCCTCTTTCATTCCATTTGCTCGCCATAATGCTCTGGCTCCGGCCATACGCCTGCCGAAAGTACTGGCGTAGCTTCTTAGTTTATTAACCATAATCTTCTTACCTGTATGGATGGAAAGCATGCAAAGCAACATCCGACATTTTCCATCGCAAAATTTGAAAGCGTAAAATTATGCAAAATTTTATTAAAACGCAAATTATAATTGCATTTTTCTTAGAAATATTCAAATATTTCGATTATTATGCGAACAAACTGCATAATATTAGCTATAATGTGCAAGGTGGACAGGATAATAATATTTGCGGACTCGATGTTTTTTTGTAAATTTGCAATTGAACCGGGCGGATTAGACTCCGGATAAAATAAAGAAAGCTTAGGCTCTTTCAGAAAATAATAACGAAATTCAAAAATATAAACAAAATGAGAAAATTTTTCATGGGTTCTTTAGCCGCCGTCTCAATGTTTGCATTTGCATCCGAGGCAACGGGAGCTAAAACAAACCCCTTGATTACAGGAGGGACAGGAATATATGGAACTCTTCCCTTCAAGACGCTCACGCCTGCTGATTATGAAGAAGGCGTGATTGAAGGAATCCGTTTGAGGAATCAAGAGATTGCTTCAATCGTGAATCAGCGTAGTGTTCCTACATTTGAAAACACTATCGTTGCTCTCGACAGGAGCGGAGAGGTGCTGACACGCTCTATGCTTGCCCTCAGCAACCTTGAAAACGCATCAGGCGATACGGTGATGATGAATATCCTTGCAAAAGTTACACCGGCACTCTCGCAGCATTCTACAGACGTGATTCTCAACGAAGGATTGTGGAATCGTATCCGTCAGGTATATGACATGAGAGATAAAGACACTTCCCTCAATCCAGAGCAGCGTCGTCTGATAGAGGAAACATATGAACAATTCGTCGTATCAGGTGCTGCTCTCGAAGGGGATGCCAGAGAGAAATATCGCAAACTAAATGCAGAGTTGTCGGATTTGAATGTGAAGTTCTCTCAGAATGTTTCTAACGCAATGAAAGATCCCTCCTGCGCAATGTGGCTTAAGGAGGAAGATCTTGCAGGGATTCCGGAAGCTATAAAGACAGGCTACAGAGAGGCTGCCAAGGAGGCCTTAGAGGCTGAGGGGAAACAGGATGACGGCACATCATACCTTGTCACTGTGTTCGCTCCCTCTTACACCCCCTTTATGAAATATTCTACTCGCAGAGACCTTCGCAAGAAGCTTTACGAACTCAGTTCGAGCCGCAATATAGGGGGAGAATTTGATAATGTGCAAATTCTCAAGGATATTGCAAATATCCGTCTTGAAATTGCCAATCTGATGGGCAAAAAGAATTTCGCGGAATACAGTCTGCAGACCACCATGGCAAAGACTCCCGAGGCGGTAATGGATTTCCTTGAAAACCTCCGTAAGAATTATACCGAGCCAATGAAAAAGGAGCTTGCTGATATTGAAGCCTTCGCTCAAAAAACAGAGGGGAACGACTTTAAGCTTGAAGCATGGGATTATTCCTTCTGGAGCGACAAACTAAAGAGCGAGCGCTATGCTTTCAACGACGAAGATATGAAGCCCTATTTTGAGCTCAACAATACTATCAATGGCGTGTTTGGCTTGGCCACGAAGCTCTACGGCTATAAATTTAAGGAGAATAAGGATATCGAAGTTTATCATCCTGATGTAAAGGCTTACGAGGTGTATGAAAGCAATGGCAAGCTTTTAGGCGTGCTTTATGCCGACTTCTTCTATAGAGCCGGAAAGAGTCCAGGCGCGTGGATGACTGAATTCCGTGCCGAGACCAAGGATGATGAAGGCAACAAGACAATTCCTCTGATTTCAATTGTCTGCAACTTCTCCAAGCCCGTGGGCAAAGACCCTGTGCTTCTTACTCCTTATGAGGTAGAGACATTCCTCCATGAGTTTGGTCATGCCCTTCATGGCCTTTCTTCTGAGGCTACATATGAATCTCTCAGCGGAACCAATGTTAAGCATGACTTCGTGGAGCTTTTCTCTCAGTTTAATGAAAACTATCTCACTCAGAAGGAATATCTTGATAGCTTTGCCAAGCATTACAAGACAGGGAAGAAGATGCCTCAGGAATTGATAGATAAGTTTGTGGCTTCCTCTCAATATGGCGCGGCATATTCATGTATGCGTCAGCTTGGGTTCGGTTATCTTGACATGGCATATCATACAATCGAAGAGCCGCTGCGTGCTTCGGCAGATATTGCAGAATTTGAGCGCACGGCTATGGATCCGGTAAGATGCTTTGATGCGGTAGAAGGTTGTCTCACATCTCCTGCTTTCGGTCATATCTTCTCCGGCGGTTATGCTGCCGGCTATTACGGCTATAAGTGGAGTGAGGCCCTTGATGCAGATGCTTTCGCGGCATTCCAGGAAAACGGCTTGTTCGACAAGAAGACTGCCAATAAGTTCCGCAAGATGCTTCAGAGCGGCAACACCGTTGATCCGATGACTCTCTACATAGAATTCCGCGGACAGGAGCCTACAGTGGATGCTTTGATGCGTCGAGATGGAATCAAAAAGTGAAACGCTATAAAATAAATAAAATATGGTAATCCAAAGATGGCAGTCAGTATTGCTCCTTATTGTAGCAATATGCATGGGATGCTTCACATTTATGTCTTTAGGGCAGGTGCAACTTCCTGACTATACACTGAATTTTACTACATTTGGCTTTAGTTATGAAGGCGAGGCAACCAATGGTGCGCCCGTGGGGTATCTGATGCATACTTGGGGCTTATTCATCGTGGCTCTTCTGAGTGCGATTATCCCCTTAATCAATATTTTCCTTTTCAAGAATCTTCGTCTTCAGAAAAGACTTTGCATGATCGAGATATTATTCTTGATTGCAGTGATTGCCGCCGGTGCAATTTATGCATATACCGGTTTTGATAACGGAGCCGTAAGTTGGTCGTCGCTTGTATGCGCACCATTCATTGCGCTTTTAGCCGATATCATGGCGTTTAATCGCATCAATGCTGACGATCGTTTGCTTAAATCGGCAGATCGACTCAGATAGATTATATCTAATTAAAATTTTTAAAACGCATCGCACATATCCGAGACGTGCGATGCGTTTTATTTTTTGCAAAAATGAAAAGGATTATGTAATTTTGGGAAAAGAAACCAAACGCACTATAGACTTGCCTGAAAAAAACAGAAAATATATAGCAATCGATCTGAAATCATTTTATGCTTCAGTGGAATGTGTTGAAAGGGGACTCGACCCTCTTGACGCCTGTCTCGTTGTAGCCGATGCTTCCCGCACAGAGAAGACTATCGTCTTGGCCGTGTCGCCCGCTTTGAAAAGTTTTGGATTGGGAGGGAGACCCCGTCTATTCGAGGTGGTGGAGAAAGTTAGAAATGCCAACTATAGCCGGGGCAAGCGCGGAAAATCCATATTCCATAAGGAATTGATGTCCGACCGGAGTCTTTCCTTAGATTATGTAGTTGCCTCTCCGCGCATGGCACTCTATATTGAATACAGCACCCGCATCTATGAAGTATATCTGCGTTACGTCGCAAGGGAAGATATGCATGTCTATTCGATAGATGAGGTATTTATTGACGCAACGGATTATCTCGATGCCTATAAGATGAGTGCGCATGATTTTGCCATGACTATGATTCGTGCCGTGTTGTCTGAGACCGGGGTTACTGCTACGGCCGGAATAGGTGATAACCTTTATCTGGCCAAAGTGGCAATGGATATTGTGGCAAAGAAAATGAAGCCGGATAAGGATGGTGTGAGAATTGCCGAGCTCACAGAGATGAGCTATCGCGAACAATTATGGGATCACCGGCCGCTCACCGATTTCTGGAGGGTGGGAAGAGGAATAGCTAAACGTCTCGCTCCATACGGCATAACAACGATGGGGGAGATTGCCGCCTGTTCGCTAAAACATGAAGATTTGTTATATAAAATGTTTGGAATAAATGCCGAACTCCTGATCGATCATGCATGGGGATGGGAACCCGTGGAGATGAAACATATAAAGAGTTATCGTCCCGAAACCCATTCCATCAGTAGCGGACAGGTTTTATCCGAGCCATATAGTGTAGAGAAGGCAAGGGTTGTGCTGTTGGAGATGGCGGATTCCCTTGCACTTGAACTTGTGGAAAAGGAAGTCATGACCGATCAGATTGTTATCCATATCGGATATGATGTGGAATCCCTGTCTTCCTCTTCAGGGATTTCAAATTACTCCGGAGAGGTCAGACGCGATTTCTATGGAAGGTATGTTCCAACCCCTGCACACGGATCGGCAAATTTTAATAGATTCACCTCCTCGTCAAAAATGATTGTAGATCTTGCAGCTCAATTATTTGATAGGATTGTGAATCCGATGCTTTTAGTGAGAAAACTTAATATCGTAGCGGCTCACTTGGTGAGGGAGGCCCAAGCCGACAGAGAAAGAGCTCCTATCCAATTAAGCCTTTTCGAAGACTATGAGGAAAAGCAGCGACTGGAAAGAGAGGAACACCGCGCTCTGTCAGAAGAGAGGGAACGTCAGAAACTAATTTTGTCGCTTCAAAAGAAGTTTGGGAAAAATGTGATTCTTAAAGGGCTTAACTTTGCAGAAGGAGCAACCCAGAAAGAACGAAACCAACAGATTGGAGGACATAAGGCATAGCCACTTAAAACAAAATGATTATGGAATATGATTCAATCATCAATCTTCCTCATTATGAGCCTAAGCGGCATCCTCGGATGTCGATGGAGAGCAGAGCCGCGCAATTCGCTCCATTCGCTGCGCTTAACGGACATGAGGAAGCATTAGAAGAAACAGCTAAAAAACTTGGAAAATTTTAATAGTTTTTCAAATCTTTTTAGAAAAGGGATTGTTTTAAAAGCGATAAAAATATAATCAATAATAATTCGATTCCAACTATATTAAAGATGAAGAAACTATATTTATTTTTCCTTCTTTTAACTCTCTCCACCCTCGGCTATGCCGCTGAACCACTCAAAGTGTTGGCGATTGGAAACAGTTTTTCCGAAGATGCCACCGAGCAATATTTAAATCAGCTCGCCACGATGGGTGGGCACGAGTTGATAATAGGGAACCTCTATTATCCAGGGTGTACAATAGAGCGTCATTGGAATAATCTGATGCACGAAAAAGGGGAGTATAGCTTCAGGAAAATATATGCTGACGGGCATGTAGATACGATTCCTCACTGCACAATGACTCGGGCGCTCCACGATGAGCCATGGGATATAATCACTTTCCAGCAAGGGAGTCCGGTGTCTGGAATACATTCTTCTTATAGTCTGCTCCCTTTGATGCTGAGGAGAGTTAGAGCCATGGTAGGCCCGCATCCAAAGTTTCTTTGGCATCAGACATGGGCTTACGCGCCAACCTCAACTCATTCCGGATTTGCCGCCTATTCCCACGATCAGATGAGAATGTATGCCTCAATTCTTTATTGCACAAAGAAAGTGCTTGCCGACAATCCGGAATTAAAGGGAGTGATCCCTTCAGGCACGGCAATACAGGATGCGCGAACCACCTTTCTTGGCAATGATCTCACTCGTGACGGCTATCATCTCGATAAAAAGACAGGTCGCTATATCGCTTCCTGCACTTGGTATGGTGTGCTATTCAATCAACCGTTCACCATCTCCACTTTCCTTCCTAATGGAATGACTTATGAAGAAGGAGAGATATGCAGATTGGCGGCAGAGGAGGCTATAAAGCATCCATTTGAGATTGTTGAACTGAAAATTATGACGCCTACCGAGAAAACAAACAAGGAATAATTAATTTTCTGAAAATAATTTTGCAAAGTGAATCCATAACTATTGTTTAAATAGTATAAAATTTGTAACTTTGCGTTGAAATGTGCTCATATAAAGGATTAACCCTTTAAAAAGACCAATAAAAACAGGGGTAATTCCTCGGGCATAAAAAGAACAACCTATCTATGGCAAAAGAACTAAAGAATCTAACAAAGAGATCGGAAAACTATTCTCAATGGTATAATGAGCTGGTTGTGAAGGCAGATTTGGCGGAACAATCAGCAGTGCGCGGCTGTATGGTGATCAAGCCTTATGGATACGCCATATGGGAGAAAATGCAGCGACAGCTCGACGAGATGTTTAAGGCTACAGGCGTTCAGAATGCATATTTCCCATTGCTCATTCCGAAATCTTTCTTATGCCGCGAAGCGGAGCATGTAGAGGGCTTTGCTAAAGAGTGTGCGGTTGTGACCCATTATCGTCTGAAAAATGATCCCGACGGGACAGGGGTGATTGTGGATCCCGCGGCCAAGCTCGAAGAGGAGTTGATCGTGCGTCCCACATCAGAAACAATCATCTGGGGTACATATAAGAATTGGATCCATAGCTACCGTGATCTTCCCTTGCTCATCAATCAGTGGGCAAACGTAATGAGATGGGAGATGCGTACGCGTATGTTCCTTCGCACATCCGAGTTCCTTTGGCAGGAAGGTCACTGTGCCCATGCCACAGCTGAGGAATCAGAGTCGCGCACAGTGCAGATGATTAATGTATATGCTGATTTCGCACAGAAGTATATGGCAATGCCTGTTACTATCGGTGTAAAGAGCCCTAACGAGCGTTTCGCCGGTGCGATCAATACATATTCCATCGAGGCTATGATGCAGGATGGAAAAGCTTTGCAAGCAGGTACGAGTCATAATCTCGGTCAGAACTTTGCCAAGGCATTTGATGTGACATTCATGAATAAGGATAACAAGCCTGAATATGTATGGGCTAACTCATGGGGTGTGTCAACTCGCTTGATGGGAGCCTTGATCATGACCCACAGTGATGATAATGGATTAGTCCTTCCTCCACATCTGGCTCCTATTCAGGTGGTGATTGTTCCTATTTATAAGAATGAAGAGGGGTTAAAGGAGATTTCGGAGAAAGTTCTTCCTTTGGTTGATGAGCTTCGTGCAAAAGGTATCAGCGTAAAATACGATGATGCCGACAACCGCCGTCCAGGATTCAAATTTGCCGACTATGAGTTGAAGGGTGTGCCTGTACGTCTTGCTCTTGGTCAGCGAGACCTTGAAAATGGCACTGTGGAACTTATGCGTCGTGACACTCTCGAGAAGGAGACGTTGCCGCTTGAAGGGATTTCATCCAAGATTGAGGAGATTCTTGAGGATATTCAGGATAATCTGTTTAAGAAAGCTCTCAAGAGAAGAGAAGAAAAGACAATCGAGGTGGATACCTATGATGAGTTCAAGAAGCGGATCGAAGACGGCGTATTCATCATGGCTCATTGGGATGGCACTCCTGAAACTGAGGAAAAAATCAAAGAGGAAACAAAGGCTACAATTCGCTGTATTCCGCTTGATGGCGACAACACGCCCGGAGTCTGCATGGTGACAGGCAAGCCCTCCGCACGTAGAGTAATATTCGCAAGAGCATACTAAAATTATAAAATAAATGGCAATGTCAGAACCAAGAAAACCGGTTCTGACCTTGCTGTCTAATATAACAAAGATGGCACATCTTAAATCACATATTCTTACGTCTGTAGTATTCAGCGGTTTGACATTGGCTATTCCTGCCAATGCACTCACTGTTGAGGACTTCTGCGATCCGAAAATATCCGCTCCCGCCAGCATTCGTGCGATCACGCCCCTTGCCGACGGAGCAACATATTCTGCAATCAGTGCCGACGGAAAGCGTATAGAAGCATATAGCTATAAAACAGGGAAGGCTGTCTCCACTTTATTTGATGTGAATGCGATCAAAGGAGATGTGAAGATTGACTCTTTCGATGGATATGTGATGAGCTCCAATGAGAAGAAGATTCTTCTTTGGAACGATGTTGAGAGAATCTATCGCAGATCGTTCACTGCTCAATATTATGTTTACGACATAATGAGAGGTACGCTTAAACGGGTTTCGGAGAACGGTCGTCAGCGTGATGCTGTTATCTCTCACGATGGTCGTATGGTGGCTTATACGCGAGATAATAATATCTATATTTCCAATCTTGATTACGGCACGGATTATGCAGTGACAACGGATGGAGAGTTTAATAAGATCATCAATGGTTCGGCTGATTGGAGCTATGAGGAGGAGTTTAGCCTTGTTAATACAATCAGATGGAGTGCTGACGACAATATTCTCGCATTCGTAAGATTTGATGAGAGCAATGTGCCCGTGTATAGTTTCGACAACTATAAGAGCTATTGCGATGCAGATCCCTTGTCGGATGCATATCCGCAATCATATTCATATAAATATCCTCTGGCCGGCTATCCTAATTCAAAGGTTACTGTGCATTCATATAATCTTGACACCAGGATAACCAAAACCATGGATCTTCCTATAGGCACCGACTATGTGCCCTCGATAGAATTTGACGGAGAGGGTGTGAATCTGATGGTGATGGTTCTTAATCGCGATCAGAATAATCTTCGTCTCTTCCGAGTTAACCCCGGTTCGACTGTAGCACACACTATCCTTACCGAAACGAGTGATAAATGGCTTAGCCCGGAAGCATATCAAATGGTGAGATATGGTGCAAAATCATTTGTTATAGGGAGTGAAAGAAGCGGTTATCGTCATTTATATGAATATGACTACAACGGCAATCAAATAAAGCAGCTTACAAAGGGAGATTGGAACGTAACGGATTATTATGGCAAAGATGTCAAGACCGGCAAGCATTATTTCCAGTCAACTATTCTTGGAGCAATCAACCGCTCTGTAGGATCTGTTGATGCAAAGGGTGTTGTGAGCCGACTCACATCTGAAGAGGGAACTGAAATTGCTTCATTCAGTTCGGATATGCATTACTATGTGAGCAATTACAGCAATGCAACCACTCCTAATGTATATTCTATCTGCGACAATTCAGGAAAACGAATTCTGGAGATAGAGAATAATTCAACGTATGCATCGCGTTATCTTTCTGCTCCAAAGAAGGAATTCCTCAAGGTGAAGAATGCGCAGGGGGAGGATATGAATGCATATATCATCAAGCCGGAGAATTTTAACGCATCCCAAAAGTATCCTTTGGTGATGTATCAATACAATGGTCCGGATTCTCAGGAGGTGGTAAATCGTTGGAAGATGGAGGGTGTCTATTATCTTGCATCGCAAGGTTACGTTGTGGCATGCGTGGATGGAAGAGGCACAGGCAACCGGAGTCGCGAATGGGCCACATGTGTATATCGTCATCTTGGTGAGATAGAAACGGCCGATCAGATTTCGGGTGCAAAATATTTCGGATCTCTTCCGTATATCGATTCTTCTAATATGGCATGTTTCGGTTGGAGCTATGGAGGCTATATGACCTTGATGGAGTTATCCGCTGATTCCAATCCATTCAAAGCAGGTGTTTCTATGGCTCCGGTGACAGATTGGCGTTTCTACGATTCAATCTATACTGAGCGCTATATGGGTACGCCGCAGCAAAACGAATCAGGATATAATATTGCCTCCGCTTTGCAGAGAACTGAGAAGATGAATTCTCGCCTTCTCATTATGTCGGGTACAAGCGACGACAATGTACATTATTATAATACATTGAAATATACTTCAAAACTCAATTTTGAAGGAAAGATTTTCGATATGATGTCATTCACCGGATTTGAGCATAGTCTCCCTATGTGCAATGCGAGAGTTCAGCTCTTTAAAAAGGTGAAAGATTTTCTTGATATTAACCTTAAATGATAGGAAATAATGGAAGATCTGAAAAAAATAAGCAGCGATCAATTATACACCTTCTGGAAGAATTTTTCCATAGGGTTGCTGGTTATTGCCATTACAATAGGGCTTTCTGCGCTTCTTCCATATTATTTTTCTCCAATTGTCGCGCTTATCGCTGCGGCTGTGATTTACACAATATTATATAATAATAAGTTGACACATAAGACAAGCTGCATGCTTGTGATTTATGCGATATTTTTCTGTACGGTTGCATATTCTTTTTCAACTATTATTTTAAATATTTTCGATATATGGGATCTTCTTCCCTTTAAGCTGCCGAAGGAATTCTCTTTCTTCTCAAAGCCATTCCTTCCGTCGCTTATATTGGATCCTGTTTGTTTCATCACTCTATTAGTGATTTATATCCGCAGAAAGAGATTGTCAATATGTGTTAACTGTAAGATAGCCTCGGGCGACTATGGAGGAAGAAGCAAAATAGGAAGTCTGCTTTCTTCTGAGTCTTATCGACAGCTCCGAAATCTTATTTTTCTATTCGGCGCTCTGTCTGTTCTAATCTGGACGTATTACCTTCTTTTCTTTGTTGATGCGGAATTGAACGGACGAGACTATTATGTCTTTGTGTGGACAAATATCATTGCGTTTATATTTGATGAGTTATTCTTTTCTTTCAGGTATTACAATCTTTATCTCGACCTTAAAGAAAATGATGAAATCATCACTCAGGAAGAATTGCAGGATATGACCACAAAGACTTATCTTAGGTTCTATGTAATATGTGGGAATCATATCTTCATTAATTCAAAGACCGTAGATATAAGTAGAAATGCCGCACGTGTGCTCGACACCCCGTTTATGACAAAGCGCAGTGTCAATGGTATTACCATTCCGGAGGTTCAGACGCTTATTCGCCGTATGACCGGAGTGAATGATGGCGAGTTAAGATTCTTCTATGGACGAAAGACTCCCGGATTGGAGCGTCATAACACACTTCGTTATTTTTATTTTCTGGATGGTAATTATGAAGATTATCCTGAGATGAATGTAGATGGAGAGTGGTTGGATTTTGAATTAGTGAAGCGTATATATTCTTTCCATCCGGAGGAGATGTCGGCTATGATGGTTTCGGATATTACACGAATGGCTACCATCATTCTTACACAAAAGATATTCGATGAAGATGGCTTCCGCAAGATGAAATTGAAATCATACCAACCCTCATTCAATCTTAAGGAAATTAAGAAAAACTCTTATGATTTCCAGGACGACAAGTGGATAAGGATATCCATGTTTAATTCGGATACCAAGTTCTATAGATTCAAGCGCTGGTGGAAAGGCAGAAAGGGTGGTAAAGTAAATTCTACACAAGAATGGCTATAGAAACGATTGCGGTGGTCGGGCCGACGGCGAGCGGCAAAACAAATCGTGCCGTATCGATTGCCCGGCATTTCGATGGCGAGATAATATCGGCTGATTCCCGTCAGGTTTATGCGGGAATGGATCTTGGCACCGGTAAAGACCTTGAAGATTATCACGAAATTCCTTATCATCTTATTGATATTTGTGAAGCCGGGGAAAAATACAATTTGCATCGTTTCCTTTCGGATTTTAGAAAATCATACTCGGATATTCTTTCGCGCGGAAAAATGCCTGTAGTGTGTGGTGGATCGGGGATGTATGTAGAGAATGCACTCAATGGTCTGATTATGCCGGAAGTGCCTTCTAATTTAGAATTACGTGATTCTCTAAAGAACAAATCTCTTGATGAGCTTACAGAAATTTTAAAGCAATCTAAAACTCTGCATAACACTACTGATGTAGATACTGTTCAGCGAGCTGTTAGGGCCATAGAGATAATGGAATATTATAAAGAACATCCCGAACAGGCAGAGCTTGCAGATAAGAGCAAGGCACAAAAACTTAATTCTCTTGTCATAGGGATGGATATTCCACGTGAGGAACGGCGTAGATCAATCAGCCTTCGTTTGCATCAGCGTCTTGACTCAGGGATGGTGGAAGAGGTAAAAGGGTTGATAGATCGAGGTGTTGATCCTGAAGCCCTCATATATTATGGGCTCGAATATAAATTCCTAACATTATATGTAATCGGAAAACTGACATATGATGAAATGTTTAATGGATTGGAGACGGCTATTCATCAGTTTGCAAAGCGTCAGATGACTTGGTTCAGAGGGATGGAAAAAAGGGGAACCAAAATTCATTGGCTCCCTTACAATATATCAGAGGAAAAATTTATCAAAGAGGTTTCATCGCTTCTTTAACCCTCAGTGTCCTTTTCAGATTTCCTTTTATTTGGATTTAAGAAAAAGAAGGATGTCCTTTGGAGTGAATCGCTTCCCTTTTAAAAGGAGAGAAGAGGTGTAGATCTTTCCGGATAAGGACACGGATATTGCTGCAAAAGCATATAGCACAACTAACGAGATTATTGATTGCCACACAGGAATTGTGCCTGCAATTGAATTCACAGCAGCGATTGTTGGGCTTGTGAAAGGAAAGAACGAGCAGAATATAACCAACGGACTTCCTGCATTCATTACAGCATACTCACCTATATAGAAAGATCCAAGCAGCAGGAATGTGATCACTGTCATATACGTTTGGTTCTCGTTATCTTTATCCGACATTGCTCCGCATGCCGCATATAGGGATCCATAAAATACATATCCCCCAAGGAAAAATAGAATTGACCATAGCAAACCAATGTAGATTCTGGAATCCGTAAGATATTCCATAGGGATAGAGACATTAAGGATCAGCATTACGCCTGCCACAACGAAAAATATCAGCATCCCCCAAATCACCATCTGCGTAACTCCTATCAGACCAACAGATATAATCTTTCCAAGCATCATGGTGCGACCTGTGACACAAGTGGCAAGCACTTCCATCACTCTGTTTGATTTCTCTTTTTTTACTTTGTTGAAAATCTGGGCTCCATAAAGCATAAGGAAGAGAGCCAGGAATATTCCACCCAACATCCCCATAGATTGAATCCCTGTCATTTCCGAGGGGTCCGGAGCTGCCGGATTTGCAAGCTTCTTGGTGGCATCGGAATCTTGGATTAAGAATCCGATAAATATAGAGAAAGCACCAAAAAGAATAGGGACAAGAATGGTTCCAATCCAAAAAGATTTGGTCTTTAGATCGGTAAGATATTCGTTCTTAATTATAAGGCCTAATTGACTCATGGATTACTGCTTTTGTGTGGTGTATTTAATAAAAATATCGTTCAGAGAGGGGAGTGCCTCCTCAAAATGAAGTATATCTGATTGTTCGGCTATGCCGGCGATAAGTTTGGCATTGCTTATCCCATTTTCTTTCATCAATCGATATGCATATCCTTTCCTTGAATTTCGACAGACATCATCCTTAATAAATTGGATAAGCCCGCTTGATTCAAGAGTATCCTTATCAAGAGGCAATTCGGTAGTGATGAGAATCTCATTAGTCTTATTTTCCTCCTTTATATCTGAAATTTGGCCGGAAAGAAGAAGACGTCCCTGATTTATCAATGCGATTGAATCACACATCTCTTCCACAGCATGCATATTATGAGAAGAGAGGATCACTGTAGTGCCTTTCTGATGCAATCTTTCGATTAATTGTTGAAGTAAAGCGCCGTTGATTGGGTCAAATCCGCTGAAGGGCTCATCAAGGATCACCAGGTCAGGTTCGTGTACGAGAGTGGCAATAATCTGTACTTTCTGCTGATTCCCTTTTGACAACTCTTTAACCTTTCGATTCTCAAAGCCTGAGATGTTAAATAGATTCAGATATTCTCTCATCACCTCCCTCAGACGAGCCGGGTTTCCGCCTTTAAGTTGGCCAAAGAAAATAATCTGATTTGCCACTGTCATATTATCATACAGGCCTCTTTCTTCAGGCATATATCCTATTTTTCGGGCCGTTTCCAAATTTGTATCTTCTCCAAGGATTTTTACTTCTCCGGAATCTTTAGAAAGTATGCCATTGATGATACGGAGCAGAGTGGTCTTCCCAGCTCCATTCGGTCCGAGAAGTCCTAAGATTGCACCGCTCTTTACATTCAAGTTTACGTCAACAAGAGCCTCAACACTGTCATAGCGTTTATTCAGATTGCTGATTGTCAAAATATTCTCCATAAAATAAACTTATGCTATAAATCATTTTTTCTCATAAAGATCTATAGGTCTTTACGCCCATTCAAGGGGGATATAATCCTCTCTCCAAGATTCTTGGCAAGAATAGCACGGATGTGGATTTTATCGTTAATTTCCTTAAGAATTGTTACTTGCATCTCAGAATCATCTGTTTCCTGCAACTTTTTATAAAGATCCTTTAATTGAAGGCTAAGAATTTCGCTTTTGAGTTCGTCAACTGCTCGTGGAACCAGCATATCCAGTTTATCCTCTTCCGTTTCCACCACATTACCATCCCTGAAATAGATATTACTCAGCTGGTGATGTTCGACAGCCAATTCAATAGCAGTCTCCCTCACATCGTCATCTTCATAACTTGAAAGAAGACGTGCAGGATAGTTCTTTACGAAATCAAAGAGTTCTCCCTTTTGAAAATCCTCGAGTTTCTTTTCAAGAAATTTCTCCTCTCTTTCTATTTCAGACATGGAAAGATCTCTTGCCGCAATTTCCTCATATCCCTTCTTTCTTAATTGATCGCATTCAATTCTTAGATCCTCTTCTTTTTTGCTTTTTGCATTCAAGAACATTGGCTTGCTCTCAATCAAAAGGTCAATGATCTTGGAAAAGATTGGTTCTGATAAATTTATCGAATCCTCATGAAGTTCACTTGAAATAAACTCTACAATGTTCAGCCAATTGCTCCTATCTTCAGCAGAAGAATTATCTGATTCGTTCATTTCTTCTTCATATTCATCGGCCGGGCAAAACGGGAGATATCCATACTTCACCACAAATTCCAATATCCTTTTTTCGAGAGGGTATAAAGGAGCGGGCATTTTACGCGAAGATCCCGCTTCCGAGGATGTTGTGGCAGTCGGCTCGATTGCATTAGAAGCTGAGCCCGGATCTATTGGATTCGGTTTATGCTCAGGGAGATTAGAGGGGCGCTTACGCCAATTTTCAACAAGTTCCCTGCGTTTCTTAGCCACTTCCTCCCTGATAAGCTCCTCTCTGACACTCATTATTTGAACCGTGGTCTTAACGTATTCATCAAGAGAAATAGGGTCTTCAATGTGGGCCAAGGTTGTCACCATATCGTGGATGGCACTGATTCTACTTTGTGTATCTCCGGCATTATTAGCCATAAGAACCTGAGCCTTAAATGTAATCACATCTGTCTCGTTTGCCTTAACATACTCCACAAACTCCTGCGGAGTATGTTTTCTTGCGAATGAGTCCGGGTCATCCCCATCAGGAAGAAGAAGCACTTTCACATTCATTTTATGATGAAGGAGCATATCCATCCCTCGAAAAGCCGCCTTGATACCGGCACCGTCACCATCATAGATAAGCGTGATATTATCAGTGAAGCGATGAATCAAATTTATCTGGTCGTCAGTGAGTGCCGTTCCGGAAGAAGCGACAACATTCTTCATTCCCGACTGCCACATTCCTATCACATCGAAATATCCCTCCACTAAGTAACACTTATCCTCGCGTGTAATAGTGTTGCGAGCCTGATATATCCCGTAAAGCTCATTGCCTTTCTTATATATTTCCGATTCAGGCGAATTTATATATTTGGCCTTGTCGTTCTTTAGAGTTCTTCCGCCGAAGCCTATGACTTTCCCGGATGTATTAAGGATAGGGAAGATCACTCTTCCTCTATATTTATCATAAATTCTCCCTTCCTGAGATTCACCAACAAGACCGACTTTCTTAAGGATATTTATATCAAATCCTTTTTTTTGAGCTTCCGACACCAAAGCATTCCCCCTGTCAATGGCATATCCAAGACGGAACGCATCGCAGGCTTCCTTAGTTATCTCTCTCTGGCCAAAGAAATAGGAAAGACCTATGGCCTGACCTTCCTCTGTGTTGTGAAGGTTATCCATCATCTGCTGCATGGCCCATTCATTTGCCACTAACATAGCTTCTCGTTCAGTCTGTCTTAACTTTTCTTCGGGTGTTAGTTCTCTTTGCCTCACTTCAATGCCATATTTCTTTGCAAGGTGTAGCAAAGCTTCATGATAGGAGAGACCTTCTTTCTTCATAATGAAGTTGACAGGCGACCCTCCCTGCTTGCAAGAGAAGCAATAGCAGAAATTTTTTCTCTTATTTACTGAAAAAGATGGCGTACGTTCGTTGTGAAACGGACACAGTCCCATATAATTGGCACCACGTCTTACAAGATGAACGTAATCACCGACTACCTCCACAATATCGGCGGCATCGGTGATTCGTTGCACGGTTTCTCTGTCAATCAGAGGCATAAGTAATATGTGATTTAAAAATTAGATTATTCTGTGATTTTGGCTGTGATCTTATGAATTTCCTCGTTGGTTGAAACACGGGTCGGAACAAGTGGGAGACGGAGTTCATTCTCTATCAGTCCCATTGCATTCAGGGTGCATTTCACTCCGGCCGGATTACCATCAACGAATAGAAGATTGAAAAGCTCGGTAAACTGCAAATGTTTAGGAAGAGCCTCCTCATATTTATCCTCAAGGCAAAGACGGACCATCTCTCCAAATTCCTTTGGATAAGCATTCCCAATTACAGAGATTACACCTTCCGCACCAAGAGCTATCAAGGGATAGGTGATGGAGTCATCGCCTGAAATCACAACGAAATCTTTCTTCTTATTCTTGATAATCTCCTGAATTTGCGAGAAATTTCCGGATGCCTCCTTTATTCCGATAACATTCGGACAAGCCTCTGCTATGCGTAATGTAGTGGCAGCAGTCATATTCACTCCTGTTCTTCCCGGCACGTTGTAAAGCACCACCGGAAGGGGCGACGCATCAGCAACAGCTTTGTAGTGTTGGAAAATCCCTTCTTGGGATGGCTTGTTATAGAAAGGCACCACTGAAAGAACAGCAGAGAATCCGGAAAGATCAGTCTCCTCCAATTCCTTTACAACCCCCATAGTGCTATTCCCTCCGATTCCAATTATCAAAGGGATTCTTCCGGCAGTTTTCTTTTTTATAAATTCACGTATCTCTTTCTTTTCCTCGGGGAAAAGAGCAGGGGTTTCACCGGTTGTGCCTAAAACAACAATATAGTCTGTCTTAGCCTCGATCAATCTTTCTATAAGTGTATCTAAAGCATCAAAATCAATGCTTTTGTCGCTCTTGAAGGGGGTAATTAGCGCAACTCCAAGGCCTCTGAGATTAAAAGAATTCATAAATCGTATTTATAATAACTTCATTTTAGCCGTCGTTTTCTTCGACCGCCTAATTAGTTTCTTTGCAAATATAGCTAAAATTTATGACATAATATTAACATATTCATCTTTAAAATTGATTATTTTGATATTTTGATAAATTTTTATTGTAAATTGTTAATAAAGTATAATCCCTAAATTACACCTTAGGTAAACATTAAGTAGCTACGAATAATTAATGAACAGCTACTTCTTTTTTGATAAATCTTCTAAAATATAAGCAATATGGATTCAAAAGTCAATATAAAGGATCGTTGGCGCAGTTTTATATCTGAGCTCCTTTCTTATTTTAACATCTCTGAGGATCTTGAGAGTCAAGCTGAAGTGGAAGCTTCTATTCGTTCGGGTGTGTCGTTCAAGGGGAGCCAGTTGCTTACTTTGATTTTTGCAATTTTCATTGCCTCTCTCGGTTTGAATACGGATAGTATCCCCGTTATCATTGGCGCGATGCTTATTTCTCCTCTTATGGGACCAATCATCGGCATGGGTCTGGGAATAGGTATTCAAGATTATGAGTTATTGAAACGTGGATTAAAAAATATTATAGCCGCCGTGTTAGGTTCGCTTCTAACTTCTGCTCTATATTTCCTTATCTCGCCGCAATATGAAGGAGCAAGTCAGTTGCTTGCCCGTACCTCTCCCTCGATATATGATGTGTTTGTGGCACTCTTTGGCGGTGCGGCTGGGATATTGAGCATTGCCGCTAAGAATAAGGGGCAAGTGCTACCCGGCGTTGCAATCGCCACTTCTCTTATGCCTCCGCTGTGCACGGCAGGCTATGGGTTGGCAACTTGGCAGATGCACTTCTTTTTTGGCGCGCTCTATCTTTTCTTCACAAACATGGTGTTTATCCTGGTAGCAACCTGGCTTGGAGTCAAAATGTTCCGATTTAAATGCGTTGTGTATCAGAATGCAGGCAGAGCGAAGAGGGTGAAGTATATAGTATATAGTGTGGTAGGAGCCACAATTTGTGTGAGCACATATCTCACGGTCATCATGCTCCAAAAGAATATTTTTCTTGACAAAGCGCAATATTTTGTGGAGAATGAGATGGTTTTCCCTAACACTCAGGTATTAAACCACAAAGAGACATTTGAAAGAGGGAAAAGAATAATAGATGTGACGCTGATAGGAGAGGCTCTTCCAAAGGATTCATTGCAATTGGCAATGATGAATAAACTTGATTCAGTAGGGCTCAGCGGAACCACATTGAATATCCGGCAGGGGTTCTCTGTGACGAGCAATTCAAATTCAGGAGACGACTACAAATCAAATGATAAATTTTACGAATTGATGCAGAATGAGATAGCCAATAAGCAAAGTGTGATTGATTCATTGCGGATGCTTTTGGCTGTGCATAATCAATATTCGAAGGAGAGTGTCAGCGTATCGCCTGAAATAAAAGTGCTTTTCCCATCAATAAAAGATATTGCACTTTCTCAGATTGTTGCTGCCTCGGTTGAGACTTCTGCATCTGATACGGTGAATATGATATTTGTGAATTCCCCCTCAGGACTCACAGCCTCTGAACGGAATAAACTTATCCAATATATGGAAGTAAGATTAGGCAAAAAGAATATTCATCTCACAGTGAATCCTTCATCATTCCCTTGGCCCTCGAAATCCGGAAAAACTTTATAATGGAGGCAAATTTCTAACAGGATAAAAAGACCTTATTAAAATAAGAAAGGGAGGAAAACGTTTATTAAAGAAATACTATTCGTAATGGATCATAAAAAGCTTTTTCCCTTACTCATATCATTTGCAATATTTCCTGCATTCTCTTCTTTTGCCATTAGTGTAGATTTTGATGGCAACTCCAAGAGAGTGATTGAGATTCCGGCTGAAAAAAACACCGGACTT
This sequence comes from Bacteroidales bacterium, assembly GCA_014800245.1. GTDB lineage: Bacteria > Bacteroidota > Bacteroidia > Bacteroidales > Muribaculaceae > Lepagella. Next base: position 53,655 of record JAAVGM010000026.1, on the reverse strand, counting down.
GAATTAATCTTTGTGGCTAATAATGCCCGAGAGATTAATAAGATGGTTATTTCGGGAGCAACTGGCACGAAATTTGAAGTAAGCAGATATAGCAACCTGGGAGGTGGATATGCTGAAAATATAGCATTTTCTCTTGATGGCAATAACATTGTTATTGATAATCCGGAAGGAAATATGGGATATATAATCAATGACGGAGCATCTAATTTTTGCTTCTGGCTTGTAGATTATTCTTCTTATCAGCTCTCCCTCCGGAATGTGGAATTAGCTGAAGAACAAGAATGTGAAAGCACGAAACTGCATATAGATGGGAATGGAAAGGATATTGTATATTTTACGATTGACGGACGCCAGCGAGTTTTGAGCCGTGATATTTCTCTAAAATACTCCACCCTTGAATGGGATGAGGAGAATGAGGTGTTCAATATGGTAGAGATAGATAAGGATTTGGCATCAATCTCTTCAACCACTACCTTAACTCCTCCTTTCTATTGCAACACTCAAGTCAAGGTATCCGGCGACAGATTCCTTAAAGAATGGAGTGAATATGAGGAGATAGAGTCCGGAATATTTCCACCCACGGCGGTTGCTGTGAACAGTAAGGCCGAACAGACCAATATATCTGAGAATGAAGAGGGTTCGAATGTGATAAAGGTCGAAACTGAAGGATTAGGCGGTTCGGCACCGGCTGATATAACTTTTTATGGATACGTCACTGATGGTGTGCTCCATACTGAATGGCAGATGGCTTCAGATCCTGAGTTTGATTATATCCTCTACCGCTTTAACGAACAGGATGTATCATATACATTCACTGAAGAGGGGAGATATTATATGCGATTTATCGGCAGCAATGCCGATGGCTCATGCGAATCAATAGGGGATACCTACACTATTATGATTGGAGCCTCTGACCTTAGGATACCCAATGCCTTCTCACCGAACAATGACGGTGTTAATGATGTTTGGAAAGTGGGATATCGTTCGCTTATCGAATTCAAATGCTGGATTTTTGACAGCAAAGGAAACCGGATGTTTGAATTTGACGATCCTTCCTCCGGCTGGGATGGTAAATATCGTGGAAAAACCGTGAATCCCGGTGTGTATTATTATGTGATACAAGCCACAGGAGCGGATGGGAAAAAGTATAAAAGAAGCGGCGATATAAATATCCTGAACTACAAGAAGTATGGAGAAAGCACGGGAGGTGCGCAAGAATAGTGTTAAAATGACAAACGAGATAATAAAGGCATCCGATTCTGTTGATGTATATGGAGCTCGGGTGCATAATTTGAAAAATATTGATGTAACAATCCCTCATAATGCCTTAAGCGTTATCACGGGATTGAGTGGGTGTGGAAAATCATCGCTTGCATTCGATACAATTTTCGCAGAGGGTCAAAGGCGTTATATAGAAACCTTCTCTGCTTATGCACGCAATATGTTAGGATCGCTTGAGCGACCCGATGTGGATAAAATCACAGGGTTAAGCCCGGTGATAAGCATAGAGCAGAAGACTGTAAATAAGAATCCTCGAAGCACAATCGGCACCACCACTGAGATCTACGACTTCTTCCGTCTGCTTTTTGCAAGGATGGGAGAGGCGAGAAGCTATGTCAGTGGTAAGCCTATGATTAAGTATAGCAAGGATAAGATTATAGAACTCCTTCTCAATGAATATGACGGAAGGAAGATTTATGTGCTTGCTCCATTGGTAAAGAATAGGAAAGGTCATTATAAGGAACTTTTTGAAAATTTAAGAAAGAAAGGTTTCATATATGTCAGAGTTGATGGAAAGCTTGAGGAGATGACTCCGGGCATGAAGCTCAATAGATATCAGAATCATAGTGTAGAGCTCGTGATCGACCGTATGAGGCCTGACAAGAATGATGTGCAGCGTCTTCGTTCCACGGTTGAGGCAGCTCTGAAACAAGGCGATCGGCAAATGATGGTGCTTGACATGGAGACTGATGAAGTGAAGCATTATAGTCAGCTTCTTATGGATGCTGAGAATGGTATTTCGTATCCTGAACCCGCCCCTCATAATTTTTCTTTCAACTCTCCTCAGGGTGCTTGCCCGAAATGTAAGGGGTTAGGTTATGTAAATATTGTGGATATCGACAAACTTATTCCCGACAGGAAAAAGTCGATTTATGAAGGAGCTATAACTGCAATCGGCAAATATAAGAACTCTATGCTATTCTGGCAGATTGATGCAATCTGCAAACTTTATAATTGTGACCTGAAGACACCGATATCTAAGTTGCCGGAGGCTGCCATCAATGATATTCTCAATGGTACGGATGCAAAATTGGTGATTAATAATAGTACTTTATCCACCAGTAATTATGCTTCTTCCTACGACGGACTCGTGAAGTATATAGAGATGCAGCAGGATGAGGAAGCAGGTGCGGAAGCTAATAAATGGAGCAATCAGTTCTATTCTGTGGCTGTTTGTCCTGAATGCCATGGAGATCGACTTAACAATATTTCTCTGCATTACTTTATAGATGGGAAAAATATTGCCGAAGTGGCAAAGATGGATATTGCTGAGCTCTATGAATGGTGTCAAAATCTTGAAGACAGGTTGGATCCTGCAAAACGTCCTGTGGCAGAAGAGATCATGAAGGAGATTCGCAGCAGATTGAAATTTTTACTTGATGTGGGATTAGACTATCTCTCTCTTAATCGAAGCAGTGCGTCATTAAGCGGCGGTGAAAGCCAGCGTATCCGACTCGCAACCCAGATCGGTTCGCAACTCGTGAATGTGCTCTATATTCTTGATGAACCTTCAATTGGTCTTCATCAGAGAGATAATGTGCGTCTGATAGATAGTCTTAAGCAGCTCCGCGACAACGGAAACTCAATCATTGTTGTGGAGCATGATAAAGATATAATGAAGGAGGCGGATTATGTGATAGACATAGGTCCCGGGGCAGGAAGAAAAGGGGGAGAGGTGATGTTCCAAGGCACTCCTCAGGAGATGTTGAAAACGCATACGCTTACGGCTGATTACCTTAACGGAACCAAGGAGATCGCAATCCCGGAGCAAAGACGAAAAGGGAATGGCAAATATTTGGAGATTAAAGGCGCAACCGGTCATAATCTGAAGAATGTCGATCTTAAGATCCCTTTAGGGCGTTTCGTGTGTGTCACCGGAGTCAGCGGCAGCGGGAAATCTTCATTGATAAATGGAACTCTTCAACCGCTGCTTAGCAAAAAGTTTTATCGATCCATCCAAGAGCCGCTCCCATTTAAAAAGGCTCTCGGCCTGGAGAATATTGACAAGGTTGTCACTGTGGATCAGTCGCCTTTGGGGCGGTCTCCACGTTCAAACCCTGCAACATATACAGGTGTATTTGCAGATATAAGAAAACTGTTTGTAGAACTTCCTGACTCAAAACTAAGAGGTTATAAGCCCGGTAGATTCTCCTTTAATGTTGCCGGAGGGAGATGCGAAACGTGCAAAGGGAATGGTTATAAGACTATTGAAATGAATTTCCTTCCTGATGTGCTTGTCCCTTGCGAGGAATGTCATGGAAAACGCTATAATCGTGAGACTTTGGAAGTTCGTTATAAAGGGAAATCCATTTCTGATGTTTTGGAAATGACCGTAAATCAAGCTGTTGAGTTTTTTGAGAATGTACCTGTTATTTTAAAGAAAATCAAGGTGCTTCAAGAGATCGGATTAGGATACATAAAGCTCGGCCAGCCGTCAAGCACATTGAGCGGCGGAGAAAATCAGCGTGTAAAGCTTGCAACAGAGCTTGCTAAGAAAGATACAGGCAAAACATTATTCCTCCTTGACGAACCGACCACAGGGCTTCATTTCGAAGATATACGCGTTTTGCTTGGTGTGATCAATAAGCTCGTGGATAAGGGGAACACGGTCGTGGTGATCGAACATAATCTCGATGTTATAAAATGCGCGGATTATATCATCGATCTTGGTCCGGGCGGCGGTCGCGATGGCGGTAAGATCATGGCGCAAGGAACTCCCGAAGAAATTGTTAAGATTGACACGCCAACCACGAAATTTCTTATAGAGGAATTGAAAGCGTAACGTTGGCATCGATGACAGATAAAATTTGGTTGAGATAGATAAAATCTCATATAATAGGATATCCGAAAGGGTATCCTTATTTTTTACCTTTGTGTTACATAATCACTATTATGTTAAATAGACCATAAATCTTTACAAGAATATCTCTTTCAACTAATATTTTCTCACATTTTTAATGCTCTCTATTTGTTTTAATGGCTTTCTATTTGTCCGGTTCGATATGAATATAAATTATCATATCTCTGCTGATCATTTCTCTTAGTGTTTTCTCAATATTAGTAGCAATTATATGTCCGGCTTCAACTGTGATATTTGGATCCACATGCACATTCATTTCAATTATGGTTGAATGTCCGTTTCTCCTCCCTCTGAGATTATGGATTTTCTTAACCCCTTCCACATTATTTGAAATTTTTAAAATCTCAGCCATTTCATCTTCCGGCAATGATATCTCTAATAATTCATTTATTGCCGGCTTGGCAATTTTATATGCCGAAAGCATAATCATTGCAGAAATCACGATTGATGCTATAGGATCAAGAATCCTCCATTTCGCTCCTAAGGCAAATGCAAATCCTACGCCTATTAATGTGGCTATCGATGAAATAGCATCGCTCCTATGATGCTCGGCATTGGCCATTAAAGATGATGATCCAATCCTTAATCCTTCTTTTTTTGTGTATCTATAACATCCTTCCTTAAGAAGAATCGAAATTATGGCAACGAATATAGTCCATATATCCGGACGATCCAATATATTCCCTTTTAAAGTAAAGACTATCCTATCTATACCTTCATATAATAGAAAAAGAGCCACGAGAAGCAAAATCACTCCTATTACTAATGAAGCAAACGTCTCATATTTCCCATGTCCATATGGATGATCTTTATCAGCACTTTTATATGCAGTGGAAGCAAAAATAATAACAATAAAATCTGTAATAAAATCGCTTACAGAATGGTATCCATCTGCAACCAAGGCATCGCTATGTCCCCAATAACCGAAAAATAGTTTTAACACCACCAATACGGCGTTTATCCAGAATCCTACCATTGTAACATGGCGGATGATCTTTACAATATTATTTTCCGATGCATTCATAATTTCCATCGTTTTCTTATAATAACAAATAAGCAGCTAAAATAAAAAAGCAGCTGAACAATCAGCTGCTTTAAGTTGCCTTGGAAAGACTCGAACTCTCACAAACGGAACCAGAATCCGGTGTGCTACCATTACACCACAAGGCATCGTTTAACCCTAAAAAATGTTGCCTTGGAAAGACTCGAACTCTCACAAACGGAACCAGAATCCGGTGTGCTACCATTACACCACAAGGCATTATGTTGTTGTCATCAGGGTTATTCCCTTTTTGACGATGCAAAATTACTACATTTTTTTTAAACCACCAAATTTTTGTGCAATTATTTTTAATATTTTTTGTAAAAGAAATATAAAAAAACGATCCGATATATTAAATATACCGGATCGTCGCTTCTATAAGAAATTTTGTATCATTAAGTTATAAGCATTTACTTAAATATTTAGTTTAAGTTTTGCTTAAGAGTCATTTTTATAGTAATAATAGTTTATTCTGTAATGATTCGACGTGCGCCAATATAGCGAGGCACATAATAGCCTTCAAATTCACTTACCTTCACCCCCTTTATACTTGCGTGGATGAATTTGAATTTCCCTGTTTTGTTATCAGCGCTGACAACTATGCCAACATGACCCACATTTCCGCCACTGCTTCTGCTGGTGAAGAATACGAGGTCGCCCTTGCGGAGGTCATTTCTTTCAACCTTTACTCCCTGTGTGTACTGAGCTCTTGAAGCCGGGCTAAGATTATATCCGAACTGTTTGTAAACATAGCTTGAAAATCCGGAGCAATCGAATCTGCTTGGTCCCTTAGCCCCATGTACATAAGGTTTGCCGATATGTTTGTGAGCTTCAGTCAAGAGATCGTTGATCATCTTGGAAGATTCTGTTGAGAGCTCATTTGCGGAAGCTACTTCTCTTTTCGCCACATCATTTCGGAGCATATCCGACACAACGCTTTTGTCGAGCTTTGAATTGACGTTAGCCAACTGCTGCTCGTGAAGCTTGTGATGAGCTGAAATAGTTTTTTCCGATGTCTGAGCACTTGCCGCTATGCCACAAGCTGCCAATATGAAGGTTGAAAAAATGAGTCTGAGTTTCATTGTTGTTGTTGTTTTATTCTATCGTTGTTTCATGTCCCCCTACACGAGGGGTGAAAGGTTCACACCACAAAGTTAGAAAATACTTTAAAGTTTTCCAAATATTGTTCAGCTATAAATCAATATTTTAAATTTATTTAGGATTCGGCACAGGAAGGATGAATGTGTGCAGAAACATCATTTAATGCAATCAAAAAAGTTAAAGTAAATTCTAACTTTTTAAATATTTCAACTTTTCGGGTTAATTATTTGCTCATAAATTAAAAATGATATAACTTTACATTCAAGTTGATAAATAGCTATCAACTCTGTATGCTTAACTAAAATATATATTCTAAAATATAGACATGAAAAAACTATTATTTGCGTTGCCGGCAATGCTTTTACCGGCTTTGCCAAGTTTGGCAAAAGACCGTGTTACTGTGGATCCAAATGCAGTTAACACAGAGACAATTCTCCATGTATGGAGCTGGAACTTCCCCACTATTGCCGAAAACATGAAGAAAATTGCTGATTCCGGATATACTATGATTCAGACATCCCCGGTGCAGCAATGTTTTCAGCCGGAGGGAAGCGGGAAAAAGATCTTCGATGAGGATGTGACAGAAGGGAACTGGTATTATTACTATCAGCCTACAGATTGGAAGGTTGGAAACTATATCCTCGGGTCTCGCGATGAGATGAAGGTTATGATGGATTCCGCTGCCAAATATGATATAAAGGTAATTGTTGATGTTCTTCCCAATCACACGGCTTTTGACATAGACGCTGTTTCCGACGATATGTATAAAGCTGTAGGTGGCAGAGACAAGATGTTCCATACACACGGCCTCGATCCTATTCGCAATTATAATGACCGTGAGCAGTGTACACTCTGGGCTATGGGTTCCCTCCCTGATGTGAATACGGAGAATCCTGATTTCCAGAAATATTATATGGAGTTTGTCAACGACCTTCTTTCTTTGGGCGTTAGAGGCTTCCGCTATGATACAGCCAAGCATATTGGCGTGCATTCAGATCCGGTTGACAAAGAAGCCGGCGTGAAAGTAAACGACTTCTGGGATGTGGCTACGGGTCGCAAGAGCGTAAAGGGTGTGAAATTGGCTCTTCCTGAAGACTCCTTATTTATATATGGCGAGGTTCTTCAGGATAAGAATGTTCCTGAAACCGAGTATGCCGATTATATGGGTCAGACGGCTTCAAGCTATGGTCATGTGCTACGCGAGGCTCTTGAAAAAGGGACAGTTAATGGTATTGATATTTTGAACTGGCATCATTCAGCATCACCTGAATTCCTCACCACATGGGTGGAAAGCCATGACACCTATGCTAATGCCCACGAGTCGGCTCATCTTACAGACGATCAGATCCGCACGGGATGGGTTTTCCTTACAGCACGTCAGAATGGCACTCCCCTATTCTTCAGCCGTCCTGCCGGCTCTACAAGAAAGGCTTATTGGGGCGACAATTTGCTCGGCGCAAGAGGCAATGATGAATTTTATCATCCCGAAGTTGTGGCAGTAAATAAATTTCGCACTGCGATGAAGGGAGAGAAGGAGGATGTGAGAATTTCTCCCAATGGAAGCGTGCTTCTCGTGAATCGCGGAAAAAAAGGAGCTGCAATTGTGAATATAAGCCAATTGTCGAACGTTGTGGATCTTCCAACCACCCTTCCCAACGGAACTTACAGAGACGAGGTATATAATAAGGAGTTTAAGGTGAAAAATGGTCGTCTCACAGGCTATGCAGCGCCGCATCGTACTTATATCCTCAAGAAATAAGCCGATAAAACTTTTTTAATTCGGCACTTGTTTTAAAATAGGTAGTGGAATTGTTCCGCTATCTATTTTATTTTTTAAAGCTGACTCTAAAAGTTGGCACATTATTTGCTAATACAATTTACGATTGCAAAAGCAATCAGAAGACAACGATAGAAAAATATAAAAACAGAAAGCATTATGAATATAAAACCTTTATCGGACAGGGTTTTGATCGAGCCCACCGCAGCTGAGGAAGTTACAATGGGGGGTATCATCATCCCTGATTCTGCAAAAGAAAAACCTTTGAAAGGTAAAGTTGTGGCAGTAGGTCACGGCACAAAAGATGAGGAGATGATTCTTAAAGAAGGAGATGTGGTGCTTTATGGCAAATATTCAGGCACTGAGATCGAGTTCGAGGGAACAAAATATCTTATGATGCGTCAGAGCGATGTTCTGGCCATTGTGGAATAATCCTTCACTTTTCTTTTCAAGGTTTCATAACCCCGAATATCTAAGATCATTAAAAAGAAAACTTTAAATAGAGAGTAATCTCTAACAGATATGGCAAAAGAAATTAAATTCAATATTAAAGCTCGCGAAGAGTTGAAAAATGGTGTTGACGCTCTTGCCAATGCCGTTAAAGTCACACTTGGTCCTAAAGGCCGCAATGTAATTATCGAGAAAAAATTTGGTGCACCACACATCACTAAAGATGGTGTTTCTGTTGCGCGTGAAGTAGAACTCGAAGATCCCTTCCAGAATATGGGTGCTCAGCTTGTTAAAGAAGTGGCATCCAAGACTGGAGATCAGGCCGGTGACGGTACTACTACAGCTACCGTTCTTGCACAGGCAATTGTTAACGTTGGCATGAAGAACGTTACTGCCGGTGCTAATCCTATGGATCTTAAACGTGGTATCGACAAGGCCGTTTCAAAAGTTGTTGAAGGTATCCGAGCACAGGCTCAGGAGGTTGACGATGATATCAGCAAGATTGAGAATGTGGCTCGTGTTTCTGCCAACAATGACGAGCAGATCGGTAAGCTTATCGCCACTGCAATGGAGAAAGTTAAGAAAGAAGGTGTGATCACTGTTGAAGAGGCTAAAGGCACTGAGACCACTGTCGAGGTGGTTGAAGGTATGCAGTTCGACCGCGGTTATATCTCACCATATTTCGTAACCAACAGCGAAAAGATGGAATGTGATATGGATTCTCCTTATATCCTTCTCTATGATAAGAAGATTTCCAATCTTAAAGATATGCTTCCTATCCTGGAGGCTGTAGCACAGTCCGGTCGTCCCCTCTTGATTATTGCTGAGGATGTGGATAACGAAGCACTTGCAACATTGGTTGTAAACCGTCTTCGTGGTTCTCTTAAGATTTGCGCTGTCAAGGCTCCCGGTTTTGGCGACCGCAGAAAAGAGATGCTGGAAGATATCGCTATCCTTACCGGTGGCACTGTGATCAGCGAGATTAAGGGAATGCAGTTGGCTCAGGCCACTGTCAATGACCTTGGAACAGCCGAGAAGGTAACTGTAAATAAAGATAACACTATTATTGTTAACGGTGCCGGTTCCAAGGATGCAATTGCAGCTCGTATCGCTCAGATCAAGAGCCAGATTGAGACCACTACTTCCAACTACGATAAAGAGAAGCTTCATGAGCGTCTTGCAAAACTCGCAGGTGGTGTTGCAGTTCTTTACATCGGCGCTCCCTCTGAAGTTGAGATGAAAGAGAAGAAAGACCGTGTGGATGATGCTCTTTCTGCCACTCGTGCAGCTATCGCCGAGGGTATTGTTCCCGGTGGTGGTGTGGCATATATCCGTTGTCTCCCCGCTCTTGATGAGCTTAAGGGTGATAACGACGATGAGAACACAGGTATCGCTATCATTCGTCGCGCTATTGAGGAGCCTATGCGCCAGATCATGGACAATGCAGGCGTTGAAGGTGCTGTAATTCTTCAGAAGGTTAAGGAAGGAACAGGCGATTTTGGTTACAATGCGCGCACTGATTCTTTCGAAAACTTCTTCGAAACCGGTGTGATTGATCCTGCAAAGGTTACTCGTGTGGCTCTTGAGAATGCTGCCAGCATTGCAGGTATGTTCCTCACCACCGAATGCGTGATTGCAGAGAAGAAAGAAGATACTCCCGCAGCTCCCATGGGCGCTCCCGGCATGGGCGGCATGGGCGGAATGATGTAATTTAGTTCCAATCATATATTTTGAACGCAGATGAGCTTTCTCATCTGCGTTTTTTTCACTAATTTTGTCGTATGGTATCAGTAAATAATGTTAGCGTTGAGTTTTCCGCTCGTCCCCTATTCGATGATATTAGTTTTGTAATCAATAAAACTGATAAGATAGCCCTTGTCGGTAAAAATGGTGCTGGGAAATCCACTCTCCTTAAAATCTTAGCCGGTCTTCAGCTACCGACATCCGGTTCAGTGAGTCGTCCTAATGATGTCACCATCGGGTATCTTCCCCAGCAGATGAAACTTGCCGATCAAACAACCCTAATTGAAGAAACGCGCAAGGCCTTCAATCATATCACCGAGTTGAAGAATGAACTTGATGATATAAATCGTCAGCTATGTGAACGCGAGGATTATGATTCGCCCGACTATGCTAAGCTTCTTGAAAGGCTGGAATACCTGAATGAACGCATCTCTATAGAAGGAGGTGAGAATATGGATGCTGAAATAGAACGCACTCTTATCGGCTTGGGGTTTTCAAGGAATGACTTCGACCGCCCTACAGCTGAGTTTTCCGGAGGATGGAGAATGCGTGTGGAGTTGGCCAAGATTCTTCTCCAACGTCCGGATGTTCTCCTTCTTGATGAGCCTACCAACCATCTCGATATAGAATCTATACAATGGCTTGAGAATTTCATGCAGACAAAAGCAAAGGCCGTGGTTCTTGTTAGCCACGACCGTGCATTCCTTGATAATGTTACCAAGCGAACGATAGAGATATCCTGCGGAAAGGCCTATGATTATAAGGTGAACTATTCAAAGTTTGTTGAGCTTAGAGAAGAGCGCGTGGAGCAACAGCGACGTGCTTACGAAAACCAGCAGAAACAGATTGCTGATATCAAGGATTTCATTGAACGTTTCCGCTATCAGGCCACTAAGGCTATACAGGTGCAGAGTCGTATCAAACAGCTTGAAAAGATTATCCCTATCGAAGTGGATGAAGTCGATAATTCCAGGTTGCGATTGAAATTCCCTCCTGCTGAAAGATCCGGGGATTTCCCTATCATTGCAGAGAATCTTGCTAAGACCTATGGAGACCATAATGTATTCAATAGCGTAGATATGACGATCCGTCGCGGAGAGAAAGTTGCCTTTGTTGGTAAAAACGGGGAAGGAAAGTCCACATTGGTGAAGTGTATCATGAATCAGATCCCTTTCGATGGAAAATTGAAGATCGGACATAATGTGAAGATTGGATATTTTGCACAGAATCAGGCTCAGCTTCTTGATGAGAGTCTTACCGTGTTTGAAACCATCGATAATGTTGCCACCGGCGACATGCGTCTTAAGATCCGCGATCTTTTGGGTGCTTTCATGTTTGGAGGAGAAGCTTCCGATAAGAAGGTAAAGGTGCTTTCCGGAGGAGAGAAAACTCGTTTGGCTATGATCAAACTACTTCTTGAGCCGGTGAATTTCCTGATTCTTGATGAGCCCACCAATCATCTGGATATGCGCACAAAGGACATCCTTAAAAACGCTATCAAGGAATTTGATGGCACCGTGATTGTAGTGAGCCACGATCGTTTCTTCCTTGATGGGCTTGTAGAGAAGGTTTATGAGTTTGGAGGAGGTAAGGTTAGGGAAAATATCGGAGGTATTTACGACTTTCTGCGAAAGAAAAACCTTGATAATCTCAGCCAACTCGAACTCTCCAAGAGTCCTGAGCGAGTAGCATCCCAAGAGAACGAACCTGCCGAGCAATCTCAGGGCAAACTTGATTATGCTCAACAGAAAGAGAAGGCACGCCTGAAGAATAAGGCCGAGAAGAATGTGGCAAAATATGAAAAGGAGATTGAGCAATTAGAGAGTAAAATTAAAGAATTGGAGAATAAACTTTCTTCAGGAGATGCCTCTCCCGAAATTCTTGCCGATTATGACAAGACACAGAGAGGTTTGGAGGAGGCTATGAGCAAGTGGGAAATGGCTCAGATGGAACTTGAAGAACTTTAATGCCCTATTAAAAATGACTACTGATAAAATTAAATACGGAGTTAACAGAGAAAATCTCGATCCTGCAGTTGATCCGAGATCTGACTTCTATATGTATGCTTGTGGAGGATGGAAAAAGAATCATCCTTTGAAGGGAGAATTCGCACGATTCGGAACATTCGATCTGCTCAGAGAAAATGCCCGCGAGCAGCTGAAGGAACTTATCACTACTCTTTCGGATAATCCGGACTCCAAAGTTAAAGGTACTATCGCACAGAAAGTAAGCGATCTTTATAATATGGGTATGGATGCTGAGCGTATCAATCGTGAAGGTATTGCTCCTATCCTGCCGATGATTGAAAAGGTGGAGAATTCCACACCTGATCAGTTTACAGATATCCTTTCATGGATGCATTATGGAATCGCATCTCCTTTCTTCGGCACGGGTGTAGGAGCTAATGCCGGTAACTCGGATATGAACATCATGCATATTGGAGAGGTTGGTCTCGGATTGGGCGACCGTGATTATTATCTTGAAAAGAGTGAGAGAAACGACGAAGTGATGAAAGCCTATGAGAAATATGTAAAAAGGATTCTGGAACTTGCCGGTTATGACGAAGAAGTGCAGGAAAGAGTCTGGAAAACACTCATAAGGGTTGAAATTGAATATGCCAAACATAAGATGACACGTGAAGAGCGTAGAAATCCTATTGCTCGGTATAATGTGATGTCGTTTGAAGAGATAAAGGAAAAATACCCAAATATCGAATGGGACCGTTATTTCAAGGGGATCGGCATAGATTCTCTTGAGAAAGCCAATGTGGTTTCTCCTAAATTTATGGAATTTCTAAACGACTTCCTTCCTACCCTCTCAGAGCGTGAGATAAAGGATCTTCTGATTCTTGATCTCATTTCAGGCGCGGGAGACTCCATCGGAGATGCATTCTATGAAGCTTCTTTCGAATTCAGCAAGGTTATGTCGGGAGTGGAAGAAATGGAGCCTCGTTGGAAAAGAGCTATGGGATTAGCCAATTCAATGTTTGGTGAAGCTGTCGGCAAACTGTATGTAGAGAAATATTTCCCGGAAGAGAATAAAAGATATATGCTACGCCTTGTAGAAAATCTGAAAAAGGCTTTGGGCAAGCATATATCCAACTTAACTTGGATGTCGGATGAGACAAAGGAGAAGGCTCTCGAAAAACTTTCTACCATCACCGTCAAAATCGGATATCCTGACAAATGGAAGGACTATTCCGAAATCGATATTGATCCGTCAAAAAGCTATCAGGAGAATATCTTGCGTGCCTCTCAATGGTATGCAAAAGATAATTACAGTAAGAATGGGAAACCCGTTGACAAAGAGGAATGGCATATGTATCCTCAGACAGTCAATGCCTATTATAATCCTACTACCAATGAAATATGTTTCCCTGCGGGCATTCTTCAAGCGCCATATTTTGATGTCAATGCCGACGATGCGCTGAATTATGGCGGCATCGGCGTGGTGATAGGTCACGAGATGACTCATGGATTCGATGATTCAGGCCGCAATTTTGACAAAGATGGCAATCTCAATGAATGGTGGAAGGAGGAAGATGCAGAGAAATTCAATGCACTTGCCGATAAACTTGTTGAGCAGTTTGATGCGGTAGAAGTGGCTCCCGGCGTACATGCCAATGGTCGTTTCACTTTAGGTGAAAATATTGCAGACCAAGGTGGGCTTCGAGTGGCTCTTACTGCATATCTTGATTCCCGCGAAAAGGATGAAATGAAAGATATAGATGGTTTTACTCCTATTCAGCGTTTTTATCTTTCCTATGCCAATGTGTGGGCTGACAATATTCGTGATGCTGAAATTCTCGACCGTACCAAATCAGATCCTCATTCGTTGGGAAGAAACCGCGTGAATGTAACCTTGCGCAATCTTCAGCCTTTCTTTGATGCTTTTGATATAAAGGATGGGGATTCAATGTTCCGTCCGGAGAAAGAACGAGTAATCATCTGGTAGAAAGAGGCTGCTTATGGAAAGGAAGTATGGTTTGATAGGCTATCCTTTAGGACATTCCTTCTCTCAAAGATATTTCACAGAGAAATTTGAGAGAGATGGGATTGATGCTGCCTATTCGCTTTATCCTCTTGAAAACATCAATCTGTTGAGTAGTCTTATTTCAGATTCTCCTAATCTGAAAGGACTGAACGTCACTATCCCTTATAAAGAGGATGTGATTCGCTTTTTAGATGATGTGTCGGAGGATGTAAAGGAAATTGGGGCCGTCAATGTTATTAAGATCTCTAATCAAGATGGGAAGAGATCTCTTAAAGGCTACAATTCCGACTATGTAGGTTTTGCCGATTCCTTAAAGCCTATGCTTAGGGAGGAGGTGAGGAATGCCCTTGTGCTTGGAACAGGAGGTGCTTCAAAAGCAGTGGTTTATGCCTTGAAGAATCTTGGTATAACACCGACATTGGTGTCTCGCACTCATAAAGAGGGCGTATTATCCTATGAAGATCTTAATGAGGAGATAATGGCAAAGAATCTGCTTATCGTTAACACCACCCCATTAGGGATGTTCCCGAAAGTTGATGCTTGTGCTCCGATTCCATATCATCTTCTGACCGGTGCGCATATCTGTTATGATCTCGTATATAATCCCGAAACTACTGAGTTCATGCGACGTGCTGAGGAGAGAGGTGCAACAGTAAAGAACGGACTCGAAATGCTTTATCGTCAGGCAGAACGGGCGTGGGATATATGGAATAATTCTTTATAGGAATATAATCTTCGGAAACAATCGTGAATGCACCGATGCTCCTCCCCTTTCTATCCCTGGGATGCGGAATAATTTTCGCATCCTTAGGTTTAGGATTATGGGGAGGAGCATCTGCTATCATATCAGGGGTTATAATTTACTTTTTTATTATCCTACTCAGCAGAAATCCGATTAAAGCTTTTCGATATGCTTATTGGCATTATGTGTGGCTGTCTCTGATTTTCATAGGTATCGGAGTTGTTGTTGGAGATTTTTCTCGATTCTATCAGCCTAATGACAAAGAAATAAAGGATGCCGTGATTGTCGAAGGGATGGTAAAAGATATCCGTAATCTTACTTCCGGCGACCTTCTCACTGTTGAAGTTCAGTCGCTATATAATAAGGAAGGGATAAGGAAGGATTATTCCAATTTCAAGGTTGAGTGTTATTCGAATGCAGTTTCAGTTTCGGAGGGTGATTTAATTGCTTTTCCGGCAAAGGGGATGAAAAAAATAGAAGACTCCCCTAATTCATTTCATAAGGGATATACTGAGGCCAAAGCTAAATATGGGATCTATTACAATCAGCGCGTAGCAGGGAATCAAATTAGAATAATCGGTCGCGATAGATTCTTTATCTCCGGAATTGCAAAGAGTATGAGGGATGCAATAGTTGCATTTATCGAGAAGCAGGCTCTTCAACGAAACACTAAAAACTTTATTATCACTCTTCTTTCAGGTGATCGAGCCTATCTTGATCCCGAAGTAAGACAAACCTTTGCAGATGCCGGAATAGCACATGTGTTAGCATTGAGTGGAATGCATATAGCCATTATAGCCGGTATATTTCTGTCTATTCTATTTCCACTGAATTTTCTTGGAAAATATAAACTACGCTATTTCCTTACTGCGCTTCTTCTATGGTTTTATGCCTTTATCACAGGTATGTCGCCATCGATAATCCGTGCATGTGTTATGGCTTCGGCCTTCATCATAGCTATGATTTTGGAAAGGAAAAACACTGCTTTTAATTCCTTATGTTTAGCAGGTTTTATAATTCTCCTTTTCTCTCCATATGCTATGTATGAAATAGGCTTTCAGCTTAGTTTTCTATGCGTGGCTTCATTAATATTATTTGCAGGCAGATTAAATCCGATTGATCATCGACATCATCCAAAACTTTATAATCTTTGTGGATTGGTATTGGCATCTCTGATTGCCACCTTCAGCTCCTGGATAGTTGTTGCATACTATTTCCAAACTTTTCCCACCCTCTTTCTTCCTGCCAATATTATCATTCTCCCTGTTCTCCCTTTTTATGTATCGGGAATCATACTTTACTTATTCTTGGAAGTATGCGGAATCCACATTGATCTTTTGGCCAAAGCGATAGATTCATGTTATGATCTCTTTGTTTCTATTATCTCTTTTTTCGGGAATGATACAGTGCTTCATTTGTCAGTTCCCGGATATTCCGTCTTCCTATGGCTTTTGGGAGTTATATTTATTGCCCTTTCTATATGGAAAGTGAGAACATGGAGAATAAAACCACTTTATATATCTATTGTGTCCGTCCTATTTCTATTCTCCTCCTTGCTTCTCACTTATCTTTACGAACCGAAAATGGAGAGAGGTTTTATTATTTGCAACACCTATCCGGACTTGCGGATCAATGTCTCCGATGGTCGGAACGAATCCTTCTTGGTGATTCCTAAAAATGCACTTTCAATGCATCAAATTAATAAAAAGAACATCATTATCTTAGATTTTGACACTATCCCGGAGATAGAGAATCTCAATAAAACCGATCTCCTTAAAATATCGCGTATAGATTATCTCATAGTTACGCGTAAATATAAGGGAGACATTGCCCGAATCAAAGAGATTTTCAATCCGAAGCAGATAGTCACCCATTCATCTATGCGCAAAAAACGTGAAAGTGAATTAATCGAAGAAGCTTTAAAGCTAAATATCCCTGTCCACTCGCTGCGACACGACAATGCGTTGAAAGTAGTGGTAGAATAGTAATAGCTAATCTGCTCATTCCCCCTCTTCGATTACATAATCATATACCATCTTGGATAGATGGGCTATGATCGTGGCTGTTGATGAGGGATCTTTAGGAGAATCCGCTACAAAGACCGCGATGGAATAATGACGTCCATCGGGAAGATTAACATACCCGCAATCATTGATGGCTGAAACTCCTCCCACAGGAGTGGAGAAACCGGTGCCTGTCTTATGTCCTATCACCACTTCATCAGGTAATGGAGCAGCCAAACGATCTATGCCTGTCTGACAATTCTCCATTAATGATGCTATCTTGGTATATGAGGGAGAGGAATCCTTGATTTCAGAATTAAATCGATTGAAAAGCTCTGCCATAGCTAAGGGCGTGGAGGTATTCAGTTGGCTTAAGGTCTGATCTCGATACATATCCTCTTCCGATGCCCCAATCTTTATATCTGACGGAATACCTAACTTTCTCAATATCCCGGGAATCTCTTCCTTGCCTCCAAGACGATTGATAATTATATCAGCAGCATTATTATCGCTTTGTGTTAAAGACCAATCTAAAACTTCATAAATAGGGAGTCTTATATCCCTTTTCCCATATTTATCCAACATCGGGCTATATGTACCCTCCAATAATTCCTCAGCTGAGATGGAGATGGAATCTTCAACGGAACGATTCGCATTATCTAATTTATCAGCCAAGGCAAGAGCTAAAGGGAATTTGAACACGCTCATCATCTGATACGCTTGATCGCCGTTTACAGAGATGGTGTCTTTATTGTCTATAATTACAGCCATACCAATCTTAGCATCTTGCGAATCAATATATGATTCCAATTCGTCTTGAATAGAGAATGCTCTCTCTTTTGTATGGTTCGAACCTGAACAAGCGGACATTACTATAAGCACACTCACGAACAAACCTGAAACCATTCTTTTCATACTATCACCTGTTAAAAAAAGTTTCTGTAAAAATAGCTTTTTTATAAGCTACTTGAAATTTAATCGTAAATTTATCAATTAATAGCCATTCCCACAAATCGGCAATATTGAAATTTCAAGTAATTTTCACTAATTTTGCAGTAAAGAATAAAAAACTCTCTATAAATGGGAAGAAAACAGAAACCGCTCCCCCTTCTTGAAGGGGTTGAAATCACAGGAGTTGCAGCTGAAGGAAAAGCTCTGACTCGCGTTAAGATAAAGGAAACAGATGAAACTCCAATCGTGGTATTCATACCTTTTGGTGCACCCGGGGACATCGCTGATATAAAAATAGATAAGAAGAAAAGAAGTTTTGCAGAAGGTCATATCGAACGTCTTATCGAACCTTCTCCCATCAGAACCGAGCCTCGCTGCTCGCATTTCACAATCTGTGGAGGGTGCAAATGGCAACATCTACCCTATTCGGAACAGCTGAAATTCAAACAACAGCAGGTAGTGGATGCTCTGACTCGAATTGCAAAGGTGGAGCTCCCTGAGATTTCTCCAATCCTGGGTTCTAAAAACATCTGGGAATATCGAAACAAGATGGAATATACCTTCTCAAATAAGAAATGGAGAACTTGGGAGGATGTTAAGTCAGGAAAAGAATTTACTGATAGTCCCAATGCACTCGGTTTCCATATTCCGGGAGGATTCGATAAGGTGTATCACATCGATAAATGTCATCTTCAGGCTGATTTGGGCAATCGTATCAGAAATTTCATATATGATTTTGCAGAAGAGAATAACCTCTCATTCTATAATATCAAAGAGAATACCGGGCTTCTCCGCACTCTAATGATTCGTATCGCTTCAACCGGAGAAGTAATGGTATGCATAAGTTTCGGGGAGGATAATCCTGAAGCAATAGAAAAGGTGATGAATGCAGTGGCTGAGAAATTCCCTGAAATCACTTCTCTGCTCTATGTTGTGAACCTGAAACTCAACGACACCATCGGAGATCTTGAGGTTAAAAGCTTCCGTGGCCCTGACTATATTGAGGAGGAGATGGAAGGGCTCCGTTTCCGCGTGAATGCCAAATCATTCTATCAAACCAACTCGCTCCAGGCATATGAACTTTACAAGGTGACTCGTGAATTTGCAGGTCTCTCTCCCGACCGAGCAATTGGCAATGCCGAGAAGCCGCTGGTATATGACCTTTATACCGGAACCGGAACGATTGCCAATTTTGTGGCCCGTCAAGCTCGTCAGGTAGTTGGTATTGAGTATGTGGAGGCGGCAATCGAGGATGCAAAATTGAATGCCTCAGTGAATGGTCTGGATAATACCCTTTTCTATGCCGGAGATATGAAAGATATCCTCACTGATGATTTTGTGGAGCGACATGGCCGACCCGACGTGATGATAATCGACCCCCCTCGTGCCGGTATGCATGAGGATGTGGTGAAAGTGATACTTAATGCTGAGCCGGAGGTGCTGGTTTATGTCAGCTGCAATCCTGCCACACAAGCGCGAGATCTTGCTTTATTGGATACAAAATATAAGGTGACTGATGTGCAGCCTGTGGATATGTTCCCTCATACTCATCATGTGGAGAATGTGGTGAGAATGGTGAAGCGTTGATCAAGACTTAAAATTAAAACTTAAAAAAGACAGCCGCAGATTTTTTTGCGGTTGTCTTTTTTATTCCACATCTTCTCTCAAAGCCATTTAATTTTCTTAAGATAGAGCGTCAAAATAATCGATATGCATAATCCTACTCCTACTATGCATCCAAATGCCCAATGATTCTCCATAGAGATTCCTACATCTACATTCATTCCGTAGAAACTTGCAATCAAAGTGGGAATCATAAGGATTAACGAAATGCTTGTGAGTCGTTTCATTATGGCATTCACATTATTTGAAATCACGGAAGCGTATGTATCAAGAGTGCGATCGAGCATCTGAGTGGCAATTGCTACAGTGGTGTTAGCCTGACGAATTTCAATATTGACATCATCAAACAATTCTCGGTCAAGCTCTTCACCATACATTCTATTCATGCGTTCAAGAAGCATTCGGTTGCCTGAAATTGATGTGGCGAATAGAACCAACGATTTCTGAAGATTCATTATCTTCAATAAATCTTCATTGCGTATGCTTTGTTGCAATTCCCTTTCCGCATCCCCAACCATCTTATACACATCCTTTAAATCTCTCAGATACCAATAGGCAGAACTATTAAGCAGACGTAAAATGAAGTCGGGAGCTGAAGAAACATCGATACATCGTTTTTGGGTATGGTCTATAAAATCAGTCGTTAGGAAATTAGCGAAGAAACAGACAGTGATTATGTAATCACCATTTACCATGACCCCTAAAGGAACGGTATTGAACGGAACTTCCTGATTCTCATTTGCGACAGGAATGCGAATAATTGTGCATATCCAATTATCAATCCTCTCCACACGAGGACGCTCATCAATATCGGCAATATCATTGAGAAAATCTTCAGGAAGACCGAAATCAGCCTCAACCATTTGCAATTCCTCCGAAGATGGTTCCACTATATTTACCCAACACCCGGGCCTCCATTCCGTTATCTCGGCAAATCCACTTGAACATTCAAGATATGTTATCATTATTCCTTATGTTATTTCCTTTTGGTGTGCAAAGTTAAGAATTATATATTTATTTTTTATCAATGTATGAAAAAATTATTTTGCTGAATATAATATTATGAATTATTTTTGCGCTCAAAATAGGAAATTTCAATATTCGAGCTTTATATGTGGTTAGTTATAATAATTATTGTTCTTATTTATGCCCTTGTCCTCACCCCTATTCAGCAAGGAATAAATAAGATTATCAAGAATCGCAAATTAAACATAGTCGCTAATCTTATTTTGGCTGTCTTCATTTTCCTTCTTCTTTACTTCGTGGCGGATGCATTCGATGTAAAACTATGGTGATGTGGCTGTAAAATCCTTTTCCGACTCCTATACATTCACAATTGTTTGGATATTTAAAAGAATATTAATAACTTTGCAAGCAAGTTCGGCTCAAGGCTTCTTATTCCGAGAGCGAATGGAGAATTATTTATTAAATTAGGGGTGTTCAGCGAAGAGCTGATGGCAAGAGAGCCACAGAAGCTGATCTGAGATCATACCCTTTGAACCTGATCCGGGTAATACCGGCGTAGAGAAAATAATTATGAATAAAAGAATCTTGCCTGTGGCCTTTACGGCCGTGGGCGTCTGTGGATTAAATGCATCTGCAGACATGAATGAAAGCCAAAAGAACGATTCTTTGGCTACTGTCTTAACCGAATTGGAAGTTGTGGCCAACCGCGCCACCTCCAAGACTCCCGTAGCTTTTACCAACATTTCTAAAAAAGAGCTTCTTCAAAATAACGACGGGAAAGACATCACCTATCTTCTTCAAGCCACCCCTTCCGTGATTACCACTTCCGATGCCGGAGCCGGTATAGGCTACACCTCCATGAGAGTGAGAGGAACTGACGGTTCGCGTATAAACGTTACAGCAAACGGTGTGCCTATCAATGATTCCGAAAGCCACAACGTATATTGGGTGAATATGCCCGATCTTGCCTCTTCTCTTCGCGATGTACAAATTCAGCGCGGAGCGGGCACATCCACCAACGGGGCCGGTGCTTTCGGTGCAAGTGTGAACATGATTACTGATGCCCCTTCTGAAACACCCTATGCAGAACTTTCAGGAGCATACGGAATGTATAACACAAATCGAGAAACAATACGTGTCGGCTCAGGAATGCTTGGCAATCATTGGTCGTTTGATGCGCGCATTAGCCATCTTGGCTCCAAGGGTTATATTGAAAGAGCTTCTTCTGAACTATGGAGCTATTTCGCACAGGCTGCCTATAAGTCATACTCTACTCAAGTGCGTCTGCTTGCCTTCGGAGGAAAGGAAAAGACCTATATGGCATGGGATTACGCCTCCAAAGAACAGATGGAAGAGTTCGGAAGAAGATATAACCCTTGTGGCGAATATACTGATTCCGAGGGGAACAGGGCATATTATCCCGATCAATATGATAACTTCATTCAGCATCATTTCCAACTCCTTCTCAATCAACGTTTGAGCGATAACTTTTATCTCAATGCGGCCTTGCATTATACTCTTGATGATGGCTATTACGATCAGTATAAGACAAAAAGAACGCTCTCTGAATATGGTCTGCAGCCATTCTTCAATGCTGATGGAGAAGAGATAAAGAAATCCGATCTCATACGATTGAAATTTAACCAAAATCATTTCGGCGGAGGGTTGGTGAATCTTAATTACCGTGACGATCGTTGGGATGCATCCTTCGGGTTCGCAGCTTCAGAATTTTATGGTCATCATTTCGGACAGGTGAAATGGGTAAGAAATTACATCGGAGCGATCAATCCGTTGCAACCATATTATGACAATGCCGGACACAAGATGGATCTCAACACCTATCTCCGCGCCACTTACACCATCGCCCCCTATCTATCGGCATTCGCAGATATGCAGTTCCGTCATATCCGCTACACAATCAAGGGCGCATCTGATAACTACGATTGGAACACCTCCGGTCCCGCTCTTCTAAATGTGCATGAGAATTGGAACTTCTTCAATCCGAAACTCGGTCTTAATTTTGAAATGGATGCCCACCGTGCCTTTGCTTCATGGTCAGTCGCACAAAAGGAACCAACGCGCGACAACTTCACCGATGCAAATCCCGGTCAATACCCCAAGTCGGAATATCTTAACGATTTCGAGCTGGGATACACATTCTCAAAGCCTATGTTTAATGTAGGGGTTAACCTCTATTATATGCTTTATAAGGATCAGCTCGTGCAGACCGGTCAGCTTTCCGACACAGGGAATCCTTTGAGCGTGAATGTGCCACACTCTTATAGAATGGGTATCGAATTGCAAGGAGCTCTAAAACCATGCGATTGGTTTGACTGGACTCTTAATATGACCCTTTCTCGCAATCGTATAAAAGATTTCGTGGAATATATTTACGAAGACGAATGGGCCAACCCCATCACAATCAATTGCGGAAACACTCCTATCGCCTTCTCCCCGGATTATATCCTGAATAATTCGTTCAATTTCCATGTGGCCGGTTTTGATGCTTCTCTCGACAGCAAATACATCAGCAAGCAATATCTGACAAATGCACATAACGATGAGGCCATGCTCGACGCCTATTTCGTGAGCGATCTCCATTTGAGCTATACATTCAAGAAGGTGATTGGAATTAAGGAACTGAAAGTAGGGTTCTCCATCTATAATATCTTCAATGAAAAATATTTCAACAATGGATATGCCGGAGCAGGATATTATATGAATGGAGACGAAAAGGTGATCTACCGTTATGCCGGGTATGCAGCGCAGGCGCCTGCTCATGTTATGGGAACCTTGACATTGAAATTCTAAATTAAATAATATGTGGCTTCAAGCATTAGGGTTTGTAATCGGAATAATATATCTTTGGTGGGAATATCATGCAGATTGGAAAGTATGGATAGCCTCGGTGGTGATGCCATGTATTTCTATGGTGATTTACTTCACTAATGGATTATATGCTGATTTCGCCATAAATATCTACTATCTTCTTATTGCCGTTTATGGATATTATTCATGGACACGCGGAAAAGGAAAAGATAAAAAAGAAGAAAAACCGCTGCTCATCACTCACGCCTCAATTAAGACATGGGTGGGAGCAACGGTAGCTACTGCCATTCTATGGTATGTAATTTGGCTTATTCTTGTAGAGTTTACCGATTCCAACGTTCCTGTTGCCGATGCTTTCACCACAGCCCTCTCAATCGTGGGGTTATGGATGATGGCGAAGAAATATGCCGAGCAATGGCTTATCTGGTTTGTCGTTGATATCGTTTGCTCAGTACTCTATTTCTATAAGCAAATCCCTTTCTATGGGGTGCTATACGGTGTATATACAGTAATTTCCCTTTTCGGATACCGAAAATGGATACGTATAATGCACGAAAACAAAACAGAAACTGTGAAACAGGGATAACTGCCTATCCAATAGCTGTCATATGATAGCCAAGTGCATTCAGTTCCATAGCCACCCCCATCATGTAGAGCTGATGAAGAGATGCCTCATAAGCACGAACAGCTTCGGCCGTTCCGGGTTCAATTCCGGAATGCTGCAATGCGCTTAGCACTCTTGCTGCACATTCCCCTACAATCGAGCTTGTCTTTTCAGCCTCTTCAGGATTGAGCCCAAGAACATCTTCAAGGATATAATCATCAAGATTGTCATATCCTCTTGCATCGCGAAGACGGAGGTAGATTTTTTCTCCTCCCTCTTCGCTATATTTTATCCAGTCTTCATCCCAATATTTAGCCAATGCCATCCCGATAAACATTATCCATCCCATCGAAACAAGTGGATACTCAGTGAATTCCTTCACTCCATCCGGAAGATACGCACTCTCAATAGAAGGCCATAACTCATCAAGGTCGGGACATTCCGGCATCCTCTCATCCATTCTCCCTACCCCAACTAAAAAACGATGAAGATCTTTCTTTATATCTTCTTCATATTTCTTTATTTCCATAATCTGACTTTATAATTAAATTCTCTTATGTCATGTGTATTTTAATATATAAACATTTAAAATAAGGATTTTGTTATTTCGTGTTCGTTGAGTCATAAGAGCACACAGATTCTCCATTTAGATTGCTTAACATTTCGAATCGCCAATATTCAAAAAAATTTCGTATATTTGCAATCCAAATTAAATATGACTTATGCCTAACGCTTCTTTTACTCATTTACATGTACATTCACAGTATAGCCTTCTTGATGGTAAGGCTTCAATACCCGAATTGGTAGATAAAGCTATCAAAGACGGGATGCGGGGAATTGCCTTGACCGATCATGGCAATATGTTCGGTATCAAGGAATTCTTTAATTATTGTGAGAAAGTAAACGGAAAGTTGCCCGACGATCAGAAATTTAAACCGATCATCGGGTGTGAGATGTATGTGGCAAAAGAGAGCAAACTCGATAAAAAGGATAAAAGAGATAATGGCTACCACTTGATCGTTCTGGCGAAGAATGAAAAGGGTTACCATAATCTTGTGAAGCTCGTGAGTCGCGCTTGGACTGAAGGGTATTATTATAAGCCCCGAACCGACAGGGAGGATCTTGCAAGATATCATGAAGGTCTCATAGTATGCTCCGCTTGCTTAGGTGGAGAGGTGCCTCAGTTTATAATGCATGATGAGATTGAAGCTGCCGAAGAGAGAGTGAAATGGTATCAGTCGGTTTTCGGAGAGGATTACTATTTAGAGTTGCAGCGTCATCAGACCTTCAAGGAGAATGCCAATACAGAAGTCTATGTAGAGCAGCAGAAGGTGAACGAACAGCTTGTGAGGATTGCAAAGAAATATGGGATAAAGGTTGTAGCCACTAATGACGTTCATTTCACTTTTGAAGATGATGCCGAGGCTCACGACCGTCTGATTTGCGTATCAATGCAGAAAACCTTCTCCGAGCCTCGTCTTCACTACACCAAGCAGGAATGGCTTAAAACTCCCGAAGAGATGGCAGAAATTTTCAAGGATATCCCCGAGGCGCTTGAAAGCACAATGGAAATCCTTGATAAAGTTGAAACATATTCCATCAACCACGCCCCTATTATGCCCTTCTTCGAAATTCCGAAGGAATTCGGCACTGAGGAGGAGTATCGTCAGCGTATCACGGAGAAAGATCTTTTTGATGAATTCACTCAGGATGAAAATGGGAATGTAGTCCTTTCTCCGGAGGATGCACAAAAGAAGATTGATCGCCTTGGAGGCTACGACAAACTTTACCGGATTAAATTTGAAGCTGACTATCTTGCAAAGCTTGCAATGGAGGGAGCCAAGGAGCGTTATGGCGATCCATTGCCGGAGGATGTGGCCGAGCGAATAAAGTTTGAGCTTTATATAATGAAGACCATGGGGTTCCCCGGCTACTTCCTTATTGTGCAAGACTTCATTAATGTCGGGAGAAAGAAACTTGGTGTCAGCGTGGGTCCCGGTCGTGGATCAGCAGCCGGAAGTGCTGTGGCGTATTGTCTCGGTATCACGCAAGTTGACCCAATTAAATATGATCTTCTTTTCGAGCGTTTCCTTAACCCCGACCGTATCTCCCTCCCTGATATCGACGTCGATTTCGATGATGACGGCCGATATGAGGTGCTGAAGTATGTAACTGAGAGGTATGGAGAGGAGAAGGTGGCACATATCATTACCTATCAGACCATGGCTACCAAGATGGCTATCAAGGATGTGGCAAAGGTATTGGAGGTGCCGTTGAAAGAAGCCAACCGTCTTGCCAAGCTTGTGCCTGATCGCCTGAACGATCCCGACGGGAAATCGCAGAAGATCAATTTCAAAAACCTGCTCAAATATTGTGATGAGTTTGCAGCCGAAAAGAACAGTCCGGACGAAGGTATTCGCGAGACAATGAAATATGCCCAACAGCTCGAAGGGAATATACGCGGAACGGGTATCCATGCCTGCGGTGTGATCATATCTCGTGACGATATCACCGACTGGGTGCCTGTATCCATGGCCACGGATGCCGATGGCACAAAGGTGATCTCCACTCAATATGAAGGAAGCGTGATTGAAGACACCGGATTGATAAAGATGGACTTCTTGGGTCTGAAAACACTTTCCATAATTAAGGAGACGCTAATAAATATCAAGAACACACGAGGGTTTGATCTTGATATCGACCATATCCCTCTTGATGATAAGGCCACATACGACCTTTACTGCAAGGGGAACACCACTTCTACATTCCAGTTTGAATCCGCTGGTATGCAGAAATACCTACGTGAGCTTCAGCCATCTAAGTTTGAGGATCTTATCGCGATGAATGCCCTTTATCGCCCGGGACCTATGGATTATATCCCCTCCTTTATTGCCCGAAAGCATGGCGACGAACCAATCGAATATGATATCCCCATCATGTCGAAATATCTGGAGGAGACATATGGAATCTGCGTTTATCAGGAGCAGGTGATGCTTTTGTCGCGACTTCTTGCTAATTTCACACGAGGCGAATCTGATATGCTTCGTAAGGCAATGGGTAAGAAACTTATCGATAAGATGCAGAAATTGAAAGTGAAGTTTATCGACCAAGGGAAAGCCAATGGATACAAAGAGAAGACTCTGGATAAGATCTGGGGCGATTGGGAGAAATTTGCTTCATATGCATTCAATAAGAGCCACGCCACATGCTATTCATGGGTGGCTTATCAGACCGGGTATCTTAAAGCTAATTTCCCTGCAGAATATATGGCGGGTGTGATGAGCCGTAACCTCACCAATGGTGATAAAATCAAAGGGATGATGGATGAATGCAAGCGCATGGGTATCGACATCAAGGGCCCGGATATCAACGAATCGGTTGAGAAATTCGGTGTCAACAGCAAAGGCGTAATCCGATTTGGAATGGCAGCAGTGAAGGGAGTGGGTCTTAACGCCGTTGCTGCAATTATCCAAGAGCGCAAGGAGAATGGACCATTCAAGGATATATACGACTTTGTGGAGCGTGTGAATTTGAGCGCATGCAATAGAAGTGCAATAGAAAACCTTGCTATGGCAGGTGCATTCGACTGCTTCAATATGCCTCGTGAAGCGTTTATCACAGAAGTGGGCGATAACACATGGGCTGATCATTTGGTGAAATATGGGCAGAATATACAGAGGGATAAGAAGTCGCCTCAGATGTCGCTCTTTGGAGATATCGAACCGATTGAAACGAATAAGCCTCCATTGCCCGACTATATCCCTTGGAATCGTTTCAAACTTCTTGACAAAGAGAAGGAGCTTATCACTGTGTATCTGTCTGCCCACCCTCTCGATCCTTATTGGATGGAACTTAAATACGACTGTAACCAACCATGTGATGGCCTGAAGGAGGCTCTGGATAATGGCGAAGTAGGACAGAAAATCAGAGTGGGCGGTTTGATCACAAAGGTGACGGAGCGCATCTCAAGGAAAGGGAATGCCTTTACAATTATTGAGATAGAGGATTTCACCGGCAAAGGAGAAATTGCACTTTTTGGCAAAAATAATGAAAACGCAAGTAAATTCCGTGAAGGTGACACTGCATATGTGAAAATTGCATTCACTCCCGGGCGTTTTGATCCAACAAAGCCTAATATGCAGATTGAATCAGTTTCCAGCCTGGATGATATCAAAGGGAAGGTGGCAAATATTGTCAGCGTGCTTGTTGATATCAATCAAGAGAACAGGGAACTTTTCAGCGAACTTGAGAATTTGGAATCGAAGGAAAAACGAGTTGGGGATCTTTTCTTTGAACTTTATGATGCAAGATCGCGTCAGAAGGTAAAGGTAAGAGCAAGAAAACCAATCTCTATAGATAAGAGACTTATTGAGAAGCTTGAGCTTCATCAATGCAAATTTAATGTGACAACAAAAGATTAATACAAAGTTAAAACCAACTAAATTTTAAGAATTATGGCAATTGCATTCACAGATCAGACAGCTAAAGAAGCTATCGAGTCAGGAAAGGTAGTAGTGATCGACTTCTGGGCCACATGGTGTGGTCCATGCTTGAAGCTCGGCCCGGTGGTTGAGGAGCTCGCTGAAAAATATGTCGATAAAGCTATCATCGGTAAAATCAACATCGATGAGGAGTCTGAGATCGTAGCTGAAAACAGAATACGCAGCGTCCCGACCGTTCTATTCTTCAAGGATGGTGAGGTGGCTGCAAGAAGCGTAGGCTTGGTAAAGCTTTCTGATCTTGAAGAGAAGCTTCTCCCCCTTCTTGGCTAATCCATCGCAATAGGATAAAGGCATACAGTCTTTTATTATTGCGATCCCCTCAATCGGGTACGCGACCAAATTGAATGAACGTTCGAATATAATAAGGTGTTGTGATCTTCGAGATTACGACACCTTTTGATGTAGATGCATGTATGAAATTCTCTTCATCTATCATTATCCCTACATGTGAAATCTTTTCCGGATCCTTCCCTGTGGCGAAAAAGCAAAGATCTCCAACCTTCAATTCATCGGAAGAGATTTTCTCACAAAACTCTGCCTGTTTTGCCGAATTGCGTGGCAGTTTTATACCCGTAGTTTCGAGATATGTGGCCATGACCATTCCTGAGCAGTCGGTTCCAACCCCTTTTTCAGACCCCGCATATTTATATGGTGTTCCTTCCCACTCCATTGCTTCTTTCACCACTTTCTTACCTCTCTTGTTCTTTTCATCCATATGAATATGGGAAATGACACGTTCGTTGCGTGTTTTCCCACTCTTTTTTACACCTGCTTTATTTGATGTGTGACAAGATGAGAGAGAAATTAATAAAACAAGAGAAAATATTGTGAAGTAAATGAATTTCGTTCCAATCTGCCTTGCTGCGCCGGATCTGTTAATCAAACTGATTTTACTGATTTTCATAGATTAAAGTCTATTCAAATGAATTGATACTCCTTATTCTTAATTTCAGTTGCCAAAATTGGCAATAAAATTCCGAATAGCCAAATAAAATCTAAACAAATTTTAAAATAATGAATTTAGTGTTAATCGGTGTAATAATGGAAGCGATTTTGTATTTTATATTGTATGAAAGCGAATGGGAATCATTTCAAAGTTTTCCAATTCATTTACCTTTCACTATTAAAAGGAATATAAAGAATACAAAATAGAATAAAAAGCATGAAGAAAAGAAATCTTTACTTGGCATCCTTGCTATTGATGGCAATGAATGTCGCTCCTATCTTCGCAAACGAAACCCCATCATTCATCCGTACGGCTTCTACACCTGCCTTCGAGACAGACTTCACCGTGGCGGCTGAAAAGACAGTCAACGCTGTGGTGTGTATCAAAAGCTTCACCACCCGTCAGCAGAATCCCTATGGAAATTCCGGTGGGATGGATCCTTTCGGCGGAATGTTCGACTTCTTTTTCGGCACTCCCCAGCAGCCTCGTCAGCAGCAACCACGCCAGCAGCGCAATAGCGAGCCTGTGCAGAGTGGTCTTGGATCCGGAGTGATAATCTCTGAGGACGGTTATATTGTGACCAACAATCATGTGGTGGATGGTGCTGATAAACTTGAGATTCTTCTTAACGATAACTCCACATATGATGCACGAATAATTGGAACCGATGAAGCCACTGACCTCGCTCTTCTCAAAATAGATGCCAAAGGGCTCTCTCCTATCACATTCGGAGATTCCGAAACCCTTAAGGTCGGAGAATGGGTATTGGCTGTGGGAAATCCCTTCGGATTCAATTCCACCGTCACCACCGGCATCGTATCGGCTAAAGCTCGCAGTCTCGGCAGCAATAGCCATAAGAGCCCTATGAGCATCGAATCGTTCATTCAGACTGACGCTGCCCTTAACCCCGGCAACTCAGGAGGTGCGCTCGTTAATCTAAAAGGAGAGCTCGTAGGTATCAATTCTGCAATCTATAGCAACACCGGCAGCTACGCAGGCTTCTCATTTGCTATTCCCACTACGATTGTAAAGAAAGTGATGACAGATATCAAGCAGTTTGGAACCGTTCAGCGTGCTCTCCTTGGTTGCTCAGTTGCCGACCTCGACGCAAAAATCGCGAAAGAGAAAAATATCACTGCCACCAAGAGCGGCGTAATCATCGCTTCTGTTTCCGACCGCTCCACCGCTAAGGAGATGGGACTTCAGGAAGATGATGTGATCACAGCTATCGATGGAGTAAAAGTTGACACCCACGCACAGCTTGTGGGACAAGTGAGCAAATTCCGTCCCGGAGACACCATTACTGTAACCTATGTGCGCGACAATAAGACTTACACCAAATCCGGTGTGCTTAAGAATCAGCAGGGAAATACATCGATCACAAAGAAAGGTGATTTCTCGGAATTGGGATGTGCTTTCATGAAGCTCACAGATGAGACTAAACGAAATCTTGGAATCTCTACAGGTGTGCAGGTACAGGGAGTAAAGAATGGTGCAGTTCGTGATGCCGGAATCAAGGATGGCTTTGTCATCACTGACATAAATGGTTCGACCGTAAATTCTTCAGATGATGTAGAACGTATCTACAACTCGATTATGAAGAATGACGGCGATGATAAAGTGATGTTCATCACCGGACTCTACCCCACCGGTAAGAAATATTATTATGCTGTCAATCTTGCAAGCGAATAAGGCAGGTTAACAAATAATAAAAATTGATGATCTGACAAGAATTTTTGAGTTTAGTTTGTTAGACAATTATGAAGCGTCAATCCACTTCATAATTGTCTTTCTTATGCTTAAAAACAATCAGCCTTAAATCATCCAACTCTACTTTTAAGAGGCCAAAAACGTCTCCACAAGTGAAAATAATAAAAAAACATCTTAATTTGGAATAAAATTTTGCAAGTTTAAAAATTATTTATTAAATTTGCACTAATTTTTTGGAGAGATATATGAGACAACTAAAGATCACCAAATCCATCACCAATCGCGAAAGCGCATCTCTCGACAAGTATCTGCAGGAAATTGGGCGTGAAGAGCTAATCTCAGTTAGTGAGGAAGTAGAACTCGCGCAGAGAATTAAGAAAGGAGACCATGCAGCGCTCGAGAAGCTTACAAAGGCTAACCTACGCTTCGTAGTATCGGTGGCAAAACAGTATCAGAACCAGGGGCTGTCCCTTCCTGACCTTATCAACGAAGGAAACCTGGGTCTTATCCGTGCAGCTCAGAAATTTGATGAAACTCGCGGATTCAAATTTATCTCTTATGCCGTTTGGTGGATACGGCAATCGATTCTGCAGGCTCTCGCCGAGCAGTCGAGAATTGTCCGACTCCCCCTGAATCAGGTTGGGTCGCTCAATAAAATCACCAAGGAGCTTTCCAAATTCGAACAGGAAAACGAACGTCGTCCTTCTTCCGAAGAGCTTGCCGAGCGTCTTGACATGCCCGAGGATAAAGTGACTGAAACCTTGAAGGTTTCCGGTCGTCATATTTCTGTTGATGCTCCTTTCGTTGACGGAGAAGACAATTCTCTTCTCGATGTCATTCCTAACGATGACAGCCCGATGGCCGACTCAAATCTTAATCAGGAATCCCTTTCTAAAGAAGTGGATCGTGCGCTTAAGCAACTCTACGACCGCGAAAGAGAAATTCTTAAGATGTTCTTCGGTATCGGTTGCCAGGAAATGACCCTTGAAGAGATTGGTCAGAAGTTTGATCTCACTCGTGAACGTGTCCGTCAGATCAAAGAAAAGGCTATTCGTCGCCTGAAGGGACAAAAGAGCAAACTCTTAAAATCCTATTTGGGAGAATAATTCTTACCTTTATGGCGATCAATCCACTTTTTAATGTGTCTGCAATCAGACTGAAGGTTTTTGCCTTTGCTCTGATTGTGGGCACATTTTTATTCTCATCCGAGGCAAAAGCAGAGGATACAGGGGAAAATAGAGAAACGGGGCGAGAAAGCATTTTCGGAGGCAATCGGCCTCTTGATACATCCCATTTCACTTGGGGTGCGGATTTAGGCGCTTCTCTTGATTTGACAGCCAATGATATGTCAACTTTCGGCCTTGATTTTATTTTAGGATACAAAAACTCTTTATTCAAGACATTGGGAGCTGGGGTTGGTATTCATCGCACTGTTCAATCCGGCGATAACTTCATTCCGATATATGCGCTGATACGAACAAGTTTCACGTCGCGGCCCTCGCTTCTTTTCCTTAATGTCCGATTAGGATACTCATTCAATACAATTGAAGACTCCCCTACTTTTGGAGATTATAATGCAGGCTTTGGATGCGGCATTAATCTTTCACAAGGGAAAAAAGCGAAAACATATATTATTCTTGGTGTGGCCTATCGATATTTCAATGAGAATCATCGTGATTATGTGGCGCGCCTCGACACGCAATCCGTTTGGCTTGCCCAACTCCAATTCGGAGTAAATTTCTAATGCACAAAACAACTTTTGGCTTGATATTTGTTATTATTTTATCAGATAACAAACTCCAGCTTTTCTAATTTATGCAAAATAAAGAGATTATAAATAAGTGCAGGGAGGTGGGTAGCCTCCTTGATTCATATAATATATCCTCCTCCTTTTCAATTCTTGAAAAGATTGCGAAGGATAAAAATAATTTCTCTCTTTCCGATCTTCTTTCGAGAGTGAAGAATACATATCGCTATATGGCAGAATATATGCTCAATGGGAATGCTGATGATTCGCGTGAAAGTGTATATGCTGATATTATAGAACAGCTTCGCTCCATTTCCGATTCAATCATTAGAGACGAAATATCAATTGACTCTTCTGATGCCTATTCTGAAACTTTCAGGATGGATAAGCTCTTAAATCAAAATATTGATTCTCTTATTTCTGATTATGGATCGGCTTATTCAGAGTTTACCCTCGCTTCGGCTGCCGGGAATGACACTTCTGAGATTAGTCGCCGCCTTGAGGATCTTCATTCTGCCATATTCAACAAGATATGGGTTTCTCTTAATGACAAACATACCATTCAGTCAGCACTTGATGCTGTCCTGTCGATGAACTATGGAGAAAGACTTGGAGCCCATGTCATTAGTGCCCTGACCCTCTCTCTCTTAGGATTTTTTGACAGATATAAGCTCTCTGCTCTGATTTCAATATATCAATCCGGTATTTCTGAAAAAATCTCCGCCCGATCTTTGGTAGGAATCGTATTTGCTCTTAATGCGCATCCTGTCAGAGTGAGGTCTAATAAGGAGCTGTTGGCTAAGCTCTCTATAATGCAGGACTCAATTATTGATTATCGTAGGGTCCGTGAGGTGATTATGACTATCATCCGTACACGCGACACCGACCGCATATCGACAAAAATGCAGAATGAGGTGCTTCCGGAGCTCATGAAACTTCGGCCTGACATCCTTAAGCAAATTCGTGAGGCATCTCCGGATATGACTGAGACCGGGATGATAGAGAGCAACCCGGAATGGGAGGAACTACTCGACAAATCCGGACTCACTGAAAAGATGCGCGAACTTAGCGATATGCAGAGCGAGGGAGCGGATCTTATGATGGTGGCTTTCTCAAGTCTGAAACAATTCCCTTTCTTCTATAAAAGTGCAAATTGGTTCCTGCCATTTGTTTCCAGTCACTCAGAGATAAGTGTTGATTCAAAGGAGAGAGAGATTATAGAAAGATTAATGGATCTGGGAAAAGGGATCTGTGATTCCGACAAGTATTCCCTTGCTTTCGCACTCAATAAGATGCCTTCCCTGCAGAAAGAGATGATGATGTCGCAACTTGATGCGCAATTTTCTCAGATCTCCGAGGAGATGAAGGAAAAAGTGCTTTCCTCTGCTGCTCCGGAATTTGATGAGGAGGTAACTAAGGTTGTCAGAGACCTATATCGTTATTTCAAACTTTTCAGAAAAACCACCGGTGTAAACGATCCCTTTAAGAAACCATTGGAATTTCTTGAAATACCTGTAATCGGCGACATGATGTCGGATTCCGAGATTGTAGCTCTCGTCGGCGAATTTTATTTCAGAAGGAAATATTATAATGAGGCATTATCTCTATTCAATCTTCTTCTTGAAGAGAATGCAGACGATCCTGCCCTATGGGAAAAGGCAGGCGTATGCTATCAATCAATGAAATTCTATGAGAAAGCTTTGGAATGCTATTCTCGTGCCGAACTTTTAAAGACTCCAAGCACATGGTTACTTAATAAATTAGCGTTTGCTAATAAGAAGTTAGGCAGATTCTCAGATGCTTTGGAGCGTTATAAGCTTCTGCTTGAAAATGATCCTGAGAATCTTACTTTGCTTCTAAACGCAGGATATTGTGCATTGGAGTCTGACCACCCTCAAGAAGGTTTGAAATTCTATTATCATGCCAATTATCTCCAGCCGGATAATATCAGTATCTATCGCGCAATAGCGTGGTCGGAATTTATTTTGGGAAATAAGGAGAAGAGTCTTAATTACTACGACAAGATACTGTCTTCCGAGAATGCTGACTCCACCGATTATCTCAATGCCGGGCATCTATATGCCGTAGGCGGGGAATATCGTAAGGCACTCGACTTCTATCAGAAAGCCGTGGCGGATAACTACGAACATTTTCGCACTGCTTTTATTCATGATATCCCCACATTAGAAAAGGCCGGAGGAGACAAAGAGTCGCTTCTTATTCTTCTTGATTATATTGGATTAGAGAAGTGAAACCATTTATTGGATTGACTCTTAAATTAGATTAAAGAAGCGAAACCACTTCTTCAACGATTCTTGGGAAATGTTCTTTCTCAAGTTGATGAATCTTAGCTTCTACATCTGCCGGCGAATCATCAGGGGAAACCATTGTTGAAGCTTGAAAAATAGGCTCCCCCTCATCGCATTTTTCGCTTACATAATGAATGGTGATTCCTGTCTCGCTCTCTTTGTTTGCCACAACGGCTTCATGAACATAATGTCCATACATCCCTTTTCCTCCATATTTGGGAAGAAGGGATGGATGGATATTTATCATTTTATTGGGGTAATGGGCAAGAAGAAAATCAGGAATCATAAGCATGAAGCCGGCCAAAACTATGAAATCCACCTTATATTCCTTTAGAATACCTATCATTATTTCTTCATCATTGATATCTTTCTTGGGAACATAAACTGCAGGAACCCCTAAATTTTCGGCTCTCTGATACACTCCGGCTTCCCTACGGTTACATACCACGACCACAACTTCTGCTCCCCTATCTTTTTCCCGGAAATACCTTATGATATTCTCGGCATTTGATCCATTCCCGGATGCAAATATGGCAATCTTTTTCATTAGTTAGTTTTTTAATTTAGTCTTGTTAAATATATATAGTGCGAATTTAATAAAATATTTTAATTACTCAAAACTTCATACCATTACCCCTGAGTATCTTTTCTTGGAGAAAACCTTCCCTATTGCTTACACGGAGCCGTATTTATGCTTATAAGCATATTCTTTCCTAATTCTTCATGAAGTCTCTCCTGAATAGTCTCTGAGATTTTCCATCCCTCTTCCACTGTCAGTTTGGGATCTATTCCAATAGTGAAGTCGAAAATATAAAAGTGTCCGTTTTTTCTAGATTTTGTATGAATAAGAGACCTGACGCCCGGAATTGATTTTACTATATTTTCCGCTTTTACCACCATCTCCCCATTGCATGAATGGTCCATCAATTCAATGAACGCAGGTTTAAGCATCCGAAAAGCAGCAACCACTATAAATATCACTAAGACGAGAGAAGCGATCGGATCAAGAATTCTCCACGGTTCTCCTAAGAAATGTGCAAAGGAAACACCAATCAAAGTGGCTACAGAAGCCATAGCATCGCTTCTATGATGCCATGCGTTTGTCAGGAGCGCCATAGTGGAAGTGGTCTTCGCACCATGTCTATAATAACGGAATAGAAACTCTTTGGCAAACATTGAAATGACCACTACAACCACCGTCCATATATCCGGCTGCGGAAGAATAACACCATTGTTATATTCTATGATCGCTTCAATAGCCTCTTCAGAGATATGAACTGCCACAAATAATAGAAATACAGAAATCAGGAAAGTAGAAAACGTTTCATATTTACCATATCCATATGAGTATCGACCATCTGCCTTTTTAAAAGAGATTCCAATAAAAAGAAGCATTATAAGATCGGCTCCAAAATCATTCAAAGAATGATAGCCATCCGCCATCAATGCATCGCTGTGTCCGAAATAACCGGCCGTAAGTTTGAGAATCATAAGCAGTGCATTAATAATGCATCCCACAATTACTATTCTCCGAATTCTGCTGCTTTGTTTATTTGCTGAATCAGACAATGCTCTTGTAAGTTCGCTATCATTATGGCTATGATTATGATGAAAAATATTCATTGCTATAAAACATTTAAGGCGACCCTCTTGGCCGCCCACAACAACTTTCTTTTAATTAAATAATTTCTTTTCTAAACCCATCCCAAAGAAATAACCAACGGAATTAAATGAATTCCTTGCTCAATTTAGAAATTTCTCCCAAATCGATTGTTCACCCTTACCGGAACAGGCTGCAAACTTAAATCGTTGTTCACGTTAGCCAATTTGTCAAGGGCATTTTTAAGTGCATCAAGAATTTTCTTTTTCATACCTTTTCTATTTTTAGTAACGATGATTTTACTGCTTAATCCTAAAGCCTAAGTTTAGTGAGACTAACTCTATTGAGAGGAACTCCTTTAAGCCTGTCTCCACATATAATAACATCTTTGCTTAATAATGGTTCATAAAATATTAAAAAAATATAAAAAAAGTGTCCGACCTGAGCCGGACACCTTATAAATGCAGAATTCTCAATCAGTTATCGCAATCTCAAAAATGCTTGACCATATCGCTCGGCAGCCTCTCGCTCGAGTTCTTCTCTGAATTCGGGTGCCGCGATGGAAATCATCAGTTTTGCTCGTTCCGCAAGATTCTTCCCTCTCAGATTCACCGCGCCATACTCTGTGACAATATAATTTGTCTGGAAACGAGTGGTCACCACTCCGGCGCCTTCTGTTAGAACCGGTTTGATCTTATTCAATCCTTTATTGGTGGTGGCAAGCATTGCAAGGAAAGACAACCCTCCTTCACTTCTCGACGAACCATATACAAAATCATGCTGACCTCCGACTCCTGAAAAAATCTTCTTGCCGATTGAGTCAGCACAAACCTGCCCCGTGAGATCAATCTCAAGACATGAATTAATTGACATCACCTTCGGATTCTGAGCAATGATGAATGGATTGTTGGTCCAAGCCACATCTTTGAAGATAATATCATCATTCCCATCAAGATAATCATATAGAGCCCGTGAGCCCAAGGCAAGAGAAGCCACAGATTTTCCCGGCATAACCTTCTTTAGGGAATTGTCGATTATCCCCTTTTCAAGAAGAGGAAGCACTCCATCGGTCATAGCCTCTGTGTGAAGTCCGAGATGTTTATGATTTGACAAAGCACGAATCACAGCATTTGGAATGCCGCCCACTCCGATCTGGAGTGTGGCCCCGTCAGGAATGAGTTCGGCAATATAATTGCCTATGCTTATCTCTTTTTCTGTGGGGATAGCTGTGGGCACCTCTACCAAAGGATCGTCCACCATCACTGCGGCTGATAGTTGAGAAAGATGTATGGTAGCATCTCCGGGAGTGAACGGAACCTGAGGATTAATCTGAGCAATCACGCAATTAGCACATTCCACTGCGCTTGTGGCGAGATCGGCAGATACTCCGAAGCTTACCACCCCTTCTTCATTAGGAAGCGAACAGTTGATAAGCGCTACATCTACACGACATGTCCCGTCACGGAAAAGCTCAGGCACCTCTCCAAGAAACTTTGGGGTCACGGATCCATACCCTTTCGCTATCCATTCCCTTACAGAATTAGATACAAAGAACGAATCCTGAAAGAAGATATCCTTAAGGGCCGGCTGACATAAAGGTGACGGTCTGCGGGCCACTGCAAAGGCCGAATATACTGTGATATCCTTAAGGTCGCCTTGTTCGAGTGCTCTTTTTGCCAAAGCATCAAGAAGGATTTCAGGAATCGAAGTCGAACCTTGAATATAGATATGGTCGCCGCTTTCAATCAGTCGGACTGCCTCATCGGCTGTCATATATTTTACATTATTTTCCATGGATCTGGACCTTTTAATTTATTTCTTATGATCTTCGTTAAACTTCTTGAGGAATCTTTCAAGTTTAACAAAATCATCTTCGCTTCTAAGCATCGATACACATACTCTCACACCGGGCTGTTCGCTTCCGGTGGAGGGCAATGAGATGGACGCTACCCCATAACGCAGGAGTTCGAGCTGAAGCTCTTTCGCCGACATCCCCGGATAACCCATTGTAAAGAAGAATCCATCTGAAATAGGCTCCTCTCCATCAAATTCATAAACAAGATGAAATCCGTTATCAGTGAAACTCTTCTTTGCCCTCTCCGCCTTCTTTGCATATTCACGGCAATGATCCACAAAAGGAAGCTCACCTTTCACAGCCTTTTCAAGCATAGCTGCCAGAGCGTATTGAGCCGAATGAGCTGTTCCGGAAGAGGCGCAATACAGCACTCCAAATACATATGCATCTCCAAATGAGGGCATCTCATAAAACTTTTCAAGAGCCTCATAATGACGATCCGCCACCTTTTCGCTCATGCAGACAAGTGCGATTCTTTGTCCGGCATAGCTGAATATCTTGGATGCAGAAAGAAGGAGAATGTAATTGTCTGTGTATCGAGCACAAGTTGAGCCGAAGGGAGGCACACCGGGATGACCAATATCCTTGCGGAAGTCCATTCCGAAATATGCAAGATCCTCAAGAACAATAACATCATATTTTGTGGCCATCCGGCCAATGATTTCAAGCTCCTCCTCCGTAAGGTTGGTCCATGCGGGATTATTGGGGTTGCTATATATCATTGCCGTGATATTACCCTTGCTCAGGATGCTTTCAAGTTTCTCTTCAAGCTTTTTGCCTCGATATGAATAAATATCGAAAGCTTCCTCCTTAAGACCAAGAAGTTTAGCCTGATTTCTCTGAGCAGGGAACCCCGGATTGATAAAGAGCATCGTGTCTTTCCCCTCTATGCGCTGCTTTAGAAGGAGCATCATTGTGAAGCTTCCCTGCATTGAGCCCACTGTCGGTATTATATCCTTTGCAGGAATCTCTATATCAAGGAATGCCTTGATAAAACGGGAACCCCAGGTTTTCAATTCCGGAATACCGGCGATATTGGGATATATATTAGCAACTCCATTCTGCAATGCAGCTATTTCTGCCTCTAATCCAACGTTCTCTGCCGGCAACCCCGGATTTCCCATCTCAAGATGAACCATCTTTTCATCCGCTTCATTCTCAAGATCGGCTGCTAATGCGCACACCTGGCGTATTGTGGCAGAAGTGATATCGATGATTGAACGACGCTTGATTGCGTCGTTCAAGGTATCATTATTTAGTGGAAACATTGCTGTCAGGATTTTTTCATTGCTATTTCACGCCCGGCATGGAACGCTTTAACATTTGACTCTACAATCTTCTCCCCTTTTCTCCCGAACACTTTGCGAATAGCATCCTCAATCTTCTCAGGGGCGATTTGTATGAAAGGAGACGCCGCTCCAAGAAGAATCATGTTAGAGCTTCTTGGGGAAAGAAGTTCCTTAGCCTTTTCATCCATATTGAAAGCCACTACATGCGGAAGCGCATTAAGTTCGCCCTCCACTGCCTCCATTTCAGGATAATTCGGGATATTCACGAAAGGATTGGTATTTGTCACAACCCACCCTTCCGGAGCAAGATACTCTACATATCTCAAAGCCTCCATTGGTTCGAGCGACACAATAAGGTCAGCCCCACCTAAAGGGATAAGATCCGAGTGAATCGGCTCAGAGCTTATACGCAAGTTAGATTGGACGTCTCCACCACGCTGGCTCATGCCATGCACTTCTGCCTGCTTCAAATAAAGATTCTCTTCGAGAGCAGCCGCCCCCAAAATTGTAGCTATTGAAAGGATGCCCTGACCTCCTACTCCGGCCAGGATGATATCTGTCTTCATTTTATTTTTATATTTTGGGGTTACATCAGCTTTTCTTTCTTCGAGCTGTCTGGATACACTCTCTTCTCGACACTATTACCGACAAGCCGGGATAATCGATCTCCTCTTTGAAGAGCTTGACCATCTCATCATGATTCTTCGGGAGGGAATCGATTGTGCGGACATGTTCGGGAGCAGCTCCAAGGCCAAGACATATTTCCTCAATCTTGCCTGTTCCCTGGGAATCCTGACCTCCAGTCATACCTGTGGTGAGATTGTCTGAGATAATCACAGTGATCGGTGAGTTCTCGTTGATGGCATCAAGCAGACCGGTCATACCGCTATGAGTGAATGTAGAATCTCCGATTATTGCCACAGCCGGATGCTGACCTGCATCTGCCGCACCCTTTGCCATTGTGATTGATGCACCCATGTCAACGCAAGTGTCAATTGAATTGAACGGACTAAGGAATCCAAGCGTGTAGCAGCCTATATCGCCAAACACTTTTGCATTCTCATATCCTTCCAGCACTTCATTGAGAGCGCCATAGACATCTCTATGACCGCAACCCTGACACAATGCGGGCGGACGAGAAACCACATTCTTTGCCGGAATATTACGCTTCATTGATTCGAGCTCCATATATTCGGGAGCAATCGACATGAAGAGATTCCTTATAATATCGGGATTAAGCTCGCCGTCGCGATTCAATTCTCCGGTGAACTTACCCATCACAGGCTTGCCGGCATCAAGGAGTCCGCGAAGTTGCTTTTCAATAAATGGCTGTCCTTCCTCTATTACGAGAAGCGAATCGCATTCATTATAAAGGCGACTGATGAGCTTCTTGGGCAAAGGATACTGGCTCACCTTCACCACAGGGAACGGAACCCCCTTCGGGAATGCCTCCTGAAGATAGTTATAGGCAATGCCGCTAACCACAATACCGATACGAGTGTCCTTACCCTCTTCGTAGCGATTGAAAGGAGATTTGTCGGATACGATCTGAAGATCATCAAAATCTGCGATGAGCTGTTTGTTACGGATCTTCGACATAGCCGGCATAAGCACCCACTGTTTGGGACGTTCAGGATAGTGAAGCACATTCTCCTCTTTCACTTCTTCCGACGTTTCAACCACGGCACGGCTATGACTGAGACGAGTCACCAAGCGAACCATCACCGGAATCTGGAATTGTTCGGAAAGATTAAATCCATATGCTGCCATATCATATGCTTCCTGCTGATTGGAGGGCTCCAATGCCGGAATCATTGCAAAATCAGCATAAAATCTTGAATCCTGTTCATTCTGAGAGGAATGCATGGAAGGGTCGTCGGCTGCAATAACGAGCAGACCTCCATTTGCACCTGTCATTGCAGAGTTTACAAACGGATCAGCAGCCACATTCAAGCCAACATGCTTCATGGAGGTGATTGCTCTTTTGCCACAATACGACATTCCGAGCGCTTCCTCTACAGCCGTCTTCTCATTCGACGACCAATGGGAATGAATCCCCCTCTCCTTTGTGATTGGCGACTGCTGGATAAATTCCATGATCTCTGTTGAAGGCGTACCGGGATAAGCATATGCTCCCGATAGACCGGCATGAAGGGCGCCCAAAGCAAGAGCCTCATCCCCCAATAACAACTTTTTCGTGTTCATGCGTGGTATATTTAAGGTATTATCATTATTCTATTTCATCTCCGATCATTTCGGAAAATTGAAAATAATTTAGTTGCTTTTCTTTCGTTAGGTTCTTTAAATCTTAGTCTTTTCAGACTAAAAAAGAAAATTATCTAACAAAATTTTGCAAGTATTAGATTTAATCATTGCAAATATAACAACATTTGATTAAATTCGCAAATAAA
Source organism: Bacteroidales bacterium (assembly GCA_014800245.1). GTDB lineage: Bacteria > Bacteroidota > Bacteroidia > Bacteroidales > Muribaculaceae > Lepagella. Next base: position 11,321 of record JAAVGM010000026.1, on the reverse strand, counting down.
AATAAAAACAACCATATTAATCAACCATACATCTATGAAGAAATTTCTTTCAATCTTCACGGTATTGATGCTGACGCTTGTTTGTAAAGCGGGCAATGTGGATTGGTCGTATAAACTCATAGGAGACAATACCGCTGATCCTTCGTTAGAGATTACTGCAAAAATTGAACGCGGTTTTCATCTCTACGCTTTCGATAACCCCGAAATGGGTTCGAACCCTCTCGTCATGACCTTCGACCTTAAGGGGTGCTCCCTTGTGGGCAAACCTACCCCCGACAAGGCGTATTCCAAGGAATTCAATGATATTTTCGGAGTAGAGGAACACTATTGGACCGGGACAGTCAAATTTACCCAGAAATTGAAGGCAACTGCCCCCACCTACACAGCTAAAGTTGAGATCACAGGACAGGTTTGCAATGATGGAAGTTGTTTTCAGGTTTTCGGCTCTCACAAATTCGAAGGAAAGTCTCCTTTAGCCAATGATAAAAAGGAAGAGGAGGCTAAAGAAGGATTGAAAGAGGAAACTAAGGCTGATGAGTCGGACGCTTCCCAAGCTGAGGGAGTGGCAGAGATGATAGATTCTCTTCAATCTGCTAACGCTCCATTGGTGCCGGGTGTCAACCTCTCTAATGCCGACACATCAGGATGGTGGGATAATGTTGAGGCTGAATTCAAGGTTTTCAAGGACGATCCTTCTCAGCAAGGCCGCTCTCTATGGTATATATTCATCGCCGGTTTCTTGGGAGGTCTCATTGCATTGGTCACTCCCTGTGTCTGGCCTATGATTCCGATGACAGTAAGTTTCTTCTTGAAACAGAATAAGACACGACGCAAATCAATCATGGCGGCTGTGACTTATGGAGCATCTATCATAGTGATATACGTTTTGCTCGGTCTTATTGTCACTGCAATCTTCGGAGCATCCGCTCTCAACGAACTTGCTACTTCGGCCGGCTTCAACATTGCCTTCTTCCTTCTTCTTGTTCTCTTTGCAATTTCGTTCATGGGTGGATTTGAAATCACTCTCCCTGCATCATGGAGCAATAAGATGGATTCAAAGGTTGACTCCACCACCGGATATCTCAGCATCTTCTTTATGGCATTCACGCTTGCCCTCGTATCCTTCTCTTGCACAGGTCCGATCATCGGAACCCTGCTTGTAGAGGCAGCTGCAACATCCAATTTCATCTCTCCTGCCATAGGAATGTTTGGATTCTCGCTTGCTCTTGCCCTTCCTTTCACACTCTTCGCCATCTTCCCGACTATTCTTAAGTCAGTGCCAAAGAGCGGTGGCTGGATGAATACTGTCAAGGTTGTACTTGGCTTCCTGGAGTTGGCTCTCGCTTTAAAGTTCCTCTCTGTTGCCGACCTTGCTTACGGATGGAGAATACTTGATAGAGAGGTGTTCGTTTCTCTTTGGATTGTTATATTCGCGCTCCTTGGCATCTATCTCCTCGGAAAGATCACCTTCCCTCATGATTCCAAAGTGGAAAAAGTAAGTGTGCCTCGCTTTATGCTCGCATGTATCTCGCTCGCATTTGCAGTGTATATGCTCCCCGGTCTTTGGGGTGCGCCCCTTAAGAGCATAAGCGCATTCGCTCCTCCGGTTTCCACTCAGGATTTCAACCTCTATGAAGGAAGCGTACATGCCACATCTTCCGACTATGAAGAGGGTATGAGAATGGCGCAAGAACTTAATAAACCGGTTATGATCGACTTCTCCGGGTTTGGTTGCGTCAACTGCCGAAAGATGGAGGCTGCTGTATGGACTAATCCTGAAGTGAAATCAATCATTGAAAACGACTATGTGCTAATCACCCTTATGGTGGATGATAAGAAGCCTCTGCCCGAGCCCATTGAGGTGAAGGAATCGGATGGCACTGAGCGCACCCTCCGCACATATGGAGATAAATGGAGCTATCTCGAACGTTCTAAATTTGGTGCAAATGCCCAGCCATATTATGTATTGGTTGACAACAACGGCAAACCTCTTGCTCAACCTTACGGATATGATGAGAACGTTCCGAAATATTTGCAGTTCCTCCGCTCAGGTATCTCTCGTTACAACTCGCAGAAGAAATAAATGAAACAGATTTTTAATATATCTTTTATGACAAGGGGCAAAGTAATTTGCCCCTTGTTGCTAATTATTTTTGTGTCTGTGGCGCAATCTCAGAACTTAAACGGAAGAGATTTTGCCATTGACTCAGAAAAAGCATTTGAGGTCTTGGTGGATTCCGCCGAATATTATTCTTCAATTAAGAATTGGAAAGATGCTGAACGAACCACCATCAGTGCGCTCCGATTGAAACCTGCAAATAAATCAAACTGGCTTCTTTGGGCAAATCTGGCAGAAATAAGACAGAATCTTGATGATTCAGAAGGGGCATTAGAAGCATATAATATTGGATTGTCGCTTCAACCTAATTCAATAAATATGCTATCCGGGAGAGCTGCCCTGCTTATCAGTGAAAAAAAAATGGATGATGCCTTAACCGATCTTGATCTTCTCCTTAAAAATGACTCAACCCTCGAATGGCCTCGAATGATAAGGGGGATGGTCCTGATGGAGCTGAAGAATACAACAGACGCCGAAAAGGATTTCGAATATCTTAAAAAAAACCATCCGGAAAATACACAGGGATATAATGGCTTGGCCTCAATTGCCATTCAAAATGGGGAAATAGATAAAGCTATCACCCTTTATTCTGAATCATTGAAAATAATGCCTGATGAGACAATTTATTTTTATAAAGTTACACTTTTAGCTGACAATGGACGTTTGCCGGAAGCATCGGAAACACTTAGGGAGGCAATGAAAGCATTTCCAAGAAACGGGAATCTGTATCTCCTTCGAGCTTATCTTCATCGTCTGAATTATCAGAATGAAGAAGCTGAAATCGCTTTGAAATTAGCGAAGGAATACGGAGCTGACCAAACCCTTATCGATCGGATGAAACTATAATATAACTAACGTATAGAATAGAGGTATGAAGCTCGATAAAATTGAATTCACTCATGCAGTCAAAGATATTGTTTCTGAAATCCCTCCCGGGAAGGTGTTGACATATGGAGATGTGGCTGCCCTTGCGGGATCTCCTTCACATGCAAGGCTGGTAGGTAAAATCTTAGGATCTATAGGAATGGACTCCGTCATCCCTTGTCATCGTGTGGTCAATGCGCAAGGACGACCGGCACCCCACTGGGATGCCCAAGCAGACTTACTACGAGCTGAGGGGATAATCATAGGTTCATCAAATCGTGTGAAGCTTTCTCTTTATCGTTGGGATCCGCTTCTCTAATAGAATTTGAAATCATCAGAAAGCAATTTTTTCTAAAGTATAAAAGAGAATATATAAAATGAGTCGATGCTTAAGAAATAAAAAGCACCGACTCATTTTTTATTAATTTTTATCGTCTAATCTCTACGCGTCGCGTACGTGGATTAATCTTAAATCCTTTGCTTGATGTTGATCTTCGGCCTTGCAAATCATAAAGATCCTTCTCATCATCATTTTCACTGAAAATTTCATCAATCCCGGTCGGACGGTCGTTGATATATTGAAAATTACACCATTCACCCGCGCGTTTGTATGCCATCACAGATTGTTCCGGCACCATTAACATAGCAGAAAAATATGTATATTGGTTAAATCCATCAGAGCCGAGAATCGGTGGAGTTGCACTTTCGACCTTGATCGTATCAAGATGTGGATTATAGTCAAATGCATGTGATCCGATTTCAGTTACTGAAGCAGGAATAGTTAAAGTCTCCAATCGTGAATTTGCGTAAAAAGCGGCATCTCCAATTTTTGTCAGCCCCGATGGGAAAGTCACTTCCCCAAGGTTACAATTATCAAAGGCGTTGTTTCCTATGGTCTTAAGCTGTGTTGGAAAATGAAACTCTTTAAGAGAATAACATTCGCAGAATGCTTCATCACCAATAGATGTTACATTATCCGGCAACGTAATCCATTCTAATTCTTCACACCGTGAGAATGTACGATTAGGAACTGTAGTCAAGCTCGGCGACCAATATACCTGATTCATCTTGTCGCAATCCATAAACACTCCTTCACCCATACGCCCGATGGTCTGCGGAAGGGTGACATACATAAGCTCATTATTTCCAAAGAAAGCAAGGTCACCTATAGTGTTTACAGATGTAGGCATTGTCAGACCCAATAGATTGCCGTTATCCGCAAATGCCTTTTTACCGATCGATGTCATCTTAGAGGGCAATTGGAAGTTGACCACATCAGTGGCACGAAAGGCTTCATCCCCTACCTCCACACATGCGGCCGGAAGCGCAACTAACTCAGGAAGCTTAGCTCCATTAAATGCATATCCTCCAACTTTTGTAAGTGTTGACGGCCAATTGATAATTTCAATTTTTCCGCAATACATAAAAGCTCCCTCTCCAATCTCTACAAGACCTTTAGGCAGGCTCACTTCTGTCAATTCAAGGCACATTGAAAAGCAGTAGTCTGAGATTTTTGTAACCTTTGAAGGGATTTTAACCGAACGAAGTTCAAAGCAATTACTGAATGCCCCGCTACGAATCTCTGTCACGGATGATGGAATAGTCACAGATTTCAGATTCTGCAGATCTGAGAGAGCATAATCACCGATCTGTGTCACGGGATACGAAACGCCACTCACCGTTATCTTAGACGGAATTGTAAGCGACGTAGCTGTCTTTTTTTTCGTGGTCTCAACACGTGCGAATTTTTGCGTTTTGCTATACTTATAGGTAAAGTTGGAATCCGAATAGTCGGCTCCATAGATTGCGCTATTTGTCGATAGCAAAAAGACAAACGCCAAAATAATTTTTAGCAATCTCATAAGAATAAATAGTTAAGCTGTATTATTATATTTAGTTCTTCAATAAGGCGTTTTTTGAGAGAACCACAATGGAGTCTAAGTCTAATGGAATTTCTAACACAACCTGATAGATACCATTCCGACACTCAACGCGGTATTTGAAATTTATATCATAAAGGAGTTCGAGTCGTCTTATAGTGTTAGCCACTCCAAGTCTTCCCGACTCAGGCAATGATTTTATATCAATTTCAACCTCCACGGGATTCTCACATTCAAATATAAGATTTTTCTCTTTTATTTTAAATTTAATATTCACCCAATTCCCACCCGGCTTATTAGAGGCATATTTCACAGCATTCTCCACAAATGGAATGAAGAGAAGACTTGGCACGACAATCCTTTCCGGATCGCCATCACATGTTACATTAAATCTGAAAGCATCCCGGCGTGTAACCTCAAGACTAAGATACGCGCGTATAAATGCTATAGAATCGATAAGACTTATTGTCGTTTGTTCCGTTTCTCCAAACTGATAATCTATAAGGCGGCGCAATTCAAGAAGCATTTCTCTGGCTTCAATAGGGTTAAACTCGGTCAGGATTCCCGCATTATTGAGCACATTAAAGAGGAAATGAGGATTGATCTGCTTCTTGAGATTAGCATATTCAAGACGTTTGGTAGATGCCTGGAGGAAGATGAGCTTTCGAGTATGGCGCAGCCAATCACTATAAAGAAGCATTCCCCCTATACCGGCTATATAAAACACCATCATCAAAACACTTGCTGCCGTAGCGAGCACAGTTGTAAGTATGAACAGCGTATTATTCCCATCCGGATGATTCACATATAAATTAATTCTTTCAGCAAGGATAGGAAGAATAATAATTGCCGTTAAAACAGATGACGCGAATATAAATCTACCCAAACGCCTCTTTTTGCGGAATGAACGAAAAAGAACAAAAATATCTATCGCTGCTATAATCTCAAACATTCCGAGCAATACAAGAAAACCTTCGAACCGCTCAACGAATTGGGGCTGATCCGGCGTGGCAAAGAATGCTCCAAAACAGATTCCAATTAGCGAGAGTTGAAAAATCAATATTCTTGCTGCCCGATACCTTCGAGATGTAAGAAAGCGATTTATAACATTGTTATCGGATTCAATCCTTTCCAAGTCTTGGTCTAAAGTCGGAGAAGATGGAAGACTATACAGACTATCTCTGAGCTCGGAGGAGAGTATGGCAATATCTTTCTCAGCCTCTTGCGGAGAGACGATTGCATTTTCTGCAATCTGTTTCAATCTTTTAGAAATAATCTCCGGACGAAGTCTGTTTCTTACCTCCGCCATATAATTCTCGATTCTATCTACGAGCCTTTTCTCCTTTGCAGCATCGTTGCGTCCGGAATCGAAAAGATACCATCCTCCGACCGCGAGCAATGTAAAGAAAAGCATCAATGAATTGCAGAGTGTATTGACCAACATCCATCCCCATTGCAAGGAGTGTCCATCCGGAATTATATGCCACTCAATCCATATATAGCTCACCAGTAGCTGTTCGATAAAAGAGACTATATAAGCCAAAATAAACTCTAATGCAGCAAAGCTGCCCCATTTCTGACGCATCAACAATTGCGGCACAGCGTAATAGGTTGTTATTAGCACCAAGCCGAAACAAAGCAAGGAAAAAGGAACCATCAGCCATAAGGTATCCATCGGCCCTCCTTCTTCGCCATATTCCAGGGTGCCGACTACGGGACCGCATTGCATCAGCGAAAATAAAATCCAAAGCAATAAGTTAAGCGCAATCTTTTTCACAATGCAAAATTAATACTTTTTCTTCATTTGATATTTTCTGTTGGTCGTTTTTAAGTGGTGATTGGTCGCAAAATATAATATATTTAAAAAATAAGACGTTTTGAGGATATATTATTTTTCATGGAAAACCGATTTTTATGATTAACAATCCTTCTTCGCCTTCTTCAGATTCCGTTGTTTTAGGGAAAAAACTCCGTTGCATTGTAATCGATGACGAACCGATTGCGCGACGCGGGATGGCATTATTAGCCTCTCGTAATCCCTCACTAACGGTTATGAGTGTTTTCTCCAATCCTCATGAAGCGCTGGAATGGTTGAAATCAAATGCGATTGATCTTATATTTCTCGATATTGAGATGCCCGGCATTTTGGGAATCGATCTTGCCGCCCAACTCTCTTCCGAAACAATGATTATTTTCACTACCGCATTCTCCGAGTATGCCGTGAGAAGCTATGATCTGGATGCTATAGATTATCTGTTAAAACCCATAAGTGAAGAGAGATTTAATCGTGCAGTGCAAAAAGCCCTGATTCGAGCCGGCATACCGAATGATAAAAAAACTTTATATCCATCAACTACCCTTACACTCCGTGCTGAACGACGATTCATTAACATTGATACCGATGATATCATATTCGTTGAAGGAGTGAAAGATTATGTCAGAATCCATTCTAATTCCGAGCGTATAATTTCACGCATCACAATCAAAACACTCCTTCAAAACTTGCCCTCAGATAGATTCCTTCGCATCCATAAGTCGCACATCATTAATATCACGCATATTGAATCCTATGATACTTCGAGCGTGGTGCTTCACTATGGGGCAAACAACTCCTTAAGGATTGAACTCCCTATTGGTGCTTCCTACCGTCAAAATATCATTCCTATACTAAAAGCTGCAATGCCACCCTTATAAATTAAATAAGAGGGTGTTGCAGGACTCCCCTCATTCTAGAATGCCCCGTTGATACTGCTATACTTAAACTCCGAAGACATCAATTCGAAGGAGGGAACATGATGAGTAGCCACTATAAGCGTAGATGCATTGGATTCGTCAACAGCGCTCTTAATAAATTGACGGCATCGCGCGTGCTCTTTGTTGAAACGGTCTGCACTAAGTCGATATTGACCATTCTTTATTCTCGTGAAATCACTGACACATCTTTCTGTCAGATAGGCTTCAGACGGAGGGATGTGAGCCCAAAGTGTGGAGACAATTAGGTCGGTTTCCTCATCCAAGTGTATCACATCATTGTAATGGACCTTTACATTTGGACGCACTTCAAGTATAACACCTTCGTGGAGCTCATTAATGTCATAGTACTTATACAATTCATGATTGCCAGGAACGACAATAACCTGTTTGAAGTTTTCTGAAGCCCAATCCCAGAATGGATGTTTCTGATAATTGTCATCTCCCAAGTATCCAATGTCTCCGGCAAGAACGAGAATGTCGGCTGATGGAATAAGCGGATGTTCTTTAAGCCATTTTGAATTTTCTCCGAATTCGAGATGCAGATCTGAGGCGTATTGTATTCTCATAAGCTGTAGGCGGTTTTTATAATCTCAATAAAGTCTGACTGTGGAATATCCGGGACACCCATATTTTTTGAAATGACCCTTGTATTAATGGGATCATTCTCGACGGATGCGAGAAAAGCCCTTATATCATCTTTGATAGTCGCCGAAGCCTCAAACCTATCAGCCGGAGTAATCAGGTGAACCATTCGATAGACATCTCGTTTATGCTTGTCAATATCATCGCTCTGAACTTTCTGTCCGGCTTCGCGTCGCTTGATATTATTAAGATATGCTTTAATTTTGAGCACTATCAGTGCATCATGGTCAATCGCTTGAACCCCGTTCAGTTCAACGGCATGAGATACCGCATAGCTATAATACTCATCATCCATAAGTATAGCGGAAAAACTGGATAGGTACTCAGAAACGGAAATATGCACCAAATGGGCATCCTCCGGAAGCTTCACGGCATCAGGCTTACGGGAGAAGAGTTCTATGTAAACCGGAAAATCCTTATCCTTGGGGTCAATAAAACGATAGAAGCAACGGTGTGTCTCTTCTTCAGACTTTACCTGCCATGCATTATATCCACCTGCCTTGATGAACTCCCAGAAGCTATGAAGATACTCTGGAGTCAAGGCTTCACAGACTACAATCATATCTACATCCTTCGTAGCTCTCCCATGAATATTCGATTCCTCTAAATTGAGATTACATGCTGTACCACCTATAATCACATAGTTACCTTTATAGTTTCCGAGATACTGACGTATCTTGTCTATTCCTTTCATAATGCTTCGTTTATTAGTTTATTTAATTCTTTCCACACTCTTGGGTCATCATCATTCTTATATGACAATGCAAGTGAAAATATATCCATTATACCATCCCTGGAGGAAATGGTAGGGTCAGTTTTCCAAACCTCTACTTTTATATCACCCATACTGTCATTCAAATCAAGTTCAACGAGTTTGGGATTACGGGAATATACCGCATATGTATTCTGTGAGGGCGAAGTAAGCATAGAGATTTCAGAGAGAGCAGAATCGGAGGATATAACACCGATTTCAGAAGCTAATGCTGAATTAGACGAAAAGAGTAGCTTCTCCACTGGACTATCAATCATTGGGAACGCTTTTTCCCATAACTCTTTATTCGAGAGTGGAAAACCAAGCAACTTTTTTCGTCCTTGCAACTTGAATGAAATTAAACCGGCACGTTCAAGTTCCGCTGCAGCTAATGAAAGGGTCTTTATTGAATATCCCATAATCTTGGCAACATCTGATATACTCAATCCCTGCAATGACTTTGTGCCGAGGTGTAAGGTTATCATCGCGCCTGCAACTGCCGAAAGCTTCTCAACGGAGCTTAAATTAATACCAAGCCCTCGTTCAGACATCAATGTACCCATTTGTGGAATATATATTTGTTTACCGGGTACCACGAACCCAATCCTACTTTCAATCAGGGATTTTCTCTGATAAAAATTAATGCCGTCCAAAATTAAAATAACCGACATATCGAGACGTTTTTCAAGTGTTGTGGCAATATTTTTATTCATTCTGAAATCATCCTCCGAATGAGGCTTTATCGCCACACCCTTGAAATTATCAATCTCTATGCAGTCATAGTCGGCAGCATTAAAAATTCCGTATGGAATCCTGTTTTTTACATCGTTCAGAGAACTGAATCTGACGTTCCAACCAAACGACTGCTGTATATATTCTTTTATGTTACCTTGATATTGCATATTTACCTCCTTAAAGTAAATGTGCAAAGATAGGGTAAAATATCCGAATAAGCAAGCTATTATCAAAACTTTAACTATTCTATGTCTCATTTTCGAGTAATACTTCCGTTTCAAGGTCAATTCCGAACGGTTCTTTCAATTGCAGGTAGTCAAAGCATAGGGCTTTCAGACGATTGACTTTCTTCTCTGTTTCAATCCAAGGTATGAGTTATGCGATTTCAAATATGACAATATAGTTGACCAATACGAGCGTGCCAACGAAACATTGCCTCCTTTTCCAGAGAAAAGGGAAAAGACAGCTCCGGCGTTGAGATAGATAATCGGTTTGGCCTCCTTGAACTGCATATCCTCAGTAGAAGAAATCGGTCTAAATGAATTGAGGTAACGGATATTGTATTTATCATGGTCAAAATAAAAAAGGCCATATCCCAACGTCTTCTATTCTCCATGAAGTCCGAACACCTTACGTCCTTAACGGATGGGACAAGCCTCCAATATAAAAAATCCAAACCTTGATAGACCAACAGCGAACGAATCTCGCTGACGTGGAATATCTTGATTTGGATTGTCTTACAAATTTAATCAAAAAACATGAGAATCCAAAATTTGAAGAGGAACTCCTTTACCTACCAATGGCCTGATTACATTGGAGTCGAAAAGAGATGGAAGGAGAAGGCGCAGGCACTTACGGATACAAAAAAATCTCCGGAAGGTAAGACAATCGCCCCTGAGGACTCGCCCAGCCATGCCGAAGCACCGGGCTATGTGCCATCCCTTCCGAAGAATTCGGATGCAAAGATAGCGAGAATTTCTGAGAACCTCAAATTACTGGAGGGAAAAATTCCTCAGCAGGGACTTGGTAAGAATCAGATAATCTTTGAAATTGCTCAAAGCTTAGAATTGAAAGGAGATTCCAATCAGTCAAACTATAGCAAAGTAGATATTCCCAGTGTTGGACTTATCGAACGGCTATTGATAGCTTCGACCTGCTGCTCCATCTCCTGCACCTTTGCATGAGTGAGAGCTTGAAAGCGGAAGTTGTAATACTTTTGAAGCTAATACTCGACAAACTGACGCTTGCGGTCAAGTTGGGCGACGGTGTTAAAGTACATGATACGATTACCCGACAGTTTCAAAAGATAAAGTGCGCACACGGTGTAGTCGCGCTCCGCTTCCGGCGTATCAAGCCATTGCTTTATCTGTTCAGTGAATTTGTGGTCCATAATGCGTTAGCGTTTGGTTGCCACAAAATTACTTCCTCAATCATAGCGGATAAAAGACGGAAAATGTGTATCTTTCCTCTAAAACGTATTCTGTAATATCTCTATCAGACTGACTGAAATGAGGTGATTTTGTTCATATATCATAACCTATGGGCATAACAATGTAGCCTATGGCGGTATTACCAC
>JAAVGM010000025.1 GCA_014800245.1 Bacteroidales bacterium | reverse complement strand
CTCATTTGGTCGATCTCTTCAACAAAACTAAATCTCAAAATTTCAATGTTCTATCAGACCTCAATGGGCCTAATTTATTTAATTTTTAACCAGCTCCCATTTTTATGGGACACTAGTGTCTCTTTTTATATCATTATTTTGCTTCCCTGCTTTTTATGTATAATTTCGCAGCTACTAAAAAATATTGTTTCGCTGTTATATTTTGCTTTTTCAATCGTATCTAAAGTGTAAACGATATGAAAACAGATAAACTGACATATTCATTCCTGAGCCTGCGCGAAAAGCTTTACCGAAGCGCTCTTCGATTCCTTCAAAATGATGAGGATGCTAAGGATGCTTTGCAGGATACATTCTTCAAATTATGGAGGAATGAATCCCCGCAATCGGATGCTGAGGCACGAAACAAGCTTTTCAAAGTCTTGCGGAATGTGTGTATCGATCGCCTTCGACGACCCCCGAATATTGATGTAAAGGATTCAGGTGTTGAAAACATGGCAATCAGACCTGATTTTTCAGAGGATCCGGAAGGTCTGGAGAAAGTGCTTACAACCGGCTTGACCCTCGTTCAACAAAGAATTTATATTTCAATAGTCCACGATGGGATGGAATATGAAGAGATAGCTTCAAACTTCGGTATGACAGTCGAAGCGGTTAGAATGAATATGAGCCGGGCAAGAAAGAAAATAAGAGAAAATTATAAAAAATTAAACCGATGAAGGATAATACGAACATATTGACATTGCAAGATATAGAAGAGCTGTGCCGATTATATTTAGACTGTCAGCTGTCGGTTTTGCAAGAGAAAGAGCTGGAGTATGTGTTGCTTAATACATCTTATAGTTCTCCGGTGATTGATGAAGCGAAGGAATCAATGATGGCTGAAAGTCTTTTATCCCTAAAAGATTTAAAGAGAAGTCCAAGAAATAAAGCAAAATTCACCTGGGTTAAAAACTTATCAGGAATTGCAGCCTCACTAACCATTATTTTCCTCTTTTCAATCTTCATAGGAAATAAATTGGGGAATGATGAAGCATATTTGGCAGAAAAACATTCTTTATACACTCCCGACGATCAAGTTGATGAGGTTTTTATTGCTTACGAAGGAGGAAAGAGGCTGGATCCTAAAGATGCCGAAGAGGCTGTGAGTGAATCCTTGAAGAAGGCTGAGTATCTGATGGCTTTAGCAACTGCTAAGGAGAAGGAGATGGAATTGAAACAGGAGTATTTAATTAGTTTAATGACAGAGTAAAAATGAAAAGATACATTATCATAATTATTAGTTTGTTTGTTGGCTTAATTGCCATGGCAAAGCCTCCACATCTTAATGTTGAAAAACTTTTTGATGGCTCATACAACGCAGATAAGAGTGTCTCTATCCATATTTCCAAATCAAAGGAGAAATACACCAGAGGATTCACAGTTACCAATAATGCCTCTTTGGTAAAAAAAGTAACGAGCCTTTTTAAAAAGGATACAGAACGCGCTGAAAACTCTCAGGATATTATTGAGAATGGAGGGGTGGTGTATTCCTGGATGACTATACTAAATAATAACCGTGAGATTAAGATTGGCCTCTCTTATTCCCCGGGCAATGTCTGTTATCTTTTTATAACCGGTCCGACTGAAGCATTCAAATAGTGGACTCTTTAATACTATTCTAAATTCCAACATATTATGAAAAATTTTCTAATACTGCTCTTAGGAGCGGTAGCTCCCTCTATGCCTCTTTTTTCACAGGAGATGAAAGATTCCTTGAATATGGCGAATGAAAAAGAGTGGGATCTCAACGAGGTAGTGGTGACTACAAAACGAGCTCCCCTGAAACAGGAACCGGATAGAATAGTCTATCTTATCAAGAATGATCCTTATGCTGTAGGAATGAATGGCATTGACCTGCTCGACCGTATTCCTCGAATATCTGTGATAAACGAACAGGTCAGCGTTGTCGGCAAAAATTCAGTGAAATATATTATTGACGGTCATCTTTTGGATATGACTGACGATGCAATAGCTATGAAACTGAAAAATCTTCAAGCTGACGGCATTGATAAAATTGAACTCCTCACAACGCCACCGGCTAAATATGCTGCCGGAAACAATGTGGCTTTCATCAGCATCACTACCAAAAATGAATCGCTCGGCACGCGTGGCAATATATGGGGGAGTGGGAAGTATTCTGATAATCTTAATTATTCTTTAGGAGGAAATATAAGTCATACCACCCGTAAGATAGAACTATCGGGAGATGTCGGCTGGAATGATTACAAGGGGAAGAATGACATTTACAGGGAATATACTTTTTCGGATCGGATGCAGGTCTCAGATCGAAGAAATGCGTTCACTTGGCGTACCCTTGGTGCAAATGGACTCTTTAAATATAAGTTTACTTCACAGTTAAGTGCAGGGGCAATAGTGAACTATAGTCGCAACATAATGAAATCAGAGCTTAGCGACATTACCAGGGATGACACTAATGCCATGGTGTCTAATACGCTTACCCCCTCATATCCTGAAGACGCACTCACCCTTACCGGATTTGTCGATTGGAATTTAGATTCTAAGGGGAAGATGTTAAGCCTGACTTATAATTGGTTTGATAAGCGAAGCAGCTCAGAATCAGATGTTGCTACTCTTTGGGAATCGTCAGATGAGTCCTGGCTTGTAAGAAGTGCGGATAATAAATACGACATTCATTCTGTGAAGCTTGATGCTATTCTTCCATTCCCGGGCTTTAAAATGGAGGCCGGTGCTGCTTATACCTCAATTGGAAATAATACCAACTTGAATATCTCGACCGATCGAGATGGTGTTATGGTTGATGATCCGAGTCAAAGCAATAATTTTCTTTATGATGAAAAAACATCGGCACTTTATATCTCTGCGGAAAAGAATTTCACCGGCTCTCTCTTTGGTAAGATTGGATTGAGATATGAGCACACAGATGTGAGGGGAGTGCAAAAGGCTGATGATTCGAGGCATGACAGAAGTTATGATTATCTATTCCCGTCAGCTATACTAAGTTGGAATATCCCGGGAGGGGGACGCATATCGGCAGACTATTCCATGAGTATCACCAGACCAAGCTTCGGAGACCTGAATCCCTTCCGTTATTATAATACTGTGAAAGATTATTTCACGGGCAATCCTGACCTGGAATCTATAATAGGGCACAACGTAGGGGTAAATTATAGTTTTAAGGGACTTTACGCAGTGATATATGGGTCTTTTAATAGGAATGCCATAGGGTATATCACGCATTTTGACTCTGATGGAATGCAAAGCACTACTCCTGAAAATTGTCTGAATACAACAAAAGTGGGGCTTTATGCTTCCTATAATCGTTCTTTATTTGATTGGTGGAATCTGAATGTTGGGGGAGAGGTGTTCTTTTCTCAAACTAATTCAAAGAAGGGATATTTTAAAGATGGTGTTGAGAAAAGTTGGAGCGGAAAGATTGAGCTGAACACTTCTTGGATGCTTAATAAGCAGAAGACTTTCATTTTCAATCTACGTTGCAGTCATTATTTCCCGTATCAAGATAATATGATAAAATATGAAAACCGTACAATGCTTAATTGTGAGCTAAGGTATATGTTGCTTGACAATCGACTTACGCTATCAGCATCCGTAACAGATCCATTCAGCTGGAGCGTCAGCAAATCAACCGCTTATTTCAACGATTACACTCTTTATTCAAAGACCAATGTCCATCAGCATTCCATCAATATCAGAATTGCTTATTCTTTTGGAGGCAGGAAAGTGAACAATGTGTATCGCGATACAAAAGAGAGAGAATCACAACGAACACTTTAAGAAAATTAGGCTCCACCATATTAAATGGTTGGAGCCTAAATTTATAGGTGTAATTTCCATTGCAGATTAACAGATTAAAATGCCTTGTAATGTTTATTCGCTTTTTGCGGCGAGGAGATACGAATATTTCCCGAATCTCCGTTAGAAACACCGATGGCGCTGTCCCAATCTCCTTGGGTGAATTTGAATTCTGCTGGAAGGTGTAGGCTGAGATCGGCTACAAAGGTCGTATCATTCACTTTTTTCATTTTAATTCCCTTAGGATTCCAGTCTGCAAGCCCCGGTTGATTACCGGTGATGAAGACATCTCCTTCAATGTTTTCTCCTGAAAGTTCGATATGAACAGGATATGATTCGTTATCAATGAAAGAAGGGTTATACCTGTAACGCGCATATTCTTTCAATGTAAGGATATGGGCCGGAAGTACTACATCATTATGTCCATTTTCCGGAAAATCAGCTGTCTTTACAGTTATGGTTTCAGGGAATGATGAATTGTCCACAAATTTTTTAACCTCTTCCCAAGCAGGTCGCCAGCTCTCCGGAAAATATTCATTCTCGTTAAGACCTTCATTCCCCATTGTGATGTAGATGAATCTGGGACGGCTATTCTTGAAATCAAAGTTTATGAAATTATTAGCGAAACGATTGTTGTCCCATCCAAGATTAGGAGAGATAGCAATACAATCATCGAAGAGATCATCTGTTGTGATTGCATCAAGTACGAATGATGCCCCTAAGGAATGTCCTATTCCAAGAGTATGCCCCGAAGTATTATAATTTGAATCGATGTATGGCATAAGTTCTTCCTTGATGAATTTTTTGAATTTATCGGCACTCCCATAGTAAGGGGAGGTCATTTTCTGATGTTCCGGAACAGGAAGAAAATCATTATTGCGGCAATAATCCAGATCCCAATGGGTAGGGGAGGCAATGCCTACCACAATATAACTGCGGTCGTTCGCCGGTTGCTGTACTGCATAGTTGAGCAATGCCTGAACCTCATCAAAAGCTGCTCTGTCCTGGGCATCGAACACATAGACTACATCATAATCAGATTCCGTAGCTTCATCATACTCGGAGGGCGTATAGATCAATACCGGGCGAGCGAAAGAGAAATACTTGGAATCAAATTCCTTCACTTCAACGCGAGCCATTTCCTGAGAGTATGCCCCGAAAACGGAGATTAACATAAAAAGCAATGTAAGAAGATGCTGTTTCATAATAGTTATATTTTAAAATTTTATTTCTGATTTAGTGTATTAGTATCTTAATACACTGCAAAAGTAATACAGAAATTTTAAAATACCAAAATATAACTTCATGAAATGGCATATATTAACATTTGTTAACAATGGAACATAAAAATGAGGATGAGATAATCAATGTTAATCGATTATCTCATCCTCATTTAAACCAGCAAGTTCAATTATTCACTTTAGCGATAGGTCATAAAATTTATTCACACATTGCGGAACCTCATTATCGTAGTGGGATACGAAGATAAGGGCGCTCTTGTTTCTCTCAACAAGAGCGTTTACTATTTCCTTTACTCTCTTCTTACGGGCGGCATCAAGACCATGGAATGGTTCGTCGAGCACTAAAAGCGATGGCTGCTTAATGAACGCACGTGCTAAAAGAACGAGGCGCTGCTCGCCATTCGAAAGGTCGGAGAAGAGACGGTCGGATAGATGATCAATTCCTAAAACTCGAAGCCATTCCATTGCTTCTGCACGCTCTTCCTCAGAAGAGGGTCGATAGCGATTGAGGGAATTTCTTTTCCCTTGAACCACAATCTCTCTTACCGAATCGGCAGACTTGAAATATAATTGCATCTCAGGCGAGACATATCCTATCTTATCCTTAATATCGAAGATGCTCTCTCCAGAACCTCTTTTACGGTCGAAAAGTGTAATATCATTTGAATAAGCCTGGGGATTATCAGCGCAAATGAGCGACAAGAGCAGCGATTTCCCTGATCCGTTTCTCCCTTTAAGTCCCCAACATTCTCCGGCATTCACTTTCCAGTTTACTCCGGAAAAAATCTGTTTGTCGCCGTAATGCACCTTCCCATTTTTGATTTCAAATGCTATTGAATATGTGGCAGGAGTATTGGAATGGAGAGGAATGGAGAGAGAGTTGATATCTTCGTTGGATTTACCCTGCTCTTTTATGCAATCAATCTCCTTCTTGATGCTGAGAGGGAGAGAGATCGTTCTATTTTGAAGTATGATAAGATTATCAGTGTAGGGAGGAATATCCTCAGGATCGCAAAGGAGCATGACTGTTGACACTCCTTGTTGGCGAAGCTGAACAATCATAGCGTCAAATTCCTTTCTGGAATCAGCATCAAGACCGATATAGGGATTGTCGAGAACAAGCACGTCAGGTTTTGTTAGGAGAGCGTTGACGATTAGAAGCTTTCTCAGTTCTCCGCTTGAAAGATAATTGATTTTCTTCTCAGCTATGTTTTTCAGACCCAACGACTCGCATCTTTCAATCCAATCGTGCGGAGCGTTGCGACGTTTCATTATATCGGCAACGGTCGGCACATAATCGTTCATTGTGGCCTCCATCCTTTGATGATAGTAGGTAACTTCCATTCCGCTTAAGGAATGGATATCCGTAAAGGCCAACATCTTGACCTTAAGATTCGCCGGGGAGAATGTAAGACGATTTCCATAAGCATATCTCCCTTTTTCAAGAATTGTTCCCAAGGTGGTTTTGCCGCTCCCATTTTCTCCAAGAATAGCAGTGACTCCCGGTAGAATTCCGCTTCCATACGGATTATTAAGAGTTACCTTTCCATATCCCAATCTTTCGCTATCAAAACTGATTATATATTTTGACTTATTCATAGATGCTTCGTATAAATTTATTTTGAGTAATTTAATCTTCCTTTTGAGATAAAATATATCTCAAATCTGCTTGTACCCTATCAATCTCTTCATATCCGAAAGTGCAATGAAAGGAATTAAGTATCTGAGAGGTGAATTTTATTCCTGTGCCCTTGCAAATCAAGGAGCCTATATGGCTTATAAGATTATATAAATGATGGCCTTGCATGTGAAGATAGGCATTTTGTGGATTCAGACTATCTATTCCTTGAATGGATATTGAGGATAGTGAAGAGAATGCTTCATCGAAACGTGCCTCAACTTTTTCAAATATAACTTGCCATTATCTGCCAATTCTTCTCGTGAGGGCTGAAGAGGAATACATTGATTGAATTTCTTGATATTCCATAATTTGTTTAATTCAGGAGTGTCTGAATTAACAAGTAAAACAAGGGGATTGTAGAGTAATTCAGAGAAACTATTCAAGAAAGAAATAAAGCTAAATGGAGAACCTTCAATCTTCTGGTTAAATCTTTCTTGAAGATAATTTTTTTCACAATAATGATTTTCCCATGAATATGCGTATGTATGAGCAATAAAATGTTCTGCATCTAACCCGGTCTCGTGTCTTAAAATGCGTAGGTCACTATCAATGCATATAAAAAAGTTTCGGTTAAGATAAGGACGAAATCTCAGACATTGTTCACATCCAGAGGCTTGTGCACCTGAAGCGCTCCTGCTAAAAGCAATAAAATAATATTCACCAGGAAGAACCGTTTTCAATTGATTTTGCCAGAAATTAATGTCATCCGTATTTTCAACGTGGATAACACTTTTAAATTTCCGATTGCGTAAAGGAATATTCTTATAATAGTTTGCTTGATCTTCTATCCTATTCATAGCCCGGCATATATTTTAGATGTTAGTAGTCACATCTTCCATGTAGATAATTTTATCTCCCCATCCATCTCCAAAAATACTGGGCGAATGAGTTGTGATAAAAAATTGGGCATTTGGGTTTAGCTTGATAAGTAGGTCAATCAGTTTGTATTGCCAACTAATATCAAGTGAGTTTTCGGGCTCATCAATTAAAACGACCGAGTCTTTTTCATCTAAAAGGAAAACACGTAATAATAAAAGAAGAAGCTGCTGTTCTCCTGATGAAAGAGAAGATGGATCAATTATAGACCCATGAGAGTTTATAATGAATTTATTCCCTTCAACTTCAATTTTTTTTCCTGTCTCCTTAAAAAGAGAGTTTACAATATCACAAAAGTTTCGTATTTTATCTCTAACCTTGGCTTGTTTTTCTACCGGTGCATCAAGCATCGACATCCGATAATACATTAAGGAAGGACCTGTTTTCATATCATAAATGTATGATTCGAGATCCTGAGAAAGGGGAGTGTTTTTTTTTCGTTTGTCGCGTGCTACCAGATTATCAATAGAGGGTATATAGATGTGAGGAAGATTTATAAAACTATCTTGCGAAAGCATTTTTTCAATTTCCCCTAACAATGTAGTTTTTCCACTTCCGTTTATGCCTACAATAATGTTGACATCAGGATGAGGGGTAAAATAAACTTTATATTTACCCCAAAGTGTGGCACATACATTTGTAATCTTGGTATTTTGCATAATACTTTGTTTAAGTAGCGGTTACTTATTATGCAAATATAGTAATAATTTTCTCTTTAGCCAAGGAATAAAGTATTAATTGCTGTTATCTTCCTGCCAAGGCGCTTTCAAGTTCCTGTAGGTTTTCGGGATGAATAGAATAAGTATGTCCGGATTTAGTGGTAAGTTTAAGGGTGTTGTAGGGCTTAAAACTAATCTCTACATTTACTATATCTTTCAGACTTATAGAGGTTCGGTTGTAATCTCCATCTTTAGCAAAGTTTATGTTCCCATCCTTAACATATATTGTTTTGGGGCGGAAAAACACTACATACAACAATACACATGCAATCAGACTTGAACCAAGGAAACCAATCGGATCCTGGTTATTTAGTAAAAATATTACGATGCAAACGCCAAACAAATAACCGGCTAACATTAGCAGGGCTCGGATGAAAGAGTATCTTTTATCTATGCTAAATTTCATAATCCTAAGTTTTGGAGCTCATCAAGCAATCAAACTTGACTTTATATCGCAAATTTATAAAATTTTACGTACACCTGCAACTGTTGGGGGAATTCTTGACGAAGGGTTATCTTTTTCAATTGACACAATATATCAAGGAATTTGCTAATCAGAAGTTTTTTCGTTAATTTTGTTATTAATTCAAGTTTCGCAAGTATTTCTTGAATCGCAGAAATAAAAGAAGGATCACCAAACTATCGCAGAAAAAAATAAGATGATTATGGAATTGAAAGCTTACGCTTTAAGGAACTAACACAGAATGATACTCAGATTTATCATCAAATCCCGTTGTCGTTCTGAGAAGTTTCCCAAAACCGACAGGTTTGAAGTTCCTCCCAAAGTCTATGATTAAAAAAGTTCCGCGAACACTCTGAGTCATTCTTTTAAGTTCTGCGAATAAAATCACTTAAGAAACTTAAATTAGGAATAAGGAAATGTAAATAGGCAGAGTATGAGCGATGTGGTTAAATATGCAATCGGGCAGCAGGATTTTAAATCTCTGCGGTCGGCAAATTGTCTGTATATCGATAAAACCAGCTTTATCGAAAAAATAATTACATCTGGCAAACAGTATTATTTCCTTGCTCGTCCACGTCGCTTCGGAAAGAGTTTATTCCTTTCAACTCTGCGTTATTTCTTCGAAGGGGAGCGAGATCTCTTCAAGGGTTTATACATTGACTCCATTGATTGGGATTGGGAGCCATATCCTGTATTAAGGTTGGATTTCAATACAAATCGATTTACTGAAGTCGGAATGCTTGAGCCTGTTCTCGATAATCTGTTCCGAGAATGGGAGGAGGAATATGAAGTCGGTTTTATTAGCCCTGATCTTTCTCAAAGACTGCGCAATATTATTGAAGCCGCACATAATACGACCGGGAAACAGGTTGTGATCTTAGTAGATGAATATGATAAGCCTCTTGTGGGAAATATTAATAAAACAGATAATTTTGAGCATTATCGTAATCTCCTTGCCTCTCTTTATTCCAATTTCAAGAGCAGCGCCGAACATATAAGGCTCGTGTTCCTTACCGGAGTAAGCCGTTTCAGTAAGTTGAGTGTCTTCTCAGATCTCAACAATCTTGCTGATATCACTTTCGTTAATGAGTTTGCCGATATATGTGGCATTACAGAGAAGGAATTGCTTGATAATTTCCAGATAGGCATCAAAAAATTAGCATCCGAACAAGAGATTTCTTATATGGATGCTTGCGAATTATTAAAAAGAAATTATGATGGATATCGTTTTGCTGAGAAGGGGAGCGATATCTATAATCCTTGGTCGCTGCTGAATGCCATGGAGGAATCAAAAATCGGGAATTATTGGAATTGGACCGGTAAATCCACGATTGTGGCAGAGACATTAAAAAAACTTAATGTTGATCTTGAGAAAACTCTTGACACCTATTGTTCGATAGATGATCTGATAGGGTTGGATCTTATGGATCCAAATCCGATTGCTTTGCTCTATCAAACCGGTTATATCACCATTAAGGAATATAATAAGAAGATTGAGCAATATCGTCTCGGGCTCCCCAATCGTGAGGTTAAGCAGGGATTCTTCAATGAATTGCTTCCTTACTATCAAAAGGCAAAATCCTTTAAATCAAAGAGTGTAATAAGAGATATCGTGAGATATTTTACATTTGGTGAGCCGGAAGAGGTTATGAAATGCTTGCAGACCTATTTTGCAGGAATAGATTATTCTCTGAGAATGGAGGATGAGAATAATTTCCATAATGCATTATTTTTATTGGTGGATTTAATTGGGCTGAATGCAAAAGCGGAATCTCATACATCCGATGGGCGCATAGATATAGAGGTTGTCACAGATGACTTTATCTATATAATAGAATTAAAATATGATGTTCCTGCATCGGCTGCTTTGGAGCAGATTGAGCGTAAGAAGTATGCTCGCAAATTTCAAATGGATTCGCAAAAGATATTTCTTATTGGAGCTTCTTTCTCTTCCAAGACACGCTGTATTGAAGATTGGCGTATCAAGGAATATGAAAGATAACATTTTATTCTGGGTGGAGCCTTAGATGATTCATTCGTTGGAATTGGTTGGTATATCCATATCCCCTACAATATTTCTTATTATGTCCATTGAAACCGAATCATAGTCTGACTTATCATAGGCATAAATTAGATACAATGAATCATTGTTTTTAATTAAATTAAGAGTGATAATTCTTGCTCCGCCCGACTTCCCTTTCCCTTTTGATGAAATTGCCATTCTGACTTTTCTGAAACCTCCTCCAAATCTACTCCCATGTCTGGATTCGATTCCAATTCAATAAGAAGATTTTGATAGTCATTATTAAAACTACGATATTTCTTAGCTAAAGGTTTTGCACTTTTAATAAAGTGTTTTGTAGCAATAATCTCCATCAGAATTTGATATCTTTAGCTAATGGCAGTTCTATTTTACCATTAATATGATCCATCACTTCTCCGTAGGAAGCCCGAATATCGGCTGCAATAGTTTCTGAGATATCAGTCTTCATAGATTCTTTCGAACGTGGACTGTTCTCCGTGGTAGCTATTGATACACCATTTAGATGCTTGATGAGATTCTTTAACACTCCCAATATCTCATTATTTTCAATATTTAAAGTAAGCTGAGTCATAAGATTTTATTTGCAAATATAACATATATATTATTAACAACAAAATCATATAGAACAATTTTTAAGCTGGCTCAACTCGAACGGTCTGGGTGAAGGTGCCTAATTCGGCGCCGTCAGGAAGATCATCAGTAGAGGGGACGACGATGAAATTATATTGCATATTGTCCGGAAGGGTAGAATTATTGCTCTGATTGAGGTCGATGTAGATTCCTAAGGGGTGTGTTCCTGTGGAAAGATCACGGGTGTCAATCCTGCCGGTATAAGGAGCATAATCAGAATGAGAGGCGGTGCGACCGTCAACTCTATATTCAACATCGCTGATGGAGCGTGTAGAGTTATCCGGAGATTTGAAAGTTACCGATGCTATCTCCATCGCATAATCCTGTGTGGCATAAATTTTGCCATTGATCACAGCTACATTATCGAATGTAAGAGTTATTTGCGTGTTGGTCTGCGGGGCGGCTGATTCCACATCATCAGAACAAGAAACTAATGAAACGATAGGAAAAAGCAACATAAGAACGGATAGTAATTTCTTCATAGCCATAGTGTTTTTTAAATGTGTTTTTCATAATCAAATACACTTATTAAACGCTTTTAGCTGATGAATGGTTTATGCGCTTGCCGAGACATAAGATTAAGGCTCCATGTTTCCTTTGCTCTCTTTCCTCTTATTAGCGGAGATATAGATCATCGAATAGATTCCAAGGATTATTGTCATAAATGTCTGTGCCGACCATGCCACAATTGAAAAGGCTGCTGCATCTGCATGTCCAACGCCATAGAGCATCAGCGCATACATCACTGCAATATTCCATGGTCCCAATCCGCCGTTGCTTGGGATAGCCATACTGAATGATCCGAATACGAATGCCACCAATCCCGGAACGAGTCCGAAGGCGTAGCCCGGATGGTTCACAAGCAATTCGCGGGTGAAAGGGAACGCAAAGAATACCAGATAAATCTTCAGGAAATAACATACCCAGATCGCAATGGTAAGAAAGAGATATGTCCATCTTCCTTTCATGGTGAAGATCACCTTGAATCCCTGCCACATTCTTGAAAGGGAGAGATTGAAGCCCTTGAAAAACTTTGAATTGCGAAATTTAAGATCGCATAAAATGAAGATTCCAATTCCGGCAGCGATCCCTACCCATAATTCCCATTTGTCGAGAATATGCTCTATGTCGCGTCCGAATTGGTATTTATCAAAGAATTGCGTAAGGGCAGGATTTGCCACAATCAATGCTAAACCCAAGATAAGAACTATCATTACAAAATCCGAGCTTCTGTCGGCAATATCAGTCCCTACCACTGTAGATAACTTCGCTTTCTCTCTTCTTGCCACATACACACACCTCCAGGCCTCGCCCAGATAAGGAACAAGCAGATTTATAGCGTATGCTGAAAATATCGACACACTTTCGGCTGCCACCGGCATATCCGGCACACCTGCCGCCCGCAATTGATATCCCCAACGGATTCCTCGAATGGAATAGGAGAGGAGGGTAAAGATCATCACAAGGAAGAGCCACCAATAATTCACGTCGTGGGAGATGATATTCCAAATCTGATGGAAATTCAATTTATGAAGCATCCAAACAATCATAGCTGCCGATACACATATCGGCACTACAATCTTCATAACTTTCCCAACGATTTCTTTTGTCTTATCTTCCGGTTTGGGAGAATGTGTGGTTGTAGTATTTGGGGTATCTATCTTCTTCATAATAAAAATAACAGCTCGTTAGGGAGCTGTTATTTAAACGAAATTCCGCTAAGATAGGTTCTGATTATCGCTAATCAAAGGGATAATTTTGACGCTTATATTTTACTTATATTAAATCAATTTTATTAGCATCTTCTCTATTTATCAAACCATTGGAAGAAATGATTCACAGGCCCATTCCCATGTCCTATCTCATATCCCGCACCCGATTCGATAGCTGCCGAAATATATCTTTTTGCATTCAGGGCTGCAATTTCCAGGGGTGCCCCTTTGGCTAAGAATGAAGCCAAGGCCGAGGATAGGGTGCAGCCTGTGCCGTGAGTATTCTTGGTGGGTATGCGATCGGAACTCATTGAAAGGATCTGACCGGTTGTGCCATTATAGAAATAATCCACTAAATCCGTGTCTGTGAGATGACCTCCTTTAAGAAATACCGACACCCCTCCGCAACATTCAGATAATTTGCGCGCTGCATCGGGCAACTGATCGTTACCCTCTATCTTTTCGCCTAATAAAATCTCAGCCTCAGGGATATTGGGGGTGATGATAGCGGCTCTCGGAATGAGAAGAGTCTTCAAGGTCTCCACGGCATCCGATTCGAGGAGAGGGTCGCCGGAAGTGGCAACCATCACCGGATCCACCACAATATTTCTGATTTCGGGATAATCATCGAGCGTTTCCTTTACAGCTTTAACCAATTTAGCCGAATGCAGCATCCCGATTTTGATAGCGTCTGTTCCTATATCGTCAAGCACAGATCGTATCTGACCTGTCACAAAACGGATCGGAACCGGATGCACGTCTGTAACGCCTAAAGTATTCTCATCAACGATAGATGTGATAGCCGTTGTGGCAAAGCAACCGCAAGCCGATATAGTCTTTATATCCGCCTGGATACCCGCTCCGCCGCTCGGGTCGCTCCCGGCAATGCTCAGTACGCGCTTATACCTTTTCTTCTCTTGCGAAGAGTCATCCGGGTTCTGTAAAGAATTATTTTGGGTCATATTATGCATTTTTAATCATTGAATAACGGTTTTTCGAGTCGCCATGCACTGTCCCAGAAAAGCCATTCAAGGCGAGCACATTCCTTGAAAATCTTTGTCATCTTTTCGCGGACGCTTTCCGAACTTCTCTCGGCAAGATAGTCGCAAATCTCGGTTGCCCTTCTGGTTGATTCTTCAAAAGTGGTGTCGGCATAGGTCTTTATCCATTCTTTATATGGATTATTTTCCAGATCTTTTACGATAGATAGAATATGCTTTCCAACTCTCAGATAGACCACAAAGCAAGGGAGGATGGCGGCTGCCTCAACCTCAACCGGTGCATAAGATTGGCTTTTTAGAGTGGATGTGTAGAGAGCACAGGCGGCAGTCATCTTGTCGTTTTCGAAGTTTTGTTCTTTACCGAGGAAGAAAGAGTGCATCTGGGCCTCTACATGAATACTTTCAAGAGAGAAACGAAGGAAACTTTCAGAATGATCTTTATTATCAAGGCGAGAGGCAATATTAGCTAACACTCTTGAATACTCACGCAGGTAGAGTCTATCCTGGCGGAGATAGCCTAAATATTTATCAAGACTGAGAGTGCCATCCGCCAGCTCCTTGATAAAAGGATGGTTGATTATCTCCTCATATATTTTTTCCGACTCCTTCCAAGCAATTTCGCTCCATAATCGGTTATGTTCTGATTTCATATTATTCATAAATTATAACTTAATCCCTTAACCCCTTATTCCCCTTAAATCCTTTATTCCCCTTAGCTATTGAACCAATCCTTCCAGACTGGTTCATAACCAATGGCTCGGAGAGAATCAGCTACTTCGTGCGGAGTGCGCTCATCGCTCACGGAGAATTGCTCCAACGCTTGAGGATAGGTGTGATAGCCTCCCGGTTCGGTCTTAGATCCTGCACTCATTGAAGTTGCCCCCAAAGAGGCGATATGATCCCTGAAATGAGGTGTCTCACGAGTAGAAATGGAGATATCCACATCATTATCAAAGAGTCGGAAGGCGAAAATCAGTTGAGCCAATTCTCGGTCGCTCATCACAACATTCGGCTGAAATCCGCCCTCCGAAGGGCGCATTCTCGGGAAATTTACGCTATAGCGGGTTTTCCAATATTTCTTGCGAAGATATTCAAGATGAAGTGCAAGCATTGTTACATCCGTGCGCCAATCCTCTAATCCGATCAACACCCCCATACCGATCTTATGCACTCCGGCAGCCCCCATGCGGTCGAAACCATTCACACGCCATTCAAAGTCGGATTTCATCCCCGAAGGATGATATTTCTTATAATTCTCGCGATGATAAGTTTCTTGGAAACAGACCACCCCATATAAACCCGCTTTAGTGAGTCGGCTGTAATCCTCCTCCGAAAGGGGCATCACCTCTATTGTGAGATTATTGAAATAGCGACCGGCTGTCTGCAATGCCTTCTCAATATAGGGGGTTCCGGCGGCGTAAGGATTCTCGCCGGTAACAATAAGAAGATTATCGAAAGGTGCAAGATCCTTTATCGCCTTACACTCATCCTCAATCTGATCAGGGGTGAGGATAACGCGCTCGAAGCGATTGTGACGGTTGAAACCGCAATACACACATGCATTGGTGCAGGAATTTGTGATATACATAGGTATGTACATCGACATAGTTTTGCCGAAACGCCGACGTGTATGATATTGACTTTTTCTCGCCATCTGCTCCAGATATCCGGAAGCGGCAGGGGAGATGAGAGCCATGAAATCATCTATTGACAGATGCTCCTTGCTTAAGGCTCGCTCCACATCCACTGCGGTCTTTGATGCGATGAGGCGCGTGGTCTCCTCCCAATCATATTTTTTCAATTCTTCAGAAAACATCTCTTTCTCTTTTTAGTCGATGAAGAATAGTTGATTAGTCGAGGAAAGAGGTGAGCGGGCTGCTTGCCTCGGCATAGAATTTCTGCGAGCCCAAGCCGGAGAGGTAAGCTTCACGACCGGCAACCACTGCTTTTGCGAAAGCCTTTGCCATCAATTCAGGATCTCCTGCCACAGCGATTGCAGTATTCACCAAAACCGCATCTGCCCCCATCTCCATAGCTTCGGCAGCATGGGATGGCGCACCGATTCCGGCATCAACCACGACAGGTACGTTGCTTTGTTCGATAATAATCTGAATCATATCGCGAGTGGTAAGCCCCTTATTTGTGCCGATTGGAGCACCCAAAGGCATCACTGTTGCAGCTCCTGCCTCTTCAAGTCGCTTGCAAAGCACAGGGTCTGCCTGCACATAAGGGAGCACGATAAATCCCATCTTTGCCAATTCCTCCGTTGCCTTCAATGTCTCGATCGGGTCCGGGAGAAGATGACGAGGGTCGGGATGAATTTCGAGCTTTAGGAAATCTGTTTCAAAAGCTTCGCGTGAAAGTTGAGCAGCCAAGATAGCCTCCTCGGCATTGCGTACGCCCGAAGTGTTGGGTAGAAGCTGTATCTTCGGATTAAGAATATGCTGGAGCATATCATCCTCCTCGTTCTGAATGTCGATTCGTTTCATAGCCACAGTTACCATCTCTGTGCCTGAGGCTTCAATTGCACGGCGCATCTCCTCATTGGAACGGAATTTGCCGGTGCCCATAAACAGGCGTGAATCAAATTCGCGCCCTCCAATTATCAGTTTATCCATTATTTTGATAGATTTATTTCGTTAAGTATTATTTCTGTTTTCTCTTTCGGGGAGGGGGCATTGAGTATGTTGCCGGAAACGGCAATCCCCGTCACTCCGCTCCTCATTATATCCCTTATATCCGAATCCTTTATACCTCCGATTGCCACAACCGGAATATCGGACACTTCTCTTAGTTTGGTCATCAGTTTGGTCAGCCCATAGAGACCCAAAACCGGGGCAAGTCGTTGCTTGGTAGTAGTGAAGCGGAACGGTCCTATTCCGAGGTAATCGGCACCATCTTTCACGGCTTTGAGTGCATCTTCAAGTGTATTGGCTGTGGCTCCGATTATGCGGTTCGGTCCGAGTAATTTTCGCGCCTCAGGTACCGGCATATCCTTTTTGCCGACGTGAACACCATCCGCGTCAAGGATTTCTACAAGATGCACGCGATCGTCAAGAATGAATTTAGCTCCGGCCTCTTTGCACATCTTTCCGATAACTCTTCCCACAGCGACAAACTCCTCATCAGAAGCGTCCTTCATGCGGAGCTGAATCCATTTGCATCCACCTTCGAGTGCAGCTCTTGCTCCTTCTATTTCATCCAGCTGAGGATTCTTATGTGTTATGAATTGAAGCATTATGCTTGATATATTTTAGGTTATTCATTAGTTGAGTTAGGTTGCCCTTTCTTGCTTCCTCCCATATCAGCCCTAACATTGCTGCTCCTCCAAAACCGATTTCAAAAAGTTCCGGCAAACGTTCGGGCGTTACTCCTCCTAAAGCAATTATCCTGCCATCCACCTTCCCTTTCAGATCGTTCAGGCAGAAAGAGGGGAGGTAACCGGGTTTTGAAATACTTGGATAGACCGGACTAAGGAAAAGATAATCTTCTTCCTTAGAGTTATCTATCTCCTCCAAAGAATGACACGAGCGACTCACAACACCTTTGTATCCTTCGGGCTTGACAGGATTGCGCGAATTGAGATTTATGCCGCATCCATATTCCGATGCGAGAGAGTGGAAATCGTGAAGAGAGAGACGTGGTCGCAGGTCGGCAGGAATCGATTCAATGAGCTTGCGCAGGCTGTCAATCGATTCACCCGGTTTGCGGATATGCACTCTGTCGAATGCTTCCGAACAGAGCAGGGCAGTAAGGTATTCAGCCTCGTTCTCGATATAATAGGGGAGGGTGAAAGCTATCAGTTTAGGGGTGTTCATCCTCCGCAGACGGCTGAGATGATAAGGATATTATCATTGTCGTGGAGGAAGGTCTTCGACCAATCGGCTCGTTTTACCACGCGGTTGTTTAAGGCAGCTGCCAGCCCCTTTGCGTTAGGTTTTACTGCTTTGACGGCTTCTTCGAGGGTGATTCCATCCTCGAAAATCCTTTCTTGATTATTGATTAAGATTTTCATTATGCCTTGATTTTAAATTTAATTATTCGCAGCGAATTACGAAATTTCAGATGATTTATTTTACTGAGGGTGCCCAAAAGTGTATAAAGAATATCAAGGCTAATCAAGTCCTTTCGGCGGTACGAACCGCATCAAGTTCTTAGGGTATGATCTCAGCCCCGGTCTTCACTCCAGGGGCACCCCTCTTGTCAGGCTGAAGCATTTGGAAAGAAAGTGTTCCTTTTAGCAAGGTGGCTTTCCTTTTTAAGCGTCAGCTCCACAAAGTTAATCTATTTTTTTCGGATTGCAAAAAAATATTGGAGTAGTATTTATAAAGATTTCTATAATGTGGCTTGTGCATGAACGAGCATGAACTAACGGGAAAAATAATGGCAAGACTCCGAAATGTCGGAATCTTGCCATTTTCAATATTTTAAATTATTATTATCTCTCTCTTAGCGGTCTTATACCCCGCAAAGATTAGATATTTAACTCATGTGGTTTTCCCACGATCCTTTGGTGTCCACTCCGGTTTCGGCACCGAGTTTTTCAAGAAGTTGAATCTCGTCTGCACGCAGTCTGATCTTCGCAGCTGCGGCCGCTTCCTCTACATGGCGTGGTTTGGTGACGCCGATAATCGGATACGTACCCTTGTTTATTGCATACGCTATTGCAACCTGAGAAACAGTTGCATTATGGGATTCTCCGATTTCGCGCATTGCTGCAATCAGATTGTCAAGTTTAGGAAGTATAGGATTGTATGTCGCTGCACGTCCGCTACCTTCAGG
>JAAVGM010000024.1 GCA_014800245.1 Bacteroidales bacterium | reverse complement strand
TTTTCAGAAGGAGCAACCTTTGCGTTGCGACTGATGAAAAAGAATATTTGAGCCAAAAAGAGCCGGACAAAAGGTAACTATTTTATCAGATGGATTAACATTATATAATATTTAAAAAAATTATTTTTATTGAAGATACCATCCGTCTCGCAGCTACACCTTGTCTATCGCTCTTTGATTCAGTTACATAGCCCGCTATGCGCCTGAATCTGCAGAGCGATATCCAAGGCACATCTGCGACCCTGGCATTAACAGATTTTAGTGGATGGAGCCTTAATGTAGAATCCAAAATATTTTCACATTTTGTAACAATTTTTGGATTATATTTGAAATAATTAAAAATAGTTGCTATCTTTGCGCCCAATAAAGACATACTCGGCAAGAGAGCCTGCAGATATGATAAAAACCACTCTCCTTATCCAACGAGATCTAACGAGGCGCTTACCCTCAAAAAATAAACTTTTAATTCAACATAATACTTTAATTTAATGAAACAGACTCTACTAAAGACTTGCGTGCCTCTGAGCGCAATGGTTCTTCTGGCAGGATGCGTTGACGACAACTACGATCTCAGCGACATCGACAAGACAACCCAGGTCAATGTCAAAGACCTTGTGGTTCCCGTGAACCTTGATGCAATTGAGCTATCAAACATTATCGAAATTGACGATGACAGCCAAATCAAAATCGTGAATCTCGACGGCAAAGAGGTATATGCCGTGTCGCAGACAGGAGAATTCAATTCCGACCCTATCGACGTTGCTTCTTTCACAGCCGCACAACCTTCCATCGAGAAGGCATATGCCACATTCATTATTGATCTCCCGGCGCAGGCAAAGACACGTGCTGCACAGACATTGAGCTATCATCTTCAAAGCTCAGATCCTCAGAACGTGGAGATTTCTGCATCAGGTGTGGATGAATCTATCAAGGAGATTACAGCTCTTGAATTCAACCCTATGAAGATTGAGATGAGCCTCTCAGCAGCCGGACTGGCACAGACTACTGATATCAAGCTTAAATCCATAGAAATACAATTCCTCAAGGGGCTCACAATGGTGAATCTCCCCTCCTCATATCATTATAATCCATCATCAGGCATTTTGACTGTTGATAATCTTGATTGTCCCGGCAACTCCAACCATAAAGGAACAATCACCGTCACTGCAACAGCACTTGACTTCACAAAGGCTGATGCCACACTCCGGAATCAGGAATTCAGCTTCGATTCAGAGGTGAAACTCCGTGATGCCCACATGGATTTAGTGGTGAATGATCAAAATCAGCTTCCCGGAAATGATCCTATCGAATTTGAAATCAACACCACTGTAAGCGAGCTTCATGCCACATATTTCTCCGGAGTGCTTGAATATAGACTTGAAGGTGATCAGCTCAATATCGATCCTGTTTCCCTTTCAGACATTCCTGACTTCTTGGCTAACGACGAGACCAACCTCCGCCTTGCCAATCCTCAGATCTATCTGAATCTCAACAACCCTATGGCAATTTATGGCCTTAACTTCCAGACAGGTCTCGAACTTGCATCTGTGCGCCCCGAAGGTCGCAAGCCGTTCGAACTCGACAACGGGGAACTGATTCGCGTCACTGATGCATATGGTGTGGACGGTCCTTACAATTTCGTGGTGTCCCCTTCTCTCCCGTCTGAAATTCTTCCGGGCTATGCCAAGAACATACAGCATGTGCAATTCTCTTCGCTCTCTGATATCCTTGCAGGAAGCGGTCTCCCTCAGAGCATCGAGATCAATCTTCTGGATCCGGAGCTTCCTCGCCAGACTGTAAACAGATTCCAGCTCGACAACAGCATTCCGGGCGTGAAAGGCACATACGATTTCTTTGCCCCTCTCGCTCTCAAAACAGGCGAGAACGGCTCTGTGATAGTATATAGCGATTCTGATGATGGATGGAGCGACGAAGACCTCGATAAACTTACAATCAACACCCTTCAGATCACAGCTGATGCGTATAGCACTCTCCCTATCGGGGCGGAGCTTACACTCTATCCCCTCGACAAGAATGGGAATGT
Organism: Bacteroidales bacterium; assembly: GCA_014800245.1. Lineage (GTDB taxonomy): Bacteria > Bacteroidota > Bacteroidia > Bacteroidales > Muribaculaceae > Lepagella. The sequence goes on along the minus strand of JAAVGM010000024.1, from coordinate 37,438 downwards.
GATGACAGGAGTGAAAGTGGATCACGCCAACATCAAGGCAAATGCCAATGGCGAACAGATTGTGCTCACCCTCTCAGGAGAGATCAAGGGTCTCGACGGAGTGAAGTATGAAGCCGTGGTGCGCCCCGGTTCGGAAGAGGCTCTTTCCCCTTCTCAGACTCTCACTCTCAAAAACATCAAAGCTAAAGTTTCCGGTTTCTATCTCACTGACTTCGAATAATCCATCATGAAAGCAATTAAGAAAATAGCGTTCTGCGCAGCTATTGCCGCAGCCGCACTCCCCATATCCGCTCAGAAATCTACCTATTCAGGTTATTTCTTAGATAATTACAATTATCGTTTCCAGATGAACCCGGCTTTCGCCAACGACCAGAACTTCGTGTCGATGCCCGGCCTGGGAAACATCAATGTAAGCGTGGCAGGCAATCTCCACCTCACCGATGTGCTTTACAATGTAAATGGTCGCACTGCTCTCTTCACTAATCCTCAAGTTGATGCGGCCTCAGCCTTGAAGAAATTCGGCAACCGCGACAAACTCACCACCAACGAGAAGATCGATATCATCTCCGGAGGTTTCAAAGCTTGGGGCGGCTATAACACTGTCTCTATCTCCGCCGTGGCGAATGCTGCTGTAAGTGTGCCCAAATCTTTCTTCCAGCTTGCAAAGGAGGGCGTATCCAACAAAACCTATGAAATAAATAATCTCGCCGCCGATGCCAATGCTTACGCTCAGATCGCTTTCAACCATTCGCGCGACATCAAGCAGGTGCCGGGATTGCGTGCGGGTGCTGCCGTGAAATTCCTTATCGGCGTGGGCGCTCTGCAGGCGAAGCTTAAGGAGGCCGACCTGACTCTTGGTACCGACAACTGGATTGCCCGCACGAATGCGGATATATACGCTTCTGTCGGAGGGTTCAGATTCGACCAGAAGAGATATGAGCCGGAGGGAAACACCGGGATGCAGCCTTATGATTATGTATCCGGAGCAAAGATTGAAAATTTCGGAATCCAGGGTTTCGGTATGGCATTCGACCTCGGCGCGGAATATAAATGGAATGATTTCAAATTCTCGGCTGCCGTGCTCGACCTCGGCTTCATCAGCTGGGGCGAGACTCAGTGGGCTTCAACTAATGGCACACGCACCATCGAGACTGACGCATATACATTCAATGTTGATGGCGATGCCGACAATTCTTTCAAGAATGAATGGAAGGATATGAAGGATGATTTCTCTAAGCTTTATCAGCTTTCGGTGAATGAGGCTAAGAGCTCCTACACTCGCGGATTGGCCACAACCCTCAATTTCGGTGTGGATTATATCTTCCCTTACTATCGCAACCTCCACTTCGGTCTTGTCAACTCTACACGAATCTACGGTCCTTTCACCAGCACACAGTTCCGTCTCTCGGCCAATGTGGCTCCGGTGAAAGTATTCTCAGCAGATATCAACCTCGGTGTAGGCACATATGGAGCAGACTTCGGATGGATGTTGAATGTGAACACCACCGGCTTCAACCTCTTCCTCGGCATGGACCACACGCTCGGCAAACTTGCCAAGCAGGGGATCCCATTGAATTCAAATGCCAGCTTCAACCTCGGTATAAACTTCCCCTTCTAAAACAAGAATCCCGGAAATTCGATATCTCAATTTAAAAGAAACAGGAGAAAACAAGGGCTGATTAAGCCATGTTTTCTCCTATTTCTTTTCCTTTTAAATTTAGACTATTGAGGAGATCTGCGACATTGCATACAGTGGACAAATTTTCACCTCCCTCTCCGAATCTTCATCCAAACCATCAACATAGTTGAATTCTCCAAAATTCTCCAAAGAACATCTCAAAGCAAGAGAAAGCTTCTTCTCACGCATGAATATCCATAAACTCTTCATTCCCCCTCTTATTCCGGCCTTAACCTCTATTGGTAAAATATGCATATTATGTTCGGATACATAATCCACTTCCGCCATAGAATTCTTTGCAGCGCGTTGCCAATAATAAAGTTCATGTCGGAGATTCGGCGTCTTATATTTGATCATTTCAAGTCCTGCGATAAGCTCGCCCATAGGTCCCTTATTCACAAGTTCTATTTCATCTCCAGTTAAAATAGTATTTGTAAGTTCGGTCACATTCCCGCCTGACATATTAACAAGTCTCATCATCAGACCGCAATCAAGCAACAGGATTTTTCTGAAGCTATCATCAGCCTCACTCCCCAGGGGTATCCCGTTTGCCGATGTTTTAACTACCGGAATACAAAGACCCGCTAAGATCAAAAGATTGAGAGCTTTCTTTATCTCTTCCCCTCGATAGCCCCCTCCTACTTCTGAATACGAAAATTTCTTCGAACATTGCATTGCCACACTCCTCAATGTAGTTCTCAACAAGGCTGGATTTACACGAGATTTATATTTAGGAAAATCATCTTCATATCCCAATATTATATCGTCTTGAAGTTCCTGACATTGTAAATAATCCTTAGCTTCAACCCATTTTGCCACCACCTCCGGCATTCCTCCCACTAACATATATGAACGCAGAAGCCCAACGAGCTTGGCATGAAGCGGTGAAGGGAGAGGATTTTTATAGCTGCAATCATTGCGAAGAGCCATTAGCTTTTCCTCACCGATAGCTATAAGGAATTCATCAAACGACATTGGATACATAAACATAGAGTGGATTCTTCCAGTCCCGAATGTCGGCAGCTCAGATAAGGCAAACTCCAAAAGAGAACCTGCCGCTATGACATGGAGTTGGGGAAGTTCTTCCTTAAAGAATCGTAGTGACATTATTGCCTCCTGACAAAATTGTATTTCGTCAAAAAATAATAATGTTTTCCCCGGAGTGATGCTCCTTCCGGAAAGAGCTTCCATTTGAGATACTATCCTTTTAATGTCCAAATTATCCTTAAAAAGCTCTTTATATTCTGGATTTCTTTCAAAATTTATCTCCACAAAACTTTTAAAATTCTCCCCTAAATGTCTTATTGCAGTTGATTTCCCGACCTGTCTTGCCCCTCTAAGCAATACAGGTTTATGTATGGGTCGTTCAGCCCATTCTTTCAAATATGTATCAATTATTCTTTTACAATACATTTATATCCCTTTTTAAGGTTATTCATTAAATATATCTGCAAAGATACATATTATTTCACTGATTTCCAAACTATAAAACAATAATTTTGTAATTTTCCAAAGAAATAGATTGCACTTATTTGTAATTTTCCAAAGAAATAGATTGCACTTATTTGTAATTTTCCAAAGATATTATCATTCTTCTATACCAACTAAAAAGCCGATTCCGTGATTTCTGCCACAGACATAGACACCGGGCTTGCCTCCTGCATGGATAAGATTTTCAAGATACAAAGGTTCGCCGGCCACTATCATTCTGCATCGGAATGTGTCGCCGGGGAGCAGGCGCGTTCCCTCGGATCTGATCACCTCCCAATTTCCATTGCCAAGATACTTTATCACACATACCCTTGCCGGATGCCACATCAATCTGACTATCTCGCCATATTTCAGATCCCTCTCTACATTCAGGATCTTAGAGCCTACGAATCCGCTCTCTATCTCAGGAACATCCCCTTCCGCAAAATCATCATATGATCTCCAACCGCAACATTGCGCCAAGAGGTCGAGTGTAGTACGACGTGGAGTGGATCCCTCCTGCAGATAGCCCCAGATTCTTTTGAGAGTTGTGGGGGAAAGTAAAGTGCCGGTTCGTTCAAATATCAGCACTGCCAACCGTTCAAAATGCTTCGGAGTAGTGGCTTTCATTCCAAAGGATCCCTCCACCTCATCACATAATTCCTTTATTTTCTCCCGGCTTAACCCTATTTCCATTGCAACTAATGTTTAATAAAACGTTACAAAGATATTTTATATCATCCGTTCCTGCAAGTCCTTTTTAATTCTTTTGATACACTCTCCCTCATTATCCCTTTGCGGTATTAGTTTTTAATATTAATTTTGTAGAAATAAGCTGCAATTATGGATGATTTCAACGACTCGGAATCGGGATTTATCAACGAGCCTGACAAGGAATTTGGTGTGACCACCGGACTGACAGATGTGGAGATTCTTCGCATCTCCAGAATCAATGTCATTGCCCGCGGACGCAGATTCGGACGCAGGTGGCTCCTGAAAGCCTTGCGCCCGGAACTGCGCGAATCGCCCTCCTACCGACGCCAACTTCAAAAGGAATTTGAAATACATTCACGATTGCATAACCCGGCAGTGGTGCAAGCCGTGAGTTTTGAGGAAGTGGAAGGATTGGGGATGTGCATCGTGGAGGAATGGATCGAGGGGAAGAATCTCCACAATCTTCTTCAAGAAGGGAAGCTTTCAAAGGGAGATCGTCGCCGGATTATGCGTGAAATTATCCTTGCGGTCGGCTACCTCCACGCCCACGGAGTGATCCATCGCGATCTTAAACCATCAAATGTGATGATACGCAATGCCGGACAAGGCGTGGTGCTTATCGACTTCGGATTGGCCGACACTGATGATTACGTCGAACTGAAACAGGCGGCGGGAACACCCGGATTCATATCTCCGGAACAGGAGAATGAGCAGCATGCAAGCATAACGGATGATATCTATAGCTTAGGGGTAATCATGAAAGAGCTTTCCCCCGAATATGTCGGCATAGCCACTCGTTGTACCGGCCCGTTGAATAAGCGACCGAAAGATACGACGGCACTCCTTGATATGATCCAACGCAAGGATCGAGCCCCAAAGATATTCGGCATATCTTTCGCCATCATGTTATTTATATCTCTGGCTATCATAGCGGGAATACGTATCCATTCCCTCTCCCGGTCAGCCCGGGAGGCTGAAAAATTTATAAGCGCCGCACAGACCGCAGCCGACAATGCACAGGAGAGAGTATCGGAATTGAGTGAGACCAACCGACGTCATGCCTCACAAGTGGCACAACTCACTGATTCCTTACATATGGTGAAGGAAAGGATGAATAAGGCTGAAATGGAATTGGAAGCTGCCGAACAATATACAAAGATGAGGGAGCAGGCATATCAAGAGGGTTGCAAGATGATTGACAAGGAGTTACAACGATTCGATAAGAAATCGTTTCCTATAATCAAAGCCTCTCCTACAACCTTCGGTGACTCGTTAAAAATACTCACACAAAGACTGAAATCGATCTCCGACTCATCTGCCGGAATGAATAAATATCCTATCTTTTCACTCACCGACCGCAAGAAAATACGAGAGGATATCTATTATTACGCTCTCTGTGAATTTACACCCTATAACGACAAGTGGTTGAAAGAAATCTACCCTTCGTATAATTAGGCTCCATCCAATAAAAAGAGAGGATGACAAGAAACTTAATAGCTCTTGTCACCCTCTCCTTTTTTATAATTCGAAATATGATTAGAAAGGCATTTTTCCTCTTCCTCTAAGCTGGCGCATCATCTTCATAGGATTCTTCATGGTGGAAGTCATCTTCATCACCTTGCGCATATCCTCAAACTGCTTCAAGAGTTTATTGACATCCTGAAGAGATGTTCCCGATCCCTTGGCGATACGCTGACGGCGTGTCCCCTTTATCTCTGTCGGATTCTGACGCTCCCAGGGAGTCATGGAGTTGATGATAGCCTCAATCCCCTTGAATGCATCATCCGGAATATCGATATCCTTCATCATCTTTCCCATACCCGGAATCATCGAAGCAAGATCCTTGAGATTACCCATCTTCTTGATCTGCTTAATCTGATTCATGAAGTCGTCGAAGTCAAACTTATTCTTCTTAATCTTCTCCGCAACCTTACGGGCCTCCTCCTGGTCGTAAACCTCAAGGGCTTTGTTGGCAAGACCCACGATATCACCCATGCCGAGGATTCGATTGGCCATACCGTCGGGGTTGAACTCCATGATATCCTCCACCTTCTCGCCTGTGCCGACAAACTTGATAGGCTTCGTCACAACCGACCGGATTGTAATCGCCGCACCGCCTCGGGTGTCGCCATCGAGCTTGGTGAGGATCACGCCATCGAAGTCAAGACGATCGTTAAAAGCCTTGGCTGTGTTCACCGCATCCTGACCTGTCATTGAATCCACCACGAAGAGGGTCTCCTGAGGCTTCACTGCATCCTTGATAGCCGCTATCTCATTCATCATAGCCTCATCCACGGCAAGACGACCGGCCGTATCGATGATCACAAGGTCGTTATGGTTGGCCTTGGCATGTGCTATGGCATTGAGAGCAATCTGAACAGGATCCTTGCTATCCTCCTCTGTATATACGGGCACATCGATTGCCTCGGCAAGCACACGCAACTGCTCACGAGCTGCCGGACGATATACGTCGGCTCCAACAAGCAAAGGACATTTACCCTTCTGAGATTTGAGTCGCTTTGCTATCTTGGCGGTGAAGGTGGTCTTACCCGCACCCTGCAGACCGGCCATAAGAATCACTGTAGGATTTCCTGAAAAATCAAGCTTGGCCGGCTCCGAACCCATAAGGGCCACAAGCTCATCATGCACAATCTTAATCATCAGCTCCTTCGGCTTGAGCGATGTGATCACGTTCTGGCCGATAGCTTTCTTCTTCACCTCATCGGTGAATGTCTTTGCGGTCTTGTAATTGACGTCGGCAGCCAAAAGGGCTTTGCGGACATCCTTCATTGTCTCCGCGATATTTATCTCGGTGATGCGGCCTTCACCTTTCAATATCTGAAACGACTTTTCAAGACGTTCAGACAAGCTCTCGAACATTGCCATTCTTTTCTGTTCTTCTTTTAGTTTGAAATTAGTTTATCTTATGTCTTGACCGTTTGTTGTCTTTATTGCAAATGACGTGCCAATTTTATGCCGAAACTCAAAGCCGGTTGGTGGCAGTGTCGGGGAAAATCACCGACGGGCGGAATTCGCGCGCCTCTTCGGGGGTCATCTGCGCATAAGCCATGATGATCACCACATCGCCGGGCTGAGCCTTACGCGCCGCCGCGCCGTTGAGACAGATCACTCCGCTCCCCTCTTCTCCTTCGATCACATACGTGTCGAAACGTTCGCCATTATTGTTATTCACAATAAACACACGCTCTCCCGGCAAGATATTTGCCGCCTTGATGAGCGCACTATCGATTGTGATACTTCCTATATAGTTAAGATTCGCCTCAGTCACTGTGACACGGTGAATCTTTGATTTCATCATCTCAATGAGCATCGCTTCTTATCTGAATTTGATATTATCAATCAATCTTACCTTTCCGCAGAACACTGTGATGCAGCCCACCACCTCGGGACTCTCCTCCCATTCCTCCACAGGAAGAAGGGTGCGCGCATCCACAATTTCGAAATATTCTGTCTGCAGACCATCATTTGCATCCACGAGAGCCACCACCTTGTCATGGGTCTCTTTCACACCATGATCCTTGGAATATTCCACTCCGGTCTTCAATGCTTTGTAGATCTCAGGGGCGATGGCACGCTGTTCGGGAGTGAGAAGCGCATTGCGGCTTGAAAGGGCGAGGCCATCATCGGCACGCTTTATAGGGCATGACACGATATCCACATCAATCCCCTCGCTCTCCACCATATTGCGTATCACCGCTATCTGCTGGAAATCCTTTTCGCCGAAATAGGCGCGTGTGGGGCGGCATAGCTCAAAGAGGCGGCACACAATCTGAGCCACTCCCTGGAAATGCCCCGGGCGGAATTTACCTTCCATCACTTCCGCTGCTGTGCCAAGCCGGAATTCCTTCACTCTCACCGCACCTGAAGGATACATCTCCTCCACCGTGGGAACGAATGCTACCGACACTCCTGCCTTAGCAAGAAGGCGGCAATCCTCTTCCTCGGTGCGCGGATAAGTGGCGAGGTCGGTGGGGTTGTTGAATTGAGTGGGATTGACAAACACACTCACTATTACATCGTCGTTCTCCTTCACTGCACGCTCCACAAGGGAGAGATGACCTGCGTGGAGAGCACCCATTGTCGGCACAAGTCCGATGGACCGGCCGTTGTTCCGCTCGCGGCCGACATAGGCCTCAAGCTCGGAAACTGTCTTGATTATAATCATTGTTTTTTCGATGATTCGATCTTTTATGATTCATAGACGCGCCCCGAAATATTCGGTTTACGATGCTTTCGGGCAAAGCGCGATGCAAAATTAATCAAAATTTTTTATTAACTTTGCAGAAAGGTTTTTAAATAAGCATTTTTAAGGTATCTATTTTTTTAACTCCAACAGGACATTTAAAGCGCTTTGTCCTCAATCTTAAAACTATATGTTTAATATTCAGATAGTTTTATATAAAGATTAAAAATTTAGACCAAGAATGTCTTAAGAACCCTATTTTTAAGATCAAGTTATGGCCAAACCAAGAATTCTATTTTTCTCACAAGAAATCGCGCCCTATCTTCCGTCGTCGGAGAATTCCAAGCTGGGCAAGGAAATCCCCACAGCCATGCAGGCGCGCAAATATGAGGTGAGAACTTTCATGCCCAATTTCGGGGCAGTCAACGAACGACGCAACCAGCTCCACGAAGTGATTCGATTGAGCGGGGTGAATATTGTGATCAATGACGACGACCATCCTCTGATTATCAAGGTGGCTTCAATGCAGCCTTCAAGGATACAGGTCTATTTCATCGACAATGATGATTATTTCCAGAAAGATGACGATGATGTGGACGATGCCGGATCAAACCGCGCCGATAATGACGAACGTGCCATTTTCTACGCTCGCGGAGCTGTGGAAACTGCCGAAAAGCTGAAATGGGAACCCGACATGATTAATGTCTCAGGGTGGATTTCAGCTCTCATCCCGCTTTATATCAAGCAAGTGTATAACGTGGGCCCCGATTTCAAGAAAGCGAAGGTGGTATATAATATCCTCCGTCAGCCTGAAATTGCCCCCATCGATCCCGGTATTTTTGACAGACTTGCCGAAAACGGAGTGAAAGAGGAGGATATCGAGGTGCTGAAACAGTTGCCTTTCGACAACAATATCCTTCACCGCATTGCAATCCAATATGCCGACGCCGTTGTGTTCAACACTACGGAGCCGGATCCCGAATTGCTCAAGGCTGTGGAGGATCGCGGAATCCCTCATATCGAACTCGACCCTGAGGCTAACAATGCCGACAATTATTATAATTTCTACCAATCTTTGAAAGAGGAGTGATACGCCTCACCCTTTTTTCAATCTTTCGACATTGATACTATATGAAGATAAAGTTTTTTGGCACGGCGCTCGCCGCGTTAGCCGCCTCCCTCATGATCTCCTGCCAGGATGATCTAAGCGAGCAGGGATCATCTCTGGTGACGGGTGAGGTGACTATCACAGTGGATTCTCTCGCCACTTTCGTGCCTGCACACACCGTGGAATATGACGCCTACGATGCACGTTCCACCACCCGGCTCCTCGGGCGCATCAACGTGCCTGAGTATGGGTCGCTCTCCTGCTCCTATCTCTCCCAGCTATATCCCTCCCCTGTGCTCGGAATCAGCGACACTGTGCCGGAAGCTTACATCGATTCGATGAAATTGATGGTGCAAGTGCCACGCGGTTCGCTCACCGGCGACTCTCTCGCCCCTCAGCAGCTGAAGGTGTATAAACTTAACAAGCAGCTCCCATCAGGAATCACCAACGAAGTGAATCCTTTGGATTATTACAATCCTTCGGATCCGGATGCGCTTGTAGGCTTTTCTACATATACCTTATCCAATCTGAGCATGAACGACACGGCTTTCCTTAAAGATCCTTACGTCTATGCCTATGTGAAGATTCCGCGCGAGGAGGCTGTGAAATGCGTTCGTGCCTATCGCACCAAGCCTGAGCTATTCCAGTGGCCTCAGACTTTCGCCCAGAGTTTTCCGGGTCTTTATGTGGAGCAGAGCTTTGGAAACGGATGTATAGGGAATGTGAGCGGCATGGGAATCTACCTATATTACCGCGTGGATAAGGCCACATCCTCAAAGGATGAGACCACAGGTGAGACCGTGACCACCACGAAGATCACCCGCGACTCCGTATGCCTTTTCCGTTCCACTCCCGAGGTGGTCTCTTCAAATGTGATCGACCTTAAGCTCTCCGACACTCTCAAAGGGCTCAAGGCCGATGGGAAGTCGATCATCACCACCCCCGGCGGATACTATGTCAACATCGATTTCCCGGCGCAGGAGATTATCGACAAATATAAGCAGAATTCGTCGCAGCTCACTGTTGTGTCGAGTCTTTCTATGGAGATTCCTGCATCCGAAATCAAGAATGATTATGGGATCGGCACAGCCCCCTATCTGCTGATGGTGAAGAAGTCGGAAAGGGAGGATTTCTTCAATAACAATAAGGTGCCTGATGGTGTGCATTCTTTCTATGCATCATACGATGCCGAGAAGAAATCCTATACCTTCAATGCCCTCCGCCAGTATATCATCGACCTCATTAATTCCGGCAAAGCATTGACTCCGGAAGATATAGAGTTTTCGCTTGTGCCTGTGAATCTCACAATGGAGACGCAGGAAAACTACAACCAGGTGATAGTCTATGTCACTCGTTGTTCCAACTATCTTTACAAGCCGACGATGACTCTGCTCGACACCGACAACGCAATCATTGATTTCACATATTCAAAACAGGAAATTGAATGATGATCCGCTCGATTCTCCTCTCTTTTGCGCTCCTTCTTGCAGGATGCGGATCCTCCACTGCCCGTCAGTCGGATTCGGCTCGCGATGTGGAGTCTGATTCCATTGCAGAGGCTGTCACCCCTGAGATAACCCTCCTTTTCGCCGGCGACGCTATGCAGCATCAAGCCCAGCTCGATCAAGCGAAGATCCGGGGCGGAGGTTCGCGCTATGATTATTCGCAATGTTTCACAATGATTGCCCCCGAAATTCAGGAGGCGGATTATGCTGTGGTGAATTTGGAAGTGCCGTTGGGCGGTGGTCCTGTCTATCGCGGCTACCCCTGCTTTTCGGCTCCCGATTCATATGCGGAGGCATTGCGCGATGCAGGTTTCGATCTCTTCCTCACCTCCAACAACCATTGTCTCGACAGCGGAATGAAAGCCGCGCGACGCACTCTCACTGCTCTCGACAGCATCGGAGTGGATCATATCGGCACTTACAATGATTCCGTACAACGCGAGCAGCTCGTTCCTTTCATAAAGGATATTAAAGGATTCAAAATCGGTTTCCTTAATTACACCTACGGCACGAACGGAATCGAGCCGCGCGATGGAATGGAAGTGGCGATCATCGACCGCGACCGTATGGCCCGCGAGATTGCCGCGACCCGCGCTGCAGGCGCCGAACTTGTGGTGGTCACTGTGCATTGGGGGATTGAGTATGTGTTAACACAGAACAAAAATCAGGAAAACCTTGCACAATTCCTGCTTGATCAGGGAACAGATCTTGTGATCGGAGGTCATCCGCATGTGATTCAGCCGATGATGGTGGTGGATAACGAAAAGACCGGAAAGAAATCGCTGGTGGTCTATTCGCTGGGCAATTTCATATCTAATATGAAGACTGCCGACACTCGCGGAGGCGCTCTGGTCAGAGCTGTGATCGGAAGAGACGAGAATGGGAAGCCCACATTCAAGGAAGCCAATTACGACACTTTCCTTTCGGCAAAGCCCACGGGGAACAGCGACAACTACTGCGTGATTCCTTCTTGGATGACAGACAGCATCCCTGCCGCCCAGCGCGAGCATTGGAATATCTTCAACCGCGGGGCGGAGAAGATTTTCAATCAATATAATGTGGATGTGCCGAGAAAGCATAAATGATAAAATAAGTTTAGCGGGCTGCTTTTAAGGCAGCCCTATAACATAGATATAGAAAATGATTCAGACCAACAATCTGAGCATGCAGTTTGGTAAGCGCGTGCTCTTTCAGGATGTAAACCTCACTTTCAATCACGGCAACTGCTATGGCATCATCGGTGCGAACGGAGCCGGAAAATCAACTTTCATGAAGATTCTGTCGGGCGAACTGACTCCGACCTCGGGAACCGTAACTTTCGGACCGGGCGAGCGTCTCTCTGTCTTGAGCCAGGATCACTTTGAGTTTGACGATTGCACTGTAATCGAGACCGTGCTTCGCGGCCACACCGTGCTTTGGGACATCATGCAGGAGAAGGATGCAATCTATGCTAAGGAGGATTTCTCTGATGCCGACGGTATCCGCGCCGCCGAACTTGAAGAGCGTTTCGCCGAGCTTGAGGGATGGAATGCCGAGAGCGATGCAGCTGCCCTTCTTTCAGGACTTGGCATCAAGGAGGATCGCCATTATATGCTTATGAAGGATATGAGTGCTAACGAAAAGGTGCGTGTGCTTCTTGCAAAGGCTCTCTTCGGAAACCCCGACAACCTTCTTCTCGACGAGCCTACCAACGACCTTGACCTCGAAACTGTGGCTTGGCTTGAAAATTATCTCGCTAATTTCGAAAATACGGTGCTTGTCGTTTCTCACGACCGTCACTTCCTCAATGCTGTCAGCACCCACACTCTCGATATCGATTACAATAAGATCTCTATCTTTGCCGGAAACTATGATTTCTGGTATCAGAGTTCGCAGCTCGCTTTGCGTCAGCAGCAGGCAGCCAACAAGAAGGCTGAGGAGAAGCGCAAGGAGCTTATGGAGTTCATCCAGCGATTCAGTGCGAATGTGGCTAAGAGCAAGCAGACCACGTCGCGCAAGAAGATGCTCGAAAAACTCAATATCGAGGAGATTCAGCCCTCTACCCGCCGCTATCCGGGTATCATCTTCACTCCTAACCGCGAGGTCGGCAATAAGATTCTTGAAGTCAAAGGTCTTAAGGCTTCTGTGGATGGAGAGGTGCTTTTCGATGATGTAAACTTCCAGGTGGAGAAGGGTGACAAAGTTGCTTTCCTTTCTCGCGATCCTCGTGCGATGACTGCTTTCTTCGAAATCATCATGGGCAACCGTAAGGCTGATGCCGGAGAATATGAATGGGGACAGACTATCACCACTGCCTACCTCCCTCTCGACAACAGCGCATTCTTTGAGTCAGACCTCAACCTCGTGGATTGGCTTTGTCAGTATAGCTCTGATTCTTCGGAAATCTATCTTAAGGGCTTCCTGGGCAAGATGCTGTTCTCAGGCGAGGAGGTATTGAAGAAAGCGAGTGTGCTTTCCGGAGGCGAGAAGATCCGCTGTATGATTGCAAGAATGATGCTCACTGATGCCAACACCCTGGTTCTCGACTCTCCGACCAACCACCTCGACCTTGAATCAATCCAGGCGTTCAACAATACGCTTCAGAATTTCAAGGGAGTGATTCTCATGTCGAGCCACGACCACGAGTTCATCCAGACCGTATGTAACCGCATCATTGAGCTGACTCCAAATGGTATCATCGACAAGATGATGGATTACGATGATTACATCGAGGATGAGAAGGTAGCGGCAGCGCGCGAAAGACTCTATCCTGCTCCCAAAGCATAATTGATTAGGAAGCTGCCCCATGGCGGAAGCTTCTGAGCTTCTTCATCAAAAATAGACGCGAAGCTGTTTCCGCCGAGGGTGTGCCCCATATAAGATTTATTTTAATAAAGCATAAGCGATGGTAAAGCATATAGTAACATTCAAATTCAAAGGCGAAGAAGCCGTGCGCAAAGAATACGCCTTGAAATTCAAGGAAGCCTTGATGGCACTCCCTGCAGTAATCCCCTGCCTCGAATCAATGGAGGTAGGCCTCAACGAGAATCCCGCCGAAACCTGGGATTTGGTATTGACAGCCATAGTTCCGACCATGGCAGATGTAGAAGTCTATGCCAAGCATCCCGCCCATGTAGCGGCCGCATCCATCATCGGTCCGGTAAAGGATTCGCGCGCCTGCGTGGATTATGAATTCTAAGACATATCACACGGATCACTTGGTCCTATTATATTACTAAAACTTAGAGTGTATCGGTCTCGATACACTCTTTTTTATTAAGGCGTCAGATAATAAATTGTTAGAAAAGCTTTATATCATTCATACCAATAGGCTATATTAAAGAGTGTGCTAAAAATTATTCCGTGGGATATAAGTTATCGCGCCACCACTCCCAAAAGGATAGTCAGTTACGTCTGTATTAAGGTATGGAGAATCTGGAACTATATCACCTACAAACGCAAAGCGAGGCTCTTTGAAAACCGTTCCATCTTCTGCAACTGGACAAAGTGACTTACCTTTAACCTCAATTACAATACGCACAATCCCTCTATATATACCCAAGATATATTTTACCTTATCTGCTTTGTCACGTGAGAGTTTCCAGTATTTACGGGCACTCTCGTAATCATTGGCTCGGCGATATACTCCGGTTGCCTTTGATTGCTTATAACTTTTATTCAGGCTTACTAACAGAAGTCTATCTCCCGGAATTGGCTCAATCTTTGGACAGTCATATAGGATATTGATTTCTTCATCAGTTTTAATACCCTCATTCCATTGATGGTGCCCGCTAACAATATTGGTAAGTATATTCTCCTTATTAAAAGCAGGATAAGTCAGCAAGTCTATTATTGAAGACTCAACAAGATATGCTTCTTGTTCGGTCAAATTATGACGGATAATGTAATACTTTATATCCAACCCCAACCCCTTGATTTCTCTTATAGTAGATAACTTTAAACTTGGAGAGTCATCTATAAGTGCAGCCTGAGCATGCTGATAAACCCGGTTTCCTGAACCTTTCCCCACATAGAAAATACAATTATCGCGAGGGTCAACAAGCGCATATACATAACATTTCAGACCCTCTATTACGCTTTGTTTAAAAGACTTTTCCATAGTTTGTTAGCATAAACTTAAATATTAAGCCTTGAACATATTTTCTATTTTTGCCACAGCTCCAAGGATATCCGCAAATGAGGGGACATTATCCTCATATATCATATTCATGACCATAGTAGCATAGTCGTTTTTCCATTCCTCAATGACGCTTTCAGGAGGAGTAAGGGTAATACGTTTACGAATATCCGGTGTGTAGTCAACATCGCGTATAGAAGTGAATACCCAAAAATCTTTCTCAATGGCAGCTACAGGAAGTTTTATCTTTGTGGCTGTCTGCTCAAATACGGTTCTTCTTTGAGCCTCGGTAAGCGTCAGAAATTTATTCATAGGAATCGAGTATAATTTTACGGATCCATGCCGGAATCAGGGCAAAATCCTTTTTTATTGTTTCAAATGGTATGGACTTGACCAGATTGCGGATATGGGCAAGTTGAGTATCGGTGATATTGTTTTCTCCGATTTCGCGCAGAGCAAAAGTGAGAAGCATTGCGATTTCATTCTGAAAAGCCAGATTTTTTTTTGCAGTATGTTTGAACTGTATACCCCTGTTCCCTTCCAATTTTACTTTACGTGGCGATCCATCTGTCAGATATACCACATTCATCGGCAACTGGGTTGACAGCCCGAGTTTATTAAGTGCATACGTCCCGGTCGGAACTATCTTAGCCTTGTCGCGCCTTGCTATAGCGGCGGCAATCTCCTCAATGGTCGGATAAAGAATACCCAACCCCAAAACCTTATCAATCTTGGGATAACAATAGATGCCACGAGCCACTCTTATCAGCCTTTCGTTTGCAGTTAATCGTTCAAAGGCTTTCTGGACTGCCTTTGAATCTCCATATCCTGCATAATCGAGAGGTGAAACTATCGTACCCCTTCCGCGTTTTGATATACTTGTAATGATTCTGTTTTCAAGAGATTGCATCCTATTTTAGAAGAAGTTTTGTCGCAAATATACAACATTTTAGCGACAAAATCAAATTAGCCACTGCATTTTTTCAAACGAATAAACAAGCAATTATTACACTTTTTCAAGGGAATAAACAAGGATTGGCTACACTTTTTCAAGGGAATCATCCATTTCCTTCCTCTTTTTCCATCAATTCCAAGAGGCGCATCTCCCCTTCATCTATCCTATCTATCAGAGCTGCCATCTTCTCTCCGGCTTCTACAATCTCTTGCGGCGACATCTCTCCGGAAGACATCCTGATCTCCAATTCCGATTTCTCTTTCTCCAACTCCGGTAGAGTTTTTTCAAGTTCCTCCTTCTCCCTTTTCTCTTTAAAGGATAGCTTCACCTTCGGAGGATTCTGACGACGCGATGATCCTGTGGAACTCGTTGCCGACGAAACTCCACTCTTGCGCTCTTTCTCCTCACGCTCCTTTCGTTCCAATTCCTTTCGCTCCTTCTCCTCCTCTGCCACACAATGGCGATAGGTGGAGTAATCTCCGGGGAAATCCCTTACCTCTCCATCTCCCTTGAACACAAATAGATGATCCACAATGCGGTCCAGAAAGAATCGGTCGTGGCTAACAACAATCACACACCCCTTGAAATTCACTAAATAATCCTCCAAGACAGCCAAGGTCATTATATCAAGGTCGTTGGTTGGCTCGTCAAGAATAAGGAAATTAGGATTGCGCATCAATACGGTAGCCAAATACAATCGGCGGCGCTCACCTCCACTCAATTTAGCTATATATTTCTGTTGCTGCTGTGGGGTAAAGAGGAATTTGGAAAGGAACGCCGATGCTGTCATTGTGGTCTTATCGTCAATTCTCACAGTCTCCGCAATCTCTCGCACAGCGTCTATAACCTTCTTGCGGTCGTCGAAATCGGTCATCCCCTCCTGGGAATAATACCCCCATTTCACCGTCTCCCCGATATCGAAATGACCCGAATCGGGTTGCAATTCTCCCAAAAGAAGTTTGATGAATGTAGATTTTCCTGCCCCATTATCTCCCACTATCCCCACCTTCTCATATCGGGCAAAATCGTAGCTCCAACCGTTTAGTATCTTTTTCTCCCCAAATGCTTTTTTCACATCGCGCGCCTCAAAAATCTTGGATCCGATATAGGCCGACTTCACAGTCAGCTCCACATCCCGGCGCGACAGATCCACACGGCTCTTAGCCTCCAACTGATGAAAATTATCTATACGATATTTCGCCTTCGAACCACGGGCCTGAGGCTGTCGGCGCATCCATTCGCGCTCTGTGCGCAGAAGATTCTTCACCTTCGCCAGCTCTGCCGACATGTTCTCTTCGCGCTCCTCTCGCTTCTGAAGATAATAGTCGTAATTTCCATCATAAGAATATGCCTGACAACGATCAATTTCAATGATACGGTTGCATACATTGTCAAGGAAATAGCGGTCGTGGGTCACCATCAGGAGGGTGGTTTTCTGACGGGTGAGATAATTTTCAAGCCATTCGATCATCCATATATCCAAATGGTTGGTTGGCTCATCAAGGATAAGCATATCCGGTTTTCCCATCAATACCTTGGCCAAAGCCACACGCTTAGCCTGTCCGCCGGATAGACGACCCAACGGGGCATCCATCTCCGTGATGCGGAATTGATAAAGCAACTGCCGGGCAAGATCAGGGCCGTTCCATTCCTCCTCCTTATCCACGCCCGACGCCACATAATCGAGCACCGTCATATCAGCAGACATAGCAGGAAGCTGTTCGAGATAGCCGACACGCAAACCGTTGCGGAACACTACATTTCCGGAATCATAATCCTCCTTTCCGGCTATGATATTGAGGAAAGTAGATTTTCCCGCTCCATTAGGGGCGATAATCCCGATCTTATCCCCCTGGAACACACCAAGCGTAAGATCTTCAAAAAGGATTCTGTCCCCATACGATTTTGTCAATTTCTCTATCTGCAAATAGCTTTCCATTTCTTTCTTTTCTTTATGCAAGCATCTAATTATTAATCACAGCGCAGTTAATATAGTCTTTAATCATGTACAAACCCTACTAATCTTTTACTGCGCAGCCGTCGGGGCGTCAGAAGGGTGTGGATGTGGTCTCAAACGAGGGTAAGCATGAGGGAGCAACCTTTCGGTTGTGACCGAATGCTTATCCCTCGTTTGAGGCCGCAGACCCGCCCTTATCACGCCCCGACAGAAGCGATGACTTCAATTTCCACGAGAGCCTGCTTCGGCAGCTCCTTCACCGCAAACGCAGCTCTTGCCGGATACACTGCCTTGAATTCCTCTGCATACACCTCGTTCATCGGGCCGAAGTATGACATATCAGCCAAAAGGCAAGTGGTCTTCACCACATTGTCGAGAGTAGCGCCCTCAGCCTCAAGGATAGCCTTGATATTAGCGATGCTCTGACGAGTCTGAGCCTTGATGTCGGAAGGCATTTCGCCTGTCTCAGGATTGATGGGAAGCTGACCGGATACAAAAATCAGGTTGCCTGCTTTCACAGCCTGGCTATACGGACCGATTGCGCCCGGAGCCTTCTCTGTCTTAATCTCTTTTTTCATGATAGTCTCGATTTAAATAATTTTAATCCTTACAAATTTAATAATTTTCAAGATAAAAGCATTTCATTCTTAACAATTATTAACCATCTTGAATATCCTTCTTTCCTTCTATTTATAGATTTATTTGTTAAATTTGTAAGTAGCTAATAAAAATTAATGAACAGATAAAACGAAGTTATTTTTGAGCAGATTTTGCTGCGGAATGAAGGAGCATACTTTCGTATGCGACTGAATGACAAAACAAAATATGCCAAAAAGAACGAGTTTTATCGTTCAAGATTTTAAAACTTCATATATCGATTAATTTTTATTAGCTACTTAAATCATAATCAACAAGGTATGACAACGAACACAAATAAATCAAGAAAGATTCCAATTCGATCCCAAATGTCGGATGAAGAACTTTCTGCCTTAATTAAGGAAGCACAAGAAAAACATCCGGAACAATTCTCTATCCAGATGTCAGGGAATTGTGTGGCTGCATCATCTAAATTCACTCATAAATCTGCTGTAAGCGAAGTAATTTCCAAATGGCTATGACCCCCGTATTTCAACGAGAGATAGTGGAAGTTCCATTTCTTTTACCAGATGGTGCAGTTAAGAATCATCCTGCATTAGTAGTATCCGTTCCAGAGCTTCAAGAAGAGGAAGATGGTTTGTTTTATGCTGTGCTTATTTCCACAAAGAATCATCATCCTAAATACACTATTGAAATTAAAGCTGACGACATAGTAAACCAACCCGTAATAGAAAGAAAATCATATTTTGTAACTCATATTATTACTTATTTTCTTACACGGGATACTATTCAGCGAAAGGGTTATTTTGTCACCAAATCTAAATTTAACGAAGTTGTGGATACCGTAATAAATAATATATTCGGTGATCCTATCAACGAGTAATAAAACAAAAAAGGGAGATTATGAAATCTCCCTTCCTGAGCCGCGAATGGGACTCGAACCCATGACCTTTTCGTTACGAATGAAATGCTCTACCAACTGAGCTATTGCGGCTAATTAACTTCAAAAACTTACATTGACAGAGTCGCTTCCATCAACTTTGCAAAGTTAATAAAAAATTTTTACTCTCAGAGTATTTTCCTTATTATTTTTTCTCCAACAGATCCGGACGCAACCGGCGGGTGCGCTCCAATGCCTGCTCATATCGCCATTCAGCTATCTTTGCCTCATGACCGGAAAGAAGAATGTCGGGCACTTTCCACCCCTTATACTCCGCCGGACGGGAATAGACCGGCGGCGCCAACAGATTATCCTGGAAAGAATCCGATAGAGCCGACTGCTCATCCCCTATCACCCCCGGAATCAAACGCACCATCGCATCGGCTATCACGGCCGCAGGGAGCTCGCCCCCCGTAAGGACATAATCACCTATGGAGATCTCTTTGGTGATCAGATGCTCGCGCACGCGCCAATCTATCCCTTTGTAATGACCGCAAAGGATTATCACATTCTCAAGCATAGAAAGCTGATTGGCCATCGGCTGATCAAAAGTCTCGCCGTCGGGAGATGTGAAAATCACCTCATCATAATCTCTCTCTGCCTTCAGAGCCGATATACATGCATCGATAGGCTGGACAGTCATTACCATCCCGGCCTCCCCTCCGAAAGGATAATCATCCACCTTGCGATGCTTGTTGGTGGTATAGTCGCGAAGATTATGCACCACAATCTCCGCCAGCCCCTTATCCTGCGCCCGCTTCAATATGGAACATTGGAAAAAGGGTTCCAGCATCTCGGGCATAACAGTGATTATATCTATTCTCATAAGTATTTATTCTCTATTTTACTTTGCAAAATTAATCATTAATTGCGAATATTCATTATATTTGCAAAATCCAACATAAATATTTTCAAACTATCCTGCTATGAATAGATTCTTGTCGCTCTTCTCTCTTCTTTTTATTTTTCTCTCATCCTGCATCAACGATGATGAGCCGGAAGTGACATCCCTTGCTCCGGGCGACTCCTGTCCGGAATTTACAATTGAGATGAACGACGGGAAGATCCTCTCCTCTTCCGATCTGAAAGGGAGAGAGAGCGTGATAGTGTTCTTCAATACCGGCTGCGGAGATTGCCGTCGCGAACTGCCGGAGATTCAGAAAGCTTATGATGAGATTCAAAAGGAGAACCTTGACATCCCGATCATCTGCATATCCCGTGAAGAGGATAAGGAATCAGTGGAGCGTTTCTGGGAAGCCAACTCCCTTACCCTCCCTTATTCGGCGCAGATCGACAGAAGAGTCTATAACCTCTTTGCCTCTTCGATAATACCAAGGATTTATATCCTTTCTCCGCAACAGATTATCACTCGCTGCTGGAGCGACAATCCCCTCCCCACAGCCGAGGAGATAATCAATTCGCTCCGACACGATTCCAACGAATAAAAAACTCGGAGATCTCTAATAATTTGCGCCTTTTCTCTTTTTTAACTAATTTTGCAGTCTGATTGCTCCCCAAGGTGGAGATAAGAAGTTTCAGCTCGTGCTACATTATAATCACATAAGAGAAATAATCACATAAGAGAAGAAATATGCGATTAGTGAAACAACTGATGGTGATCATCAACCCCATCTCAGGCACTGCCTCCAAGAAAGGCGTGGATGAGGCTATACGCCATGAGGCTATCAAATATAGTCTCGCCACCGACATACGCTTCACTACCGGCCCGGACGATGCCACACGTCTTGCCAAGGAGGCTATCGAAAAGGGTTATTATGGAGTGATAGCCTGCGGAGGCGACGGCACTGTGAATGAGACTGCGCGAGCGCTCCGAGGATCGGATGTGGCTTTGGGAATCATCCCCATGGGTTCGGGCAACGGTCTTGCCCGACATCTCAATATCCCCATGACCGTGAAGGGGGCAATGCGTGTGATTGCCGAAGACAGAGTGATTGCTTGCGATTATGCCACAGCAAACGACCATCCATTCTTCTGCACTTTCGGAATCGGGTTTGATGCCGAGGTGACATATAAGTTCAGCGAAAAAGGGAAGCGCGGACTGACCACATATCTTCAGACCACGCTTGATGAATTTGTGAAATATCGTTCGGAGGAGTACACCATAATTGCCAATGGGGAGACAGTAACGGAGGAGGCGCTGTTAGTGGCATGCTGCAATGCCTCTCAATATGGGAATAACGCTTATATAGCTCCCACTGCCTCCATTAAGGATGGATTGCTTGATATCACTATCATCCATAAAGGCTCGCCTCTGAAATTAGCTCTTGCCGGAATCGACGTACTTACGGGGCTTGTGGGAAAGACGGCAAAGGCCACGACTTTCCGTGCGCCGAATGTAACCATAATCAGAAGGACTCAAGGCGCTGCTCATCTCGACGGAGAGCCCGCCAATATGGATACCCGCATCGATGTGAATATACATCCGGCTCAGCTCAAACTATTCACCACTGCCCGCAAGTCGCATTACCGCGCATTGCTCTCTCCCCAAATACCTTTCATCTCCCCCTTTATCCTGACTATGCAGGATATAGGGTATAAGATTGTGAATCTTTTCAGATAAGCAGCTACTTAACTATTTGAGCTTGGATAGCTCATATGTCTTTTCGCGAAGATATTTTCCGAGGGCTTCGGGATCTCCCTTGAATTTGGCCTGCTCTTCAGGCATGATCGGTTCTCCTACGGATATGTGCATCTCTTTATTCTTCTTATGATTGAAGAGTTGGCGAGGGAGAAGCAGCGATCGGAGAGGCCAACAGGCGTGTCCCCAGAAATTAAACCACCATGTGTTGTTACCATGGAAATAGATGGGGATCACGGGCACCTTCGCTTTTGCTATAATCTGAAGCACTGACGGCTGCCATTCCCTATCTACCAAGAAGTTTTTCCAATTGCTCTTGCTCATTGCCCCGGCAGGGAAGAAACCTAAAGGCTCCCCGTCCTTAAGCTGACGAAGTGCCTCACGGATTCCATTGACTGAAACTTTCCTTTTATCGGCATCGGGTGATGAGGAGGGATCGACGGTGATGAAATTCGGACCCATGGCTGTGATCTTTCCCAAAATCATATTCACCATCACCTTGTATTCGGGTCTGTATTTCGTGACTAATGCTATCAATGCTATTCCGTCAATCGAGCCGAAAGGATGATTGCTGACAGTGATATATGCCCCTTCCTTGAATCGGGCAAGCACATCTTCATTATCCACCCGCAGCGGAGTATGAAACTCGTCATCGATAAGATGACGGGCAAATGCCGGCCCCGGGTCATGACACCATGCGCCATGCACGCGGTTCACTTCATCAAACATGAAGAGATGCATCACTTTCTCCACAAACTTTTCATGCCCTCTAAGCCGCGGCACCATATTCATGATATCCTCGCTGTTGAGCACATCGGGGCGGATCACATAATCCTTATATTTATTCTCTCCTGAAGCCTTTACCTTCTCAGGGGCTACGGTAGTTTGTTGATTTTCCATAATACTAACTTACTTTCTTGAAGTATTCGTTAATAAAACGTCTGAACTGATTGAATTCCTATTCTTCCATCTCCTCTTTTTCCCCTTTGGGGATGAAGGGAAGACGACCTACAAATTCCACAATTGCTTTGTCGAATCTTGTGGTGCGATACACAAAATAACGTTGCAAAATAAAATTCCATGCCAACGACACTATCAGGGATGTGAGCAGACGCGCGGCGGCAAAGAATCCGTCGGGACGGAAACCCATTTCAATGAGCCAATCCCATTTTGTGAAAAGATAGTAGAGGGCGTGGGTGCCATAGGAGTTGAGAAGAAGGGAGCCGGCCCATACCAATGCGAATTTCACTATCACAGCTTTCCATGGCACTTCTTGGGCATGGAAAGTGAAGCGGTAGTTCATCACGCAATTTACCACTCCTCCTACAAACGCACCGATGGCTGTGGAAAGGAATGGCGTGAGATGCACCCATGCAAAGAGCGCGAAGCTTATGAGCATATCTGTCCATGAGGAGCATTGCGACGTGACGATAGATCGCAGGAATGTGAATCCGAGGGCATCGCTCTTCATCACTTTCGCCGCTACGCGCCTTCCTCGCTTTCGTTCATGGGAGATGCTTTCTATATGTTCGTCCGAAACTTCGGCCATAATCTCAGTTAGTTAATTTGGACTCAGTTAGTTAGCTTAGGAACGCTGCCTGTCGTCCCATTTAAAAACTTATCGTCTCAATTTTGGATTATGCAAATTTACAAAATTATTTACAAATATCTGCTTATAAAGCCAAAAAAATGAGAAAGGCGGCCTTTCCCGCAGGAAACGCCGCCTTAACCTAATATTATAAAAAGAGTTGTATCGGATTAATCGATCTCCTCGTCAGCCTCATAGCCACCCATCTCGCGGATAGCGTTCTTCAGCATTGTATATTGCTGGAAGAGGTGGTTCACAGGCACTTCACCCTTAGTGTAGTCGTGCATCGGGCTCTTGAGGAAGAAGCTCAAGAAGCGCTGGATGCCATGACGGCCTGCGCGTGCAGCGAGGTCGCTGAGAAGCACGAGGTCAAGGCAAAGAGGAGCAGCAAGGATTGAGTCGCGGCAGAGGAAGTTGATCTTGATCTGCATCGGATAGCCCATCCATCCGAAGATGTCGATGTTGTCCCATCCCTCTTTGTTGTCATTGCGCGGGGGATAATAGTTGATGCGCACTTTGTGGTAATACTGAGTGTCCTCATCGTTGCCATGGCCATAGAGGTCGGGCTGCTCTTCCGGAACGAGGATACTCTCAAGAGTAGAAAGCTTGGAAACCTCCTTAGTGCGGAAGTTTGCGGGCTCATCAAGCACGAGACCATCGCGGTTACCGAGGATGTTGGTTGAGAACCAACCGCTGAGACCGAGCATACGTGTGCCGATGATCGGAGCGAAACCTGACTTAACGAGAGTCTGACCTGTCTTGAAGTCCTTGCCGGCGATAGGCATACCTGTCTTCTCGGAAAGCTCCCACATTGCAGGGATATCCACTGTTGTGTTAGGCGCACCCATGATGAAAGGACAACCCTCTGAAAGCGCTGCATAAGCGTAACACATAGAAGGAGCGATTCTCTCTTTGTCGTCGGCCTTCATTGCTGCCTCAAGAGCTGCCAAAGAGCCGTGAACCTCCTCATCAACCGGAACATAAACCTCAGTAGAAGCTGCCCAAAGCACTACTACGCGCTCTACGCCTGTCTCCTTCTTGAAGTTGCGGATATCTTCGCGGAGCTGCTCCACCATATCCCAACGATCCTTAACATCCTTCACATTGTCGCCGTCAAGACGCTTTGCATAGTTCTTGTCGAAAGCCGCCTTCATAGGCTTGATAGCCTCAAGCTCATCCTTCACAGGATTGATATCTTTCTCTTTGAGAACCTCAGCGTTGATTGCTGATTCGTATGCGTTTGCAGGATATACGTCCCATGCACCGAATACGATGTCATCGAGCTCTGCAATAGGAACGATGTCTTTATAGTGGAGATATTTTTTGTCTTCGCCCTTGCCTACGCGGATCTTGTCATACTGAGTCATTGATCCTACGGGCTTTGCAAGACCCTTGCGAGCCATAAGCACACCGGTCATGAATGTGCTGGTAACAGCACCAAGACCTACTACCAAAACACCAAGCTTACCCTTGGGTGCTTCTGCTTTCTTTGCCATAACTGTCTAAATATTCTTTGTTATTGTTATTTTTTCTGTTTCATGAAAGGCTGCTATTTTATAAGGTTGATTCCCTATATTTCATACCCTTTCCTGTCGCTTTTCCCTCGTCGGGAAATTTGAGCATGTAAAATTACTTTCATTTTTACATTTCACAAAGTATTTTAACCTAAAATTATTATACTTATTCCTTAATTTATGTTAACACTTCATCTAAATATATAATTTAAGTTAAAAATAAATACCTTATTAAAATTTTATTTAAAAAACTTTAATAAGGCATTTTAGTTTTATCCTCTATTATGAGGAATATTTTTGAAATTTACCCTAATATCTCCCCTACTTCCTTTATATCGGAGATGATGTTGTCGTGGGTCTGTGCATCCTCGGCAGCTGTCCATCCCTGCCCCTTAATCCAGAGCACCTGGCAGCCGATCTTCTCCGCCGGAACGATATCCTTGCCGTAGCTGTCGCCTACCACAAGCGTTTCTTCAGGCTTAAGATCAAGAGCCTTTACTCCCAACTCAAAAATCTTTGGATCGGGCTTTCTTACACCCACCACCGCACTTTCGATAATCTTCTTGAAGCAATGGCCGATTCCGAAATCCTTGAGCACATTCTCGATATTGCCGTAGAAATTAGATACCAACACCAAAGGATATTTCTTCATCAGCTCCTCCAAAACAGGCTTAGCCTCTCCCACCTTGCTCTTGGCTGCCTCATAGCAATAACCCGCCACTTCCTTAGCTTTGTCATCCACCTCGGCAGGGGGGAAATGACCGTTTTCAGATAGCCATTGCAATTCGAGCTTCATCTTTATATTAAGGAGATCGCCGAAATCATGCTCGGGGAGGATATGGCGAGTACGCGCCAATTCACGCTCTGCAAAGACATATGCCTCGCGGAACTCAGCTTCATTCACTGCCACCCCCGCTTTCTGATATGCCGACCAAATCACTACGCTCCAATGGTCGCCGCCCGTGTCGAGCGTGCCACCATAATCAAAGATTATCCCTTTTATTTTTGAAATGTCAAGATTCATACTTCACAATATTAATTAAATTCTTTCCCTTCTTTCAATTCCTCGCAGAAATTGCGACAGATGCGTTCGTGACGAACCATCATATATATTAAAATGAAATTAAGCACAGTAAGTTCAAAAGCGAAGTATAACCATGGCATCCGGAAGATGAGAATGGCTGCAAATAAAGCAAACGTGCGGGTGTTGAAGGAAAGGATATTGGTATATTTCATAAGGGGCTTGCTCTTGGCGCGGAATGCATCGCGGAAACCCTGAGGGATATTGCCATGATATTTCTCGCGGAGCGCCTTGCGGAGTCGCTGCATCCAAGGGGTGCGCTTTTCCTGACCTACGGTGTAGTTGGTATAGAACATCATCGTCAGTTTCTGCCAAAAGTTATGTTTCCAGCTCAAGGAATGATATTTCTCCCAAAGGTTGGAGGCTGTTTCCAGTTCGCTCCCATCCTCTCCTTTGAGGAAATAGAGGTGGAATTGGCGATAATAGTCGGCCATGGCAGCCTGAGTGCCGTGTACTATCCCCGTAACGACAGCCACTACCCAGATCACCCACTTATGATCCATGAAAAATTCGCTCGTCACATTCTCTCGCAGACAGATTGCAATATAAATTGCGGCAAACCAGAAATCGCCGCTCAATCCGTCGAGGATACGCCCGATGCGCGAATATTGCTTTGTCATTCGCGCCAACTGCCCATCGGCACTGTCAAAGCTGTCGGCCCATACAAGAAGGATTACGCCTGCTATATTGATCCAGAGGTCATTGAAATAGAAACATATCCCCGCGCCTACGCCAAGGAAAATGGAAGCGATGGTGATGGCATTGGGGGTGATTCCAAGTTTTTTGGCCAAGCATGCCCATGCATATCCTATGGGGCGGTAAAAGATAAGGTCGAAGGTCTCTTCGGTGTCCATCGATTTCAAGGAATCCTTGAAACCGCTTTTCTTTTCTGTATTATTCTCTGCCATAGATTATTCCTCCCCTTTCTCTTTACGCCATTCCTTGATCGACTGCAATACACATTTCGCTATATATGGGGCAGCCTCCGCACGACAGGGTGCGAAGCTGGGCCAGTCGTTGAAATCGATGATACGCACCGTGCCGTCGGCATCGATGATGCAGTCGCCGCCAAATATCTTCACATCCATCAGTTTGCTTGCTTTCTCACACATTGCGTGGAGAGCTTCGGGATCAAACTCGGTATGTCTCGGCTTGCCGTTGATTGCCTCGTCGCCGAATTTGCTGTAATGTGCGTCGTAGGGATAAAACCAATAGAAGAAGGGCTGTCCTTGCACGGCATAGAATTTGATGAGATCGCCCACGAGATGAACGTTGATCACCGCACGCTTGATTCCGCGATAGAAATATTCGTGAAGCACCTCCTGTGCCTCCTCTATGTGGCGGCAATAGCTCACATCCTCCTTGTGCATGGCATGGAAGTCACCTCGCTTTATCCAGCATGATTTGAACCCTTTCTTTTCGAGTTCGGGGCGCACATCCTCGTTGGTATTGACCATAATAGAGTCGGGATAAGGGATGTTATTCCCTAAGAGGATGCGTGTCATACGCTCGCGGGTGCAATTCTCTATACCGAATCCGGAGTTGATCACGAGCTTGCCGCTTTCTTCGAGTGCCTGCAGCTTCTCGATTGCCTTCTGACCGCGACACATATTCAAAATCACATCCTCCTCGACATCGAGGTTAAGGAATTGCTCTTCGCTATAAATATTCACCTTGCAGCCTCTCTTGCGAAGCTCCTCTGCAGCGGCATTAAGGATTGCCGCATCATTCCCTATATGATTGGGAGAATATGCGCCTGCGCGCAACACTCCCGCTATCTTTATATCCATATTATTTGATAAATTCTTCTGCCTTTCGGATATCTCCGGCATGATCCACATCAATTATCTTCCCCATATCATACCCCTTTATTTTCAAACCCGCTGCGATGAGTTCGCGCTGGAAATTACGCATGCGGCTCACACCCTGATCCATGCATCTGTCGAGCACACGCACAGCTGAAGAATTAAGCCCGTAAATTCCTCCCGACACGAACACAGATTCCGGAGTGGGTCGGTCGAGGAATGCCTTGATCAATCCATCGTTCTCATCTACTTCCACATAGAGCGGTTTCTCATCATCGATATAGCGTGTGAGCGCCATCATGCCGTCGTCCTCAGCCGGGGCTGCCGAGTAAGCTTCCACATATCGGGTGAAATCCTTCTCGTGGAAGATGGTGTCAACGGTTGTGGCGATGAAGCGTCCATGCCCATCGAGAAGATGCGCCACTTCATAAAAGCTATGCATCGAGGAAGGGGTACTCTTCACCACAATATCGAGACTAACGGGGAGCGTTTCTTTAAGATTGAAAAGATATTCCTGCACCTCCTTCATCTCCTCATTCACAATCACAGCAATCCTCTCGGCGCCATTCTTGAGGAAAATATCTATCAGCCTGCCGATCATAGGGCGTCCGCCCAGAGGCACGAGCGGCTTGGGATAAGCCACACCCTCTTCCACAAGACGCGAACCCTCTCCGGCTGCAATTATTCCGAAATTCATAGTCTATAGCGAATTAAACTTTATCTAAAATCCTATAACCTTATAACCTTATAAACTTATAAACTTATAACCTTACAAAGTATCCTTAGTCAAATCCACGGTTTTGTCCTGACCGCCCTTCTCCATTCTTGCCTTTCTCAAAGGATTAGCTGAGGCGCGTCGATAGCGGTCGCGATTGCGATAGATATCTATGGCCTTATAGATGGCCTCGCGCATAGAGGTGGGATCGGCCTCCCCTTTCCAAGCGATGTCATATGCTGTGCCATGATCGGGGGATGTCCTTACAAAGGGGAGTCCGGCAGTGAAATTCACTCCGTGCTCCCCTGCCAATGCCTTGAATGGGGCAAGTCCCTGATCATGATACATCGCAAGGATTCCGTCGAAATTGCGATAGGCATGTGTGGCAAAGAACCCGTCGGCGGCATAAGGTCCGAAAGCCAGGATCCCCTTATCGGAGGCTTCATCTATCGCAGGGATGATTTGTGTATGTTCCTCATCCCCCAAAAGACCGTTGTCGCCGCAATGGGGATTAAGGGAGAGCACCGCTATCTTGGGGCGCTCGCAACCGAAATCGGAACGCAACACCTTATCGAGACGCTGGATGGAATCAAACACCTTCTCCTTTGTTATGGCCGAGGATATCTCTGCCACGGGAAGATGAGTCGTAACCAACGCCACGCGGAGATAATCATCGAAGAGTATCATCTGTGCCTTAAAGGTCGGGGCTTCGTCTGCCCCTTCCTCTGATGGTTCGGGATTGCTCTTGGCTTCGAGATATTCTGTATGACCGGGGAAATGGAACGTCTCGCTCTGCACAGCCGCTTTGTTGATGGGGGCAGTGACCATGACATCTATGTCTCCTTCACGGATTGCCTCGACAGCTGCTTCCAAAGCAGCCACAGCAGCCTCACCCGATTCTTTTGTGGGTTCGCCGGCACGCAATGGAAGATCGCCGAGCCTGAGATCGAGGAAATTGATTTTCCCGTCTTTCACCTGTGAGAGATTCTTAATATACTCCACTCCGGGCATCTCCTGACCATACTCCTTTCGTGCCTTCTCGAAAAGCGACTGCACTCCGAACACCACCGGAGTGAACAATTCCGGTATCTTTTCATCGGCAAGCGCCTTGACGATTATCTCATACCCTACTCCGTTGAAATCACCGTGGGTGATCCCCACTCTTATATTTTTTGCCATATCATTTCTTTTTTATTTCTTTGCCGCCAACATTCCGCACGCAGCCTCTATATCCTCCCCTCTTGAGGCGCGGATGGTGGCTGTGATCCCTTTTGAGTTCAGATGGTTTCTGAACATTATCATCCTCTCTTCGCTGCATGGGTGAAGGTCCACGCCGGGGATGGCATGAAAACGGATGAGATTCACGCGGCAAGGGATTTTTCCGATTAATTTCACGAGCATGTCGGCATGGGCGATATCATCGTTTACGCCGCGCCACATTATATATTCCAGAGAGAGACGTCTCTGATGGCTGAAGTCATAGCCGGCAAGCGTATGCATCACGCTTGAGATCGGGAATGCCCTCTGCGCCGGCATCATCGATTCGCGCTGGGGGGTGTCCGCAGTGTGTACGCTGACAGCCACATGGACCTGAGTGCGGTCGAGCAGTTCTTTCAATTGGGGGAGCTTGCCTACAGTGGAGACAGTGATTCTCTTCGGGCTCCATGCCAAGCCCCACGGGCCTGTAAGAATCTCAATCACCTTCTCCACCTCCTTGAAATTATCAAGAGGCTCGCCCATCCCCATGAACACAACGTTGGTCAGCGGATTCATCGGCATCTCCCCTTTCTTGGGTTCGGGGGGGATGGAAAGAATCTGGTTCATTATCTGAGCAGCTGTAAGGTTGGCTTTGAATCCCAGTTTGCCGGTGGCACAGAAATAGCAGTTCATCTTGCAGCCCACCTGGCTCGACACGCAAAGTGTGGCGCGATCTTTATCCGGGATATACACGGATTCGATTGCGTTCCCATTGCCGACGTTGAAGAGATATTTCACTGTGCCGTCGCTTGATTTCGACTGACGTGCCGGAGCCTCACGACCTATTTCATAATTGGCCGCCAGCCATTCCTTGTTTTTCTTTGATATATTGGCCATCGACTCGAAATCCGTAACTTTCTTATCGTAGAGCCATTCTGCGAGCTGTTTGCCCACAAACTTAGGCATCTTCCCTCTGAACGCCACATCCTGGAGCTCGGCGAGGGTCATCCCTATAAGCTTGGGCTTGTTATCCTGTTTTTCCATGACTTTCTTTGTTATTGAAACAATTCCGGACAGTCGAAGTTGACCGCTCGAATCGCTTCAATTGCAAAGTTAATCATTATTCGCCGAAATATAAAGAAAACGTCTCCCTAAATAGGCACATAAACACATAAACAGGCACATAAATAAAGGAGCGCCGAAATCACTTCGTCGCTCCTTCGATAGAATTACTAACTTTCAAAATCTTGTTATGAAACAATTCTTTTCCTATTCTGATTTTAACATTCTCTGATTTGATCAATCTCCGGCCTCAAACTTGTAGATGTTGTTCTTGAGCTTGTTGTTGCCCATGAGCATCTGAATCAAGTTGGGGTTGATCTGCTGGAGATACTGCTGTGCGTACTGCTGCTCATTGTAGGGGAAGTTTTCTTTCTTCTTGCCTGTAACCTGATAAACATACACACCGTCGTCGCCCTTCACGATCACTACCTTGTTGTCGGCTTTCGTGCCGTTGATCTTACCCATCACGGCTGCATCGCGAACATTGCCGCTCATGCCGAAACGGAAAGTATCGAGGGTTCTTACATCCACACCCATTGCCTTTGCTGCTGTCTCAATGCTCTGAGTGTTCTTGCTATATTTCTCCACGAGCTTATCACCTGCCTTTGAGCGGCGCACCTGCTCGGTAAGATAGTTCTTCACATCAGGATTGCTGAGGGGAGTGTAATCGTCGTAAGAGCTTTCCACTGCCACTGCATAAAGAACGGGGTTGGTTGCGCTCTTAGCCTCGTAGATGTGGCTCACCTGACCGGGCTTGCCATCGATCATCACCCAACGCACCACCTGACGGCTCTCGGGGAAGTAGGAGTTCATACCCATCATGCGGGGAACAGCCGGGCTGCTCTGAGTCAAGCTGAGACGCTGAGCAGTGAAACCTGCTTTCTCTGCATTCTTGGCGAAATCAGCTGCATTAGGGTTGGCAGCAAGGAATTTCTCAAGTTTTTCACGCTCGTCGTTCACAGTCTTGGTGCTGGGACCGAGCACATAGTTCACTTCATCGTAATCATAGATGGTGACAGGAGCATTCTGCTTCACAAGAGATGCGATCACCATACCCTGTGCGCCTTCATTGATTGTGATATATTTTCCGCCTGCATTCACGAGGCTGTCGAGAGTCTCCTTAGCAAGAGCGTTGGTTGCGCCCTGAGCTGTATAGAGGGGAATCCACTGGTTGAGCTGCGGCATCACGCTGTCGGCAGAGAAGCGAACAGTGATTGAATCGGCAGGCAGACCGGCGTTGAGCTGAGATTTGAGCTTCTTGCCGAGGTCAACAGTTGCGGCCATCACCACATTCACCTGGATTGAATCGATTTCAGAAGTGCGGCCTGTCACGCGAACGGCGCTGAAGCCCTGCATATTCTGGCTCACAAGCTTCACGCTATCCTTCGGGCCATTGAGGATGAAATCCTTCATCAAGCCGTTGGGAAGGTCGGAAGCGCGGAGTGCGTGGTGAGTGAGAACCACACCATCCTTCTTAAGATCCTTGCTGAGCTGAGAAGCGCTGTCGGAAAGAGCTTTCACTGTGCGCTCTGCGAGCTGACGGCAATCTTCGAGGTCTTTCTGCGAAGGAGCGATGCTCACGGCGATGAAGCTTACATCCTTAGTGGCTTCGTCAACCTTGAAATCGTTCTTCTTCTCATCATACATCTTCTTGAGCTCTGCATCGCTCACGGGATATTCCTTCTCATCGAGTGTGCCGAAAGGAAGATATGCGAGTTTCACCTGAGCGGTGTTCACATAATCATTATAGAGAGCTTTCTTGTCGAGGTCGTTAGCCTTTACGCTCTTCTGGAGGATACGCGCATAGATCTGACGAGCCACGTCGGCCTTGGTGCTGTTCTCAACAGAGAGCCAGAGACGCTGATAAGGCTCCATCTGAGCGTCGGTCATACCATTGCGCTTGGGGTTGAAGATAAGCTCATATGCCTGCTGCGCGCTCTGCACGCCGAGACCGGCCTGATTGAGCTGCTGCACGAGACGCATCACATCCTGATTGCCGGGCATCTCAAGCAAATAGTGGCGGAGAAGATTTCCTGTAACCTGAATCCCTGCCTTGTCGGCGGCATTGAGGAGGAGCTGCTCCTGAAGCAACTGCTGGATAGCAAGCTCGGGGAGGGTCTGAGTGTCGAAATTCGCCACGCTGGCGGGATTCTGACGACGCGCATCCTCAAGCTGCTGATTAAGCTGCTCGCGTTTCTGCTGATACTCGGTGATGTCAACTTTCGCCGATCCAATCTTCGCCACTGTGGTGTGGTCGCCGAAGATATTGCGGCTGTTGGTCAGGGCGTCGCCGATGATGAAGGCTAATAGCGCTAAGCCTATCACCACGATCAGCAAGCCCGATTTGCTTCTGATTTTCTCTAATGTTGCCATTCTTTATGTTGCTGTTTAATTGGCTGTGGTTAAAATAAATATCTTTACAATCTCTCCTTCTCCCCGTGCATCCTCACGCACCAAAAGAAGCGCCTCTTTAATAAATTCGTATCTATTATAGGCATTTTAACGTGCAAAGATAACTATTTTTCAATTATTTGCCAAAGTTTTGAGCAAATTCCTCTTTTATTTTATCCACTGCGTCAAGATTCTCCCATGTGAAGAGTTCCACTTCACGCACCAATTTCTCTTTCTGTCCCGGCACTTCAAACTCTTTTTTCACTATCTCATGCTTGCGTCCCATATGTCCGTAGCTGGCTGTCTCGCGATAGATCGGATTGCGGAGCTTGAGGTTTTTCTCTATTGTCTTGGGTCGGAGATCGAAGATTTTTTTAACCTTCTCCGCTATCTCGGCATCGGTGAGATTCACTTTCGATGTGCCGTAGGTGTTGATGTAAAGGCTCACGGGCTCTGCCTTGCCGATGGCATATGCCACCTGCACCAATACCTCTCCTGCCACTCCTGCAGCTACAAGGTTCTTGGCTATATGACGGCATGCATAGGCTGCCGAACGGTCCACCTTGGAAGGATCTTTTCCTGAGAATGCCCCCCCGCCGTGGGCGCCGCGTCCGCCGTAGGTGTCAACTATGATCTTTCTTCCTGTCAAGCCGGTATCGGCGTGCGGACCGCCAAGCACAAACTTCCCTGTCGGATTGACGTGGAGGATGAGATTGTCATCAAACATTGCCTGAATCTTCTCGGGAAGCTTGGCCTTCACTCTCGGAAGCAAAACCTCCTCCACATCCTTGCGGATCTGGGCAAGCATCTCTTTGTCGGCCGCTTTCTGTGCTTCGGGAGTGTCGGCAAGCGGCGCCACGAATTCATCGTGCTGAGTGGACACGACGATGGTGTGGATTCTCACGGGCTTGTTGTTCTCGTCGTATTCCACTGTCACCTGGCTCTTTGCATCGGGGCGAAGATAAGAAGTGCATTTCCCTTTGCGATAGTAGGTCATCTCTTTCCCTTCGCGGCGAATGTCAGCGAGTTCGCGGAGAATAAGATGCGACAGGTCGAGGGTGAGAGGCATATAATTTTCGGTTTCATCCACTGCATAGCCGAACATCATCCCCTGGTCGCCTGCTCCCTGGAGATCAGCTTCATCTGCTGTTTCCTGCTCCTTGTCCTGTTTCACTCCGCGGTTGATATCCTGTGATTGCTCATGGATGGCGGAGAAGATTCCGCAGGCATCTCCGTCGAAACGGTAAGCTCCGCGATTGTAGCCGATATCAAGGATCACCTTGCGTGCCACCTTCGGAATATCAACATAGGCATCGGATGTTACTTCGCCTGCTACCACCACCTGACCTGTGGTGCAAAGGGATTCGATCGCCACATGGCTCTCAGGATCCTGAGCAAGGAATTCGTCGAGAAGAGAATCGCTTATCTGGTCGGATACTTTGTCGGGGTGTCCTTCCGACACTGACTCTGATGTGAATAGATAATTCATATTTTATTTTTCTTTCTGTTAATTTTTCAATTTATTATCTCTGCAATTCGGATATAAATAATGAACGGAAGCCGGCATCACTGCTAACTTCCGCTCTATCTTGCAAAATATTAGTGTAACCACATACATTTATATCCCTCGCATCTTTGGATTGAATGGGGAATACAATTGCAGTTTTAGCATTTTTTAGAGTGGTTGCAAGCAGCCAAATTTTTCCACTTCCGTCTTCCGCTTGTGCATCAGCCGGAATTGCATTGCAAATTTAATCATAATTCCTTTCCCATCCAAATATTTGGCTCAACAAATTTGTATATATCCTCTCATTTCTCTAATTTTGCCCTCCTTTCATAACTATAATAAGAATTATAATGACCAATAATATATCATCCGCTGTGGCGGAACGCACGGGTCTCCCCTTAAAAGGGGTCTCGGCAGTGATCGAACTTCTCGATGAGGGGGCCACTGTCCCTTTCATTTCCCGTTATCGCAAGGAGCGCACCGGCTCGCTTGATGAGGTGAGCATACGCGCCATTGAAACAGCTCTCAAACAGGTCCGCGAACTTGAAGCGCGACGTGAGTTTGTGGCTGATGCTATCGAGAGTGCAGGGGCTATGACGGATAATCTGCGCCGTGCGCTCGCCGAAGCAAAGACCATGACGGAAGTGGAGGATATCTATGCCCCCTTCAAACCTAAAAAGCGCACCCGGGCTACTATCGCCAGAGAGAAAGGTCTCGAACCTATGGCTAAGAAAATTATGTCGGGGTATCTCCCGGCTGCCGATGAGGAGGATATCGAAGGGGCTATGGATATAATTGCCGAATGGGCTTCGGAATCCACTCGCCTCCGCAATATCACCCGTAACACCTTCAACCGATCGGCTTCCATCGTTTGCAGTGTGGCGAAGGGGAAGGAGTCAGAGATAGCCGCCTCGTCGCTTGCACAATATGCCGATTTCTCTCAGTCGGTGCGCAGAATGGCTTCTCATCAGTATCTTGCCTTGCGCCGTGCTGAGCGTGAAGGATTGGTGAAGGTGAAATATTCTTTGGGGGATAATGCAGATTCCCTTGATGATGCCCTCTGCCGTGCTTTTGTGCCTCGGTCGGCTTCGGGAGATTGCCGCGAGGTGATTGAGGATGCCGTATGCGATGCATCGAAAAGATTGCTTAAGCCTTCGGTGGAGAATGAGGTTTCCAATGAATTGAAGGAGAATGCGGATAAGGTGGCGATAGATATTTTTGCCTCCAACCTCCGCCAGCTTCTCCTGGCCTCCCCTCTTAAAGGGAAGAGGGTATTGGCAATCGACCCCGGCTATCGAACGGGCTGCAAGGTTGTGGCTCTTGATGCGCAGGGGAATCTGCTCGATGACGGTGTGATTTATCCCACCGCTCCCAAGAATGACATTGAAGGAGCTAAAAGAACGCTCGACCGTCTCATCAAGAAGCATAAATTGGAGGTCGTTTCCTTAGGTAATGGCACAGCCTCTCGCGAAACGGAGCGTTTCCTGAAATCTTCCGGATTGATTGCGCCGGAGAAGGTGTTTGTGGTGAGCGAGGATGGGGCTTCTGTCTATTCCGCTTCGGATATTGCAAGGAAGGAATTTCCGGATAAGGATGTCACGGTCCGCGGAGCGGTCTCTATCGGTCGCCGTCTGATTGATCCTCTTGCGGAGTTGGTGAAGATTGACCCCAAATCTATCGGCGTGGGTCAGTATCAGCACGATGTGGATCAGACAGCTTTGAGGAATGCCCTCGATTACACTGTGATGAGCTGTGTGAATGCCGTGGGAGTGGATGTCAACACAGCTTCGGAGCGTCTTCTTTCCTATGTTTCGGGGATCGGACCGGCTTTAGCTTCCAATATCGTGGCTTATCGTGCGGCTAATGGCGATTTCAGTTCGAGGAAGGATCTGAAGAAGGTGCCCCGGCTTGGAGACAAGGCTTTTGAATTGTGCGCCGGTTTCTTGCGCGTGCCGGGGGGCAAGGAGCCGCTTGATAATACAGGCATACATCCTGAAAGTTATGGAATTGTGGATAAGATGGCTAAATCGCTTAAGGTGAAGCCTGCCGATCTCGCTGCCAATAACGAACTTTTGGATCGGCTCGACCTGAAGGCTCTCGCCGCTGCCGGCGTGGGCGGATTGGAGACAATGGAAGATATCGTAAAGGAGCTTCGCAAGCCCGGCCGTGATCCTCGCACTGATGATAATTCGGGAGCTTTCGTGCCGGAGGTGGATGATTTCTCCCAGCTCGCAATCGGGCGTGTTTTGCCGGGAGTGGTGAATAACATCACCGCCTTCGGAGCTTTCGTAGATTTAGGGATAAAGGAGAATGGACTTATTCACATTTCCAAGCTCGGCCGCCGCGTGAATGCCGTGACGGATATCCTATCCCTCGGACAGAGAGTGGAAGTGAAGGTGATTGATATCGACACAGCCCGAAAAAGAATATCCCTCGAATTGATAGGATAAGAAAATCGGCTGAAAGAAAAATGAAATGATTATCCTCAAAAATCCCCATTGGATAAAGGGAAGGTCCGTACGCTGGATCGCCTTACGGCTTGTTACGCAAGATTTAAGCAGATTGAACGGGGATTTTTATATGGTCATTTTTAGACATATACGGGAGCAGAGTAAAAAAGCAGATAGTTCTGACCTACCGGTCAGCGGAGATCCGAGCAGGACACATACGAATGAAGAGTCTGCTCCCATCTGCCAAGACCGACAGGTCTAATCTGCTTTTATCTCATAGATAA